>NZ_KZ454940.1:312719-625438 GCF_002797355.1 Bacillus xiapuensis | reverse complement strand
GCCTATTCGGGCTTTATTAATTGATAAGGAAAATCGAAATTTCAATTTGCTGAAACATAAGTTAGGCACATTGCGTATCACGAAAAAGTCAAATAAATGGATCGCACAAATTTCTGTCACTACGCCTACTCCTCAAAAAACGGGATTCAAGGTTATGGGAGTTGACTTAGGTTTAAAAGTTCCGGCTGTTGCAGTAACTGATGACGGAAAAGTGCGTTTCTTTGGTAACGGCAGACAGAATAAATATAAAAAGAGAAAGTTTCGTTCTGTTCGTAAAGCATTAGGCAAAAAGAAAAAATTAAATGCTATCCGCAGTTCAAAAAACAAGGAACAGCGTTGGATGAAAGATCAAGACCATAAAGTAAGTCGTGCGATTGTTAATTTTGCTAAAGAAAATGAAATCTCTGTCATTCGTTTAGAACAATTAGCGAATATCAGACAGACGACAAGAACAAGTCGTAAAAACGAAAAGAATTTGCATACATGGTCCTTTTATCATCTATCTCAATTTATTGAGTACAAGGCCAAGTTAGAAGGCATTAAGGTTGAATATGTGAATCCTGTTTATACGAGTCAAACATGTCCTAACTGTTCTGAAAAGAACAAAGCACAAGACCGCAAATACAAGTGTAAATGCGGATTCGAGAAACATCGTGATCTAGTAGGTGCTATGAATATTCGATGTGCACCTGTGATTGATGGTAATAGTCAATCAGCATAGGGAACTATAGGTTCTGCCCTATGAGGGGCAATGAGATGCCCTCATCTTGAAGGCTGTTCAAAACAGAAATGGACTGCGAACGCTTAGTCATTCAAGAATCCCACCCGTTTAACCGTAAGGTTTAGGGCTTGCGTCTTTAGACGTGGGAGTCTCAAATCCAGTACTCCATTTGAAAATTTAGAAGTCAGCCAGTTAGGAGCATAGACGATTTTCCTCGTATTATTAACAGCTTGTGTATATTCCTCCATGGAAGCAAGGATAGCTCTTTCAATATCTGGTGAAATGCCGCCTCCTGTATTAAAGGAGTATTTTGTCATATCATCGTCAAAGGACATGGCTGTAATAACGTGAAAGTTTTGCTGGTCTACATTATGCCGAAAGAACCGTATGTTTTTTTCTTGAATATAGTCTTTAAATCTTTTCAATTGTTTATTATGAATTTGATCTATAATGATTTCTTCGGTTTTGATTTTGCAGTACCAAGATAAATTTATTTCATGCCGCTCTATGATCTCCATCAGCCCGTGTTCAATGCCATGCTGCTCTAGGTAATGGGAGGTAAGCCCGCCGGAAGTAGCGTAGCCTATCCTCTTTTCTGCTGTGCTTTGGGGCTTATAATACATAAGAATGAGACAAGCCGGTATATAGATGGAATCTCCCGTGTTTAATTCCTCCATTTGCATCCAGCTCGTATAGGTGTCCTCGTGAAACTCTTCAAATAAAAAGTTTTCCTCTGTCAACTGGTCTGCTGAAAAATTTCTGATTTCTTTGGGGTGAATGGCCTTCATTCCTTGTCTTTGAAGGTCGAGATAAGATCCTAGTACAATTCGTTCTTTTTGTTCGAAATACTCAAGGCAGGCCATCAGCCGTTCAAACGCTTCTCCAAGGGAAGAGCAAATGGCTTTGTATAAAGTAAAGCCTTTTCCGCCAGCGAAAATGGATTCATTTAACTTAACGCTCATGCTCGTTCTTCTTAATAAATAATTAAAGAAGTAGTTGATGTTCATAAATTCACAATTTCCGATGTAAAGCGGAATTTCGGAAGAGGGCGCCATGACAACATCCAGCTTTTTTATGAGATTAAAATAGCCTAAATAGCTGCTCATCTCTTTATAATTAGTGTAATCTTCATATTCAAGGAAAGGAGGCTCAGATATCTTTCTTTTGTTTTGAATATTGATCTTGACTCTTTTCTTTGCCTTTACGAGTCCCATCTGATCTTCACACTCCTTAATAGGATATATAGGCCGGCTGCCAGCAAGAGCAAATACAAGAGGCTTCCAAGTGATTCACGGATGGAAAGCTCGCCGATCCACAGCATTTGCGTAATCTCTACACTGTGCGACATTGGAAAAGCTTTGGCGGCATATTGAACATATTGCGGCAAAGAATCCAGCGGAAGAACAATCCCCGATGTGAATAGCAATGCCATGAAAAAACCGGAAGAAACCAGATTGGCGGTTCTTGCTGATTTTATGAATAGTGCAATTAAAAAGCCTATTGCATAAAAGACATAAATGATCAGAAAGTAAAGAAATATAAAAGATAGCGTCTCTGTGAAATTCATGTAATAAGAAGCATCATAGACGGTAAATGACAATGTAACAAAAAGAAAAGTAGACGCAATGCTGACGGCTGAAAACGTAAGAGCTAATGAAGAAAAATAGCTTCTGATATTGATAGGATAGGTATGATAACTCTTTAGCACTCCTTGTTCCTTCAGTTCCAGTATGGTGATCGGAATGCCCATTAACCCGGCATTTGCCAGCAGAAACACGATATTAACAGGAACGACTGTATCGATGCCCAGAACGTTTTCGCCATATTGCGTTCTCTCACTCCCAAAAGCTCCGCCAAAGACAATCGTCAAAATAATGGGCAGAACTACCATGAAAAAAATTGAAACGGGCTCTCTTAATAATGCTTTCATTTCAACCTTAAAAAATGCCATTTTCGCTCTCATTCAATCTCACTCCGTTTCCTTCATTAATTCTCCTGTGTGATAAAAGTAAATATCCTCCAAGTCCACTGGGTGTATGTTGAATTTTGCTGAAGAATTCACTGAATGAAAGGAATCGTAATCCTCCTTCTTAATGAAAAAGTTATAAACAGAACCAGAAACCTTTAAGTCCAGCAGGGAGTCGCGCTCATTGATATACTGTTTTAAATCTTTTAAATAATTTTTTCTTGTCTTGATGACAAATCCGCGTTCGAACTCTGCAATTAACTCATCCGTTTTGCCGTGGAGAACGATCTTTCCTTTATTCAGTAAATATACATAATCACTGTATTGCGCAGCCTGATTTAAATAATGATCAGACACAATCACAATATTGTCTTGCGAGTAATCCCGAATCATATTCCATATCTCATCGCGGCTGAATGTATCAAGTCCTGAAACAGGTTCGTCCAATACGACCACGCGATACTTGGGCATGAATAGCATGGCGATCAGCACTCTTCTTTTTGTTCCGCCAGACAGCATTTTTGTTTTTTGATGATAAAATTCTTGCAGCTTAAACTCTTTCAAATAATCGTACGTGTCAATGTCCAAATTAAATATCTCCTTGACGAGGGTTAATTCTTCTGCCACTGTACAATTTTTGCGGAGAGTATTGTTTTGAGTAAGAAACCCTACATAATTCCGCATACTTATGCGGTCCACTGTCTGATTATTGATGGTAACCTGTCCTTCGTTGTAATCCCGAAGCCCCACGAGTATTTCTAGAAGCGTTGATTTTCCGCTTCCGTTCGGTCCGGCAATTAAATAGACCCCGGGATCCTGCAAGGACAAAGTGATTCCATCTAATACCGTTTTATCTCCGTATTTTTTAATTAAGGAGTTTACGTTAATTTGCAACGGTAACAACCTCCGATTTCAATGATTTATCTTTTAAGGCTAAGTAATTATAAATTCCATGGAAGAGAATCGATAGGAAAAGACTGTTGGTAATGAGGAATATCCCTCAGCAAATGGCGCCTAATACCGCTTTAGAAAAAACATCATAGCCGGAGAAAGAAATATGTATCAGGCCGAAACAGATGCTTCCCGCAATAAGCAGCAAGAGGATGGGATATTCATGCTGAAACAGATAGTATCGGAAAATAAACTCCTCCTGTATTCCTATGATAAGAGATAGAAAAAAGGCTGATAACCGGACTTTCCCTTTAAAATAGTAGGACAAGTCTAAGAGCAAGGCTTTTTGAGTAATCATATTTAAGGTGAAAAAATCAAGCATAAAAAACAGAACAGCAAGCGTTATGATCGTGATTAATGTTATAAAGGAGAACGATAGGTTAAGATCTATTGAGCCAAATATGAAAAAGTTAGTCAGGCTGCAAATCCATAACGCACCGGCATACAGATAGGGAGCTCGTCTGTCCTTTCTAAGAGCGAACATGAGAAGAACAAGGAGTAATACCTGCAGGATAACGATTTCCTAAACCTCCTCTGGTTTATAACCAAAACAAATCGATACAATAGGATAATCATTGCTGGAAAGACCGAGCAAATCCTCAAGTTTATGCTCCAAATATCCGGCCACGGAGCAAGATCCCAGATCATGGAATTCTGCAATAAGCTGTAAATAAGCAGTAAGAATTCCGGTATCAACATGGGAAAAACGATACGCTCTTTTATAGTACTTCGGCACAACTCTTTCCATATCCGCAACGATAAAACAGATAAAATTGCTGTACACAGTGAACTCATTTTGAAAATGAATATCATTAATCAGAGGTCTCATGTTGCCTGCGTCCATTAAACAAAGCTCGTTATGGATAAAGTCATAGTAATATAAGCCTTGCTCTAATCCTTCAACATTAAGAGCGACAATGTATAAATCTAAATAATTCAGACCGCCTTGAGAGTTCGTGTACTTGAAAGGATATTTCTTTTGATTATATGCCCCCAGTCCATAATTCTTTACACCAAAGCTGTAATGAATGATGTTGCTGAAAGTCTCAAAATCTACCTGTTTGTTTTCATAATCTCTCAAAGAATGTCTGTTGGAAATTAGATCCGGCAGCATTTGATTCTGAAATCTTTCCCTATTTGCCTTAAGGGGGATTTTCTTTAATGATTGCTGTATGAGATGGGCCTTATGATGCTGAATGTAATATTCATCATGCATATATTTCAAGTAATTTTTCGTTTTGTAAGGCGTATCATCAATCAGCTCATGGGTGATTTTGATTTGGTCTATATCGGTCACATCTAAAAGCTGTTCTTTTATTTGTTGCAGTTTATTTGGAATTTCTTTCATTCTTGTTCCTTCCATTGTGGTCAGCAGCCCCTTTATCTTGCATGTAAGATGCCGCAAAACTCCTTCTTCCAGAATGGAGAGGGAACCAAAAAGTCCAAGAGGAAGATCACGGCATCTTACTGCCCGATTTGTTTAACGAACCAGCAGCGGGGAATGAGAGAAAATTTCCCGCTGTTTGAAGCTTTACTTAGTTAAGAGCGAACAATGAAAAATTCCATTATACTTCTCTCCACTCCGTCCAAATGCAGAATGTCATTCATTTTATGAGTATCGAAATATTCAATCTGTTCAAAAGGTCGACCGGTTGCTTTGAAGTGACAGCTGATTCTTTCGGCGATTTTCTCATATTGTATTAATCCGCTTTTATAACCGCACGCCCCTAAAAAAAGCATTTTTCGAATGGGGACAAAAATAGGGAGAAGAAGAATGGCCTCTTCATCCTCCAGGATTTCTTTCGGAGGAGGGGAAAAAGAGAAATAATGATGCTGTCTTAACTTTTCCGCAATGTGAGAAGCGTTTTTCCATTTAAATAAAAAATCTTTTTGCGGAAGGTACTGATATATTTCTTCACTGATCAGTACAAGTAAATCAATTAAAAAACACCCTTGCTTGTGATAGCCATTTAAATGGCCAATGAGCTGCCTGACGGTAAGGGGGAAATCCTCCAGATCCACATATTTCTCTTTTCTTGTGACATATTCAGAGTCCTGGGGGTGCACCGTCGAGCTATGCCATTCAATGGCTTTGCCGTAAAGGTCGATATTCTTCAGGAATTCATCCGAATGAACGGGCTGGGAATTCACATGAAAGTACTCTGCTGGCGAGAAATAGTGTTCACTGGTATAACGTGCTGAATAATAGGATAGATTCTCTTCTAAAAATTCAAAAATATTTTCAGAATAGGCTACGTTTTCTTCGATATATCGTTTGAAAACGGCTACTTCTTCACCGCTGAAATTCTCCTCTTTTTCCTCAAACATTATGCCTAGCATCTGCTTATCCAATTGTCCATTCTCCTTTCTTAAATAAATGCATGAACAAGGTTTTTGTCACTTTGACAGCTTGGACATTTTGGAAATTTCAATAATCTTGTTTTGGTGTTGACCATGCGTTCAAAATCCATGGAGTAAGCATAATAATTCAATGACGAGAATTGCATATACTGGTTTAATAATAGTGCTGTTTGATTGACAAGCATATGAAAATGAAGAGGGTGCGATGTAGGCTGAACCTTATCTTGTTGAAGCAAGCGTTCCTTCATTACTTGATAGTCTAAGAGATTATAAAAAGAGGATTCGCGTAAAATTTCAAAGTCATTGTAACAGCCTACCTGTGCAAAGTTCAGGAGCGGAATGATAATACCTTCACTGCCATCGAGGTAAGCAATGATTAATTTTTTATTTTGCTCTAAACATAGCTTATTTGCTTGATAAAAAGTTCCAGGGGAAAAGTGGTTTTTAAAAAGAATCACATATTCAAAGGGCTCCAGCTTTTCGCTAGCAGCTTCGTTATGGTTCAGGCTTATAAATTGCTCATTATGATTGGCATCGTCAAGTACTAGGAGCTGGGCGGAGTATCCCCCTTTTTCGAAAATGTCTTGAATGACGGATACCTGTTCAAGATCTGTCATAATGCAAACGGGCTTCTCTATTTGCTGAGCATTTGGGCATTCCAGCATGACTTCAATTTCAAGCAATTGTTCTAATAAATCTGAAACGTATTTTTCGTTCGGTTCACTGATCTTATTGGAAAGCTCTTCCGCTAGTCTTTCTTGTGGAACGGGAAAATCAGTCTTTTCAAATAAAGCCTCTAAAATGCCGGTCTTATCTTCATCTTTCAAATGAAAGGAGTAGTTGGACATGCTTCCTTTTTTCACGAGATATTCATAGCGGGAGCATCTGATAAATAGCATGCCTTTATTAAGAGTTAACATAGGCTAACTTTCCTCCTCTGTGATTTTTTCCATATGCAGATCAAAGCCGACAATTGTTCCGTTCATATCCACCTTAGCAATTTCAATGATTGGATTGCTGCCTAAGTCCATTTCGTTAACATGAGAAGCATGAGCGTACTTTACGAATTGATCAACAGCTCTCTTAAATTCATTCATATCATTTGGAATAGAAATCTTAATACTTTTCCCTAACTTATAATGATCCATAAAGAAATAATCATCGTACTTGTCCAGGAATCTTTGTATGTAATGTGAATCGGAAATTGGAACCATGATTTGTAAAGTAATGGTTTTCTTTTTTTCATTGCGGCCGATGACCTTGGTGATCACTTTATGGCAATGCTTATGTCCATTTTTGCTTAGGCGCCCGATCAGCTGATCCATTTCTTTTTTCATGACCATTGGATTGGAGATCTCCTTTTGAAAGGCTACGATCTCTTTAAAAACGAGAGCTTCTGTTTCTATGATTTCAAGTTCTTCTAATGCGGACATTTCTTCCTCCTTTTTAAGGCGTTTTTCCAAAACCTTCTCCTGTATCCTTATATTTTGTATAATAAAAATTAGTTATTATGGTTTATTATGGCATACGGAGATTGGCGGGAAATGAACAAACCATGCAGAATGAAGCTTTTTACAAAGAAGCGTGAACTCTTTAATTGCTGCCTTCCGGGACTTATTTCAAAGACATTATAGTGAGAATAATTGTTAATTTAAATAGGGAAATTTGCAATAAATCATGAAGAGAGAGGGAGAGCAATGAAGGGCTTAGGCGACCGGATAAAATATTATAGGAAGAAAAAGGGTTTGACCAGAAAGCAACTGAGCGAAAACCTGTGTGATGAATCCACAATTTTTCGTATAGAAAAAACATGCATGTCCCGCGGCTGGATATTGTATATGCACTTGTCGAAAGGCTGGATATTCAAATAGAATATCTTCTGCTTGAAAAAGATGAGGAGCTGGATGCCATAAAATCATTATGCAGGGAGTTAATCTATTATCATGACTTTATGGCGTTGGAATTAGCCATAGAAGAACTGAACCATATTATCAGGAAACGGGGTTCATCCTGCCCGTCCAGAAAAATGCTATTAAAATACTCTTCCTGGTACACGGCAATTATAATGCATAAACGAGAGGGAAAGCTTATAGAAGCGAAGAAATTGCTTGAAAAGCTAGTGGAAGAGAATTCTTGTATAAACGATATTGATATTGATATTTTAAATACTCTAGGCCAGATTCACCTCGAGCTCAATCAATTTAAGGATGCACGCCGCTTTTTGAATAAGGCTTATCAGATGGTATCAGCCAAACCTTTTCAAACAGAAGACTTCACGCTGTATCCAAGAACCATCTATTATTTTGCCCTTACCTTGTATTATTTGAAGAACTACGATGAAGCGCTGGAATTATGTTACACGGTTCTTTATTATTTAGAAGCCAATCAATTAATCTATTATAGGGGAGAGCTTTGTCAATTGATTGGGCAGCTATTGATGATTGACCAGCATAATGAAGAAGCATGCGTTTATCTTAAAAAAGCAGAATTGTTATTTGCTTTAGAAGATAAGAAAGAGCATTTGCCCAGCATTGCAAAAGAGAAGGTGTGAACTCCCCGCCGCTTAGCGAATTTTACGGCTCTTGAAGCGGGGGCTTTTCGACTGGTAATGAGACACTATAAATTAGGATTGGTAGATCTTTATATGATCAAGCTAAGGCGCTTTGCTTGTTCGCCTTGTCATAAGTGAACAGAGTTTTCCTCTATTCACATACGGCAAGGTCAAGGGACTTCCCTCAAGTTCTGCTGATAGGCCTTGATAGCAGGCCGTTTCTTTATCCGCTGCTGACAATAGTCATTTATAGAATCCATTCGTTTTGTGTGATAAAAACATTCAATATGAAGGTTCTTTAGAGCGCTTTTAAGTCATCTTATTGGAAGTTTTCAGCGGGCGCTATGCCATAAAGATCGAAGAATAATGAAGCAGCCGGCCAGCGAATTTCCCTGCACATCGGCTTTACGCTGTAACAGGGACACATACTTCACAGTAAGGGCTGCTAATTATATCTCCTGTGTATTTTTCCATAATGGGTTTATTATCCATTTCATATTCTTGGTTCTGCAGGGCTTGAAAAATATCTGAGTATGCTTTTTGAATGTCCTCTGCGGTATGTTTCACTTCATAAATAAGATATTTTCCGCCAGAAAGCTCCCCTTCCAAAACGGAATCATTGACTTGATAATCATTAGGAATAACAATGCAAGCATCAAATCTGCAGTTATCAGGGATCGTGGTTTTTGGGTTGTCTTGCGGAATGGCAAATAGAGTGCCAGATTCAAGAAGGCCTTTCTCCTTAGCCCATTTTTTTAGCTTCTCCATTACTTCGATATTGGCGGGACCATATTGACCAACCCGCCGCATATAGGCAATACGATGCTGTGGCAATGTTTCGACTTTATGTTTCACTATTTTTTCTTCCTTCCTCTTCTTATTTTGCTTGCTGCATTTTGAATGTAACATGTTTAAAAAAAAGGCTGTTTAATTTTAAGAATTTTTCGAAAACAAACAAACGTTACGGCGGAGGGGTGTGTGAAATGCTCAGATGAACAGCAGCACGAGAATAAAGGGGCGGCAAAAGTTGGACATGCTCCTAGAGCAGCTTTTCCCTCCCAATGCCCGTTATGGATAGCCGAACACCATCGCAAAAAGGAAAAAGGAACAGTCGGAGCCCATTAACAGAAGGAAGCATATGAAGATTGCCCCTTTGGATTTTGATCCCTGTCTGAACTTCTCCTGACAAATGAACATCTAAATTAGGCTTTTATGAAGACAGGACCCCTTTGCCGCTTTTTTTGGATAGGATGCGAGGGGTATGAAAGTCTGTATTGGCTGGTTTCAGTAAACGACTGTGGAGCTGTATCTATGAGTCGTTTTCCTTTCAGATAAGACAAAGCAGAAAGGCGATCTGTTAATCGATTGCCGCAGCGTGTGCCAATGGATGGGCCAATCAAGAAGAAAGCCGGTGCGTTAAGGCAAGATGCCGAAACACACCGGCTGCTTTAGCCATGCAGGACGCGCTTTTTTGTCCATTCTCCCGTAAATTCTGCTTCGTTATAAGTGTAGAAGTCCTGCAGTATTTCTTTGCGGTTATCAAGGAAGAACTGACCCGCGACGGCGGATACCAGTCTGGGAATTCCAAATTTCAAGCCGGAAAGCCCGGAGGCGGAAATGCCGCAGCTGACTAAAGCGGAATAATTAAAAGCAAACAGCCCATACAGATGCTTCTCATGTCTTTCATAACGGCTTGTGAAAGCAAAGCCAGCGCTGAGATAAGGGTGGGCATCGAGCAAAGGATTCGATATCCCGGCCGGCGCCTTGTAGCGGTCTCCCCAGCGGGCAATATAGCTTTCGATAAGCTTCAGCTCCGGGCGCAATGCCGGATCGGTGACGAGACCCGTGCTAATAATTAGAAAGTCAAACTTAAATCGGCCTTGCGGCGTGGTGACTGCTGCGCCTTCTTCTTCGGGCTCCACATTCAGCCAAGGTGCGCCTAAATGCAGGTGAAAGCCGGGCCAGGCGGCTGCGCGCTGAAAGGTGTCATTGGTAGGCGGCTGATTATGCTTAAAGAAATGGGCAATCACGGCATATTTATCAGCGTCGGATAGCACATTGAAATGCTCAATCAGCCCAGAATCCTCCATTTGGCGGATTGGGTTTATGCGCGGAAGCTTTTGGCGGCGGACAAATACATGAACTTCAGCCGCCCCTTCTGATAAAGCAAAGTTGGTATTGTCAAAAGCTGAGGCGCCGCCTCCCAAAACAGCGATTCGCTTGCCCTTCAGCGCTTTGAAATGGATATCTTCAGAAGTGTGGGCATAGAGGCTGTGTGGCAGCTTTTCGGTAATCATAGGCGGGACATGCCACTCGCCACCCCCTTGAATGCCGGTGGCTAAAATCACTTTGCGGGCCAGTAAAGTGCTGGAAGGAGCGCCGGCTCCCTCGATATGCAGGCGGTATATCCCTTCTTCGAGCGGCTGTATGAGCTTCAGCTTTACCTCGTTTATAACCGGCAAGTTAAGCACCTTCCGATACCAGCGCAGATAGTTCATCCACTCGCCCCTTGGGATTTTCACCATCTCTTCCCAGCTTTTTGATCCGAATTGAGCTTCCCACCAAGAGCGAAATGTAAGCGATGGAATACCAAGGTCAATAGAGGTTAAATCCTTAGGTGTGCGTAATGTCATCATTCGGGCGTACGTGGTCCATGGCCCTTCCTGCCCTTCAGGATTTTCATCGATAACAAGAATATTGGAAATTCGTTCACGCAAAAGGCCGAAAGTAATCCCTAAGCCGCATTGGCCGCCTCCGATGATAACGGCGTCATACACATGACCCTCGGGATGGCAAAGCGGCCGCACCCAGTCATTTTTGCCGAATGTGAGATAAGAAAGATCGGTTTTTACTTGTTTATTTAAAGCTTCTAAGCTCATAGTAACCATTCCTTTCAACTTAGGATGAGATGAATTGAATCAAGGCGGATTAGCTGCCCCGGTAGACTTGATAGCCCCATGGAGAAATGAGCAACGGGACATGATAACGGGGCGAGCGGCCATCAAGGCCGATTCGCACGGATACCTTATCGAGAAAGGCTGGATTTGATAGAGGCACCCCTTTCTTCCTGAAATAATCTCCTATATAAAACAGCAGTTCATACTCTCCAGTCCGCATGTTATCGAAAGGGAGAAGTGGATTATCCAGCCGCCCATCCGTGTTAGTGGCGGCAGTGTGCAGTAAATGCTTGCCGGCTCCTTCCAAACGGTAGAGCTCAATATCCACCCCTGAAGCAGGCTGGCCATGGGTTAAGTCCAAAATATGGGTAGTCAGTCCCTTCATCTCTTTACACCTCTTTACGCAATTTGATCTTCGATTCTCAGCCGAATAATTTGATAGATTTCTGATAAGGCCTGAGTAAATTCTTGCTCTTTTGAATTTTTCAATCGGTTTTGCATCGCTTGAAAAATATCCTCTTTGTTCTTTCCGCGAACAGCCAAAATAAAGGGGAATCCGAACTGCTGAACGTACGTTTTATTCATATCCAGCAGCCGCTCATATTCTGTGTCTGACAGCTGGCTCAGCCCCGCTCCTTTTTGTTCGCTTTGGGAAAGCGTACTGATCGGCTGCCGCGTCCCGAGATGGGGGTGGGCTTGGATGATCTTCCGCTTTTCTTCTTCACTCGCTGTTTGAATGACGGTGATGATTTGTTCACATAGGCTCTCCCGGGAATGAAATGGCCGAAATGCTGCTGATCTTTCCATGACCCAGGGAGAGTGTTCGCATATATCCTTTAACCTTTCGACAAACTCAGACAGTGGCATTTCATTTAAAGCTTTCATCGGAATCATGGATCGCCGCTCCTTTTTTTAACTGTTAAGCCAATATAAATTGAATCTTCAAACCGCGGAGGTTTCTTTTCTTTTCCGCTTTTGAAAAGAAGAACAAAGGCTGCGCTCTGCATCGTGCAGGGCCTGAATTGTTACTGCGATAAGACAGCACCGGTTTGCTCACTCGCCGTGCTGCCTGCTGTACCTCATTTGAGGCGCTCCAGCTTATATGCCGCTAGGCGGGCGCTTGCGCATTCGTTTAAGAAACATGGGCTGTCTCTGTTTCTTCATGCGCAAGGGCAGGAGGAGACATAGAGCGAAAGTTAAAAAACAGATTCATAAAGACGGCCGTTAAACTGCCGGTAATTACCCCGTCGCTCACGATGATTTTCAATCCAGCGGGCAATTGACTAAATAGTTCAGGGACGACCGTGGCTCCAAGTCCCAGAGAAATCGAGCAAGCGATAATGAGCGCGTTGTGCTGGTTGCTGAAATCTACTGAGCTCAGCATTTTAATTCCTGAAGACACGACCATGCCAAACAATATAACCGTGGCGCCGCCAAGAACGGGGGCAGGAATAATGGTCGCAAGAGCCGCAATTTTAGGAACTAAACCAAGAAGAACGAGGATGATCCCGGCAGCAACGACCACATTCGTAGATTTGTTTCGGGATAATTGAACTAGCCCTACGTTTTGTGCAAAGGTGTTATAAGGGAAGGCGTTAAAAATCCCGCCTAAGATGATCGCCAAGCCTTCTGCCCGGTATCCTCGGGCAAGGTCTTCCCGGGTAAGGGGGCGGTTGCAAATTTTCCCTAAGGCCAAAAATACACCGGTTGATTCCACGACAATGACCAGTCCGACGATTAACATCGTTAGAATCGGGCCGAGCTCAAAGGAGGGAGCACCGAAATAGAACGGGCGGGGGATGTGGAACCATGAAGCTTCTGCTACCTCATGAAAACGGATTCTCCCCATCATTGCCGCCAGCACGGTCCCGATAATGATTCCTAAGAGCACGGAAAGCGCGCGGGCAAATCCTTTAAAGAAGCGATTGATAATAAGGATGACTGCAATCACGCTCATCGATAACATTAAGTTCTCTAGGCTGCCGAAGTCCGGTTTTCCCGCACCGCCTGCCATGTTACGGATGCCTGAGGGAATTAGTGACAGTCCAATGATGACGACAACCGTGCCTGTGACAACAGGAGGAAAGAACCTTACAAGCTTTCCAAGATAGCGGGCAAATAAGAAAATAAACAGTCCGGCGGCTATAATGGATCCGTAAATGGCGGAAATTCCATGCTGCGATCCGATAGCGATCATCGGCGGCAATGCGACAAACGAAGCGCCTAATACAACGGGAAGTCCAATCCCAAAGTACTTATTTTTCCACGCTTGCAATAACGTAGCGATACCGCAAGTTAATAAGTCGATCGCGACCAAGTAGGACAGCTGCTCCGGATTAAGACCCAGTGCTCTGCCGACAAGGAGCGGTACAAGAATAGCTCCCGCATACATGGCCATGACGTGCTGAAATCCTAACGATAATACGGTTGAATTCATCTGTATTCCCCCTTTATCTTCTTTAATTGAGGAAACCTTTCCCCCGCTGTTTGGTCTTGAATCTCTTCTTGCGTGCTCTCTAACAAATCACGATAAACGAAATCCAAGCTCTTCAGTCTGTGAAGAAAAAATGCTGAATCATCTGGTCAAGACTAAGAGGCCGGTCGAGTTAAATCACGGTACAAGGGTGTTTATTTTGAAGGTCATCATCTTTAAATAGCCATCAGGTACGATTTGAATTGCTTCTCAAAATGCTCTTTGAGCCGGCGTTTGTATTCTTTAGATAAGGAGCCATCGAACGATGAGGTTAATTCAAAGTTTCTTTCGCTTGCCTCCTGATTCCTCATGCTATATATTTCTCGGTTCATTCCGTTATAGAGCTGCGATTATTGCTTTTTAAAAGCAGAATTCATTTTGCTCACTCGCTGTTCTCTTAAAAAAGTTCAAATGGAATCGGTCGGAATGCTTCCTCCGCACTTGCATAGTAGCGGGCTTTGTTCTACGGTGAATCAATAAAATCATAAGCGCACTGATCAGCTCCTTCGTGTAAGTTTTTATTACTTTAAATGTTAGAAAATCTAACATAGATAAAGTGTATGTCATCTTCGTTTCAAAGTCATTAGAAGAAGTGTGAATTTTTTGATATCTATTTGTGCTATTTAACTAAAAGTGAGCAGGGGGAAAAGAGTGCCTTCTTTTGGGGTATGGAGCTGGACCTTGTGAAAAAAGAAAAAGTCAAACATTCCCCTTGGGGCTGTTTGACTGGATTGCTGCGGCAAAATGTATATATAACGTTGCCGGCACGTCTTGTTTTTAAGAAAGTGGGCTGCTTCCCTGAAGTAATGCTTTGACTCTGAAAGCGAGGCGCAGGCGCAGTGTTTCATCCGGTTCTTTCAAGCTTCTTCCGAGGATGTCCTCGCACTTCTCTAAACGGTAGATGACCGTATTGCGGTGTACAAATAATCGGTTGGCTGTTTCGGACAGCTGGCAATGCGTTTCTAAATAAACGGACAAAGTTTGGAGCAGTGTTTGCTGGTCTTTCTTCGGCACGCGGGCAAAGGGCTGGAAAGTGTTTGTGCAAAACTTTTCCAATTGATCGCAGGGAACCATGCGTAAAATCTCCGGCACTTCCTTAGGCTGGTAGCATTCAATAAATCGTTTCTTTCCAGATAGATGCCCAAAGTGCAGCGTGTCGGTTGCTTCTTTGCAGGAGGCGGGAACGTGGATCAGCTGCTGGGCGAAATTGCTGATGCCGAATGAGAGATCCTTTTGGAAGTGAGTGAAGATCTTCGCTTGTATGTCCTGTAAAAAAGAGAGGAAGGTTTCGTCTGTTTCTTTCCAGTTGTCTTTCGCCTGAAGCAGCAGGATGTACATATGATTCAAGGTGAATAAATGAATTTTATGGGGGTAACGCTGCATTTCCGACTCAATTGTATTGTAAATCAGCTCGTGCTCAGACTGGTGCCGTGCAAACGAAACGTTTTGGTTGCGGTCCCCGATTTGGCCGACTGCGCAAACATAGCGGCTGTCATTTAACAAGCCGAATTCTTTTCCGCGGCTTGCGATTTCTTCAGCGGTGGTAAAGGTCCCGTTGATCAAGTTATGAAAAAATTCATTTTGAGTCCGCCTTGCATTTTGCTTTAAGGCATTTTCTTTCATTAATTCAAAAGCAACGACATTCGATGCCTGCTTAATAGTTAGAATCGTTGAGCGGTCGGACGGCGGGATGAATCCCAATACGCACAGATAGCTGCATTGCTGGTGTGTATAAACGGGAAAAAGGGTAACCGTCTCCCGGGTGTTACGGATAAATGAGAATGCGGACATGGATGATTTCGGAAAATGAAAGTGGAGACCGTCCGCAACTAAATCTTCCATATCCTGATAAATCGAACAGGGTTGAACAGGCTCTGCAGCTGGCTGCAATTGATGATTTAGCAGAACAGCCGGAAGATGAATAAGAGAAGATAGACTGTCAAGGAGATTGCGGATCCCTTTACCATTCATAATTTGACTAGTAAATTGCTGATGCACTTTCATAGCGTGATGAAGTTCATTGGTGCGCCGGTCAAGAATATGGCTGAGGGACTTGTTCACTATATCGTCCAATGAAGTGTGGACGGGGATTTCCAGAAGAGGAAAGCGGAGCTCATTTGCAAGCGATATTGCCGCTTCCGGTATTTCTTGCAGAAACCGTTTTGTTTTAATTCCTAATCCCGAACAGCCGTGTTTCGCCATTTCTTTCATTAGCTGCAGCAATGAATCGAGGTCATCCTTGAAATGGAAGGCGGTGGTGATCAGTAATTCATTCCTCTTTAAGAAGTGGATGATATCAGGAGCATCCATCATATTAACGGTGTTTACTTCACATTCAGCGCTTTGTTCTCCCGCAAGCAGGACGGTGCCTTTAAATACGGGAAGTTCCAATAATTCATTTAATTTCATGTGTCCCCTCTCCTTATGGGTGGTGAAATTTTAGTTAAGATAACCAAATAATTAACAGAATATTCTACATTTATGCCAATGATTTTAACAAGTATGTACTTTAAAATCAATATATATTACAAATGATGTTACAAAAAGTCACATTAATGAATGGGATATAGGTAACAGAGCAGGGGGGATCTGTTTGATCATCAGTGCAGAACAGTCAATGGCCTTATATAAGCAAATTGAAGAGCTGGTCGACTGGCTGGCTTCGTTTGGGAGGAACGAAAGCAATGGCGTTACGCGCTCATTGTATTCGAAGGATTGGCAGCTTGCGCAACGGGCTGTGGAGAAACGGATGAAAGAGATTGGCCTTCATGCTTATTATGATGATGCGGGGAATTTATTTGGCAGATTGCCTGGCAGACAGGGGCATGATTCCGCTATTTTAACTGGTTCCCACATTGATACGGTTGTTAATGGGGGGAAATATGATGGAGCATACGGAATCATCGCTGGGCTAATAGCTGTTCAATATTTAAAAGAGCATTATGGGTTGCCCAAAAAGAATATAGAAGTTGTCTCGTTATGTGAAGAAGAAGGAAGTCGCTTTCCGATGACGTATTGGGGATCCGGCAGTATTACGGGGATGAAATCATTGGAAAAGGCTCAGCATTTGGCGGATGCTGAAGGCATTCGTTTTGTGGAAGCCATGCAGCAAGCTGGCTTTGGCCAAGGAAAGTATCCGGACCCTAAGCGGAATGACATCGATTGCTTTATTGAGCTGCATATTGAGCAAGGGGAGGTGCTGGAGAGGGAAGGAAAATCCATTGGGGTTGTCAGCCATATTGTGGGACAGCGGAGGTATACCGTCACGGTGGCGGGAGAAAGCAACCATGCGGGCACAACACCGATGGGCTGGCGTAAAGACGCCATGCATGCAGCAGCTGAGCTTATTCAGCTCCTCATGCAGCAGGCGAAGGAAACGGCCCCTGACCTTGTTGCGACAGTTGGACAAATTCACCTAGAGCCAAATGCGGCAAACGTCATTCCGGGGAAAGCAGTTTTTAGTATCGACATCCGCCACAGTGATGAGTGTGTTCTGTTCCAATTTTGTGAGGAGATATTTAAGCAATTTGCTGCGGTTGCAAGCAGGCATGGTACACGGCTGCATATTGATAAGTGGATGGATGAAAAGCCGGTCAAAATGTGTAAAGGATTAACTGAAATTTCAGAATCCATATTAAAAAGAGAACAAATTCCATTTAAGAAAATGACGAGCGGAGCCGGCCATGACTCGCAGGTTTTCGACCAGTTCTGTCCGGCCTCTTTGTTATTCGTCCCGAGCCACAAAGGGATTAGCCATTCACCATATGAATTTACAAGAACAGAAGATTTAGAAAAAGGCATTCAGCTATTAATCAAGATTTTATACCAATTAGCGTATGAAGATGGGGGGAACGAGCAATGAAAACGTATCAAGAAATAAATGCGCCATTGCGAACGATTATGACTCCGGGGCCTGTAGAGGCGGATCCGAGAGTGCTGCGTGCGCTGAGTCAGCCCATACTCGGCCAATTTGATCCGGCTTTCACGAAAATGATGAATGAAACGATGGAAATGCTTCGCCAGGTGTTCCGCACAAAAAACCAATGGGCCTTTCCGGTTGACGGAACATCGCGGGCGGGGATTGAGGCGGTATTGTGCAGCGTAATAGCACCGGGAGATAAAGTGTTGATTCCTATATACGGGAGATTCGGCCATTTGCTAACGGAAATTGCTGAGCGTAATGGGGCGGACATTCACACCATTGAATGTCCTTGGGGAGAAGTATTTGACCAGCAGGTGATTATAGACGAATTAAAAAGGATCAAACCAAAAGTGCTTGCGCTTGTTCATGGGGAAACATCGACAGGCTGTATGCAGCCGTTAGACAGGATCGGGCCTGCTTGCCGGGAACTGGATGTGTTAAGCATTGTCGATGCGGTCGCCACTATTGGGGGAACAGAAGTGAAAGTGGATGAATGGCAGCTGGATGCCGTGATTGGCGGGACGCAAAAGTGCTTGTCCATTCCTTCAGGTATGGCGCCCATTACGTATAATGAGCGCATCGAACAAGTGCTGTCCGTTCGAAAAAAAGTAGAAAGAGGCGTGGCGACGGAGCAAGACCGGTCCAATGTGCAGCACCCCATTTGCAGCAATTACTTGGACTTAAGCCAGCTGCAGGACTATTGGGGGCCTAGACGGTTAAATCACCATACAGAAGCAACATCTATGCTTTATGCATTGCGTGAGGGGGTGCGGATTGTATTACAGGAAGGGCTGGCAAAGCGTGCGGAAAGACATCGCTTCCACGAACAAGCCCTGACGAACGGGCTTAAGGCAATGGGTTTAACGTTATTTAATGATGTCTCGTGGAAGCTGCCTATGGTAACGTGCGTGAATATCCCTGCCGGCATCGATGGAGATTCAGTAAGAGAGATGCTGCTGAATCAGTTTGGAGTGGAGATTGCCAGTTCATTTGGCCCGCTTCACGGAAGGATTTGGCGAATCGGTACGATGGGCTACAGCTGCCGAAAAGAAAATATTTTATTCGTGCTGGCGGCTCTTGAAGCGGTGCTGCTTCGCCACGGAGCAACCATTCAGACGGGGCAAGGCCTGCAAGCTGCACTGGATGTTTATGAAGCTGTTTATCCCGCCTGCAAGCTGCCGTAAGCCCCCTTCAGGAATGGAGGCAGGGAAGCAAGAGCCCAAGCGGGAGATCCGGTTCGTTCGCTCCTGTACAGTGCCGATAACAAGGGCGCTGCAGCGGGACCGCTCCTGAGAGTGCGGTGGTGCTGATTCTGTACAGGCGGCTGGACCAAACAAAAACGTTCATTTAGGAGGCTTGTAATGAAGGATACGTGGAACGCATTAGCCAACAAGGATTTGGTCATTGAACCAACAGGTACAGGGCAATTAGACGGTTTAACCTTTACTGTGAAAGATGTATTTGCCATCGCCTCTTACACGAGCGGAGCCGGGAATCCAGATTGGCTGCGGACACACGGCCCTGCCGTCCGGCATGCACCGGTGATTGACCGTCTGCTGAAGCAAGGAGCGGTGCTGAAGGGAACGGCGCATACAGATGAGCTGATGTACAGCTTGAATGGCGAGAATATTCATTATGGCACGCCCGTCAATCCGAAGGCGCCCGATCGGATTCCAGGCGGGTCTTCCAGCGGTTCAGCGGTGGCAGTTTCTTCAGGACTAGTAGACTTTGCTCTAGGAACCGATACAGGAGGATCTGTTCGCATCCCTTCTTCTTATTGCGGAATATTTGGATTTCGGCCGACGCATGGGGCCGTTGCGGCGGAAGGAGTGATTCCGTTGGCGAAAAGTTTTGATACGGTCGGCTGGATGGCGAGAGAGCCGGAGTTAATGCTTACAGTCGGTTCCCTTCTCTTAAGTGGCCAAAGTCCGGAAGGGGAATTCAATAGATTATTTTTAGAAAAAGAGGCGTGGAAGTTGCTGGATTACGAAACGAAAGCAACTTTGGGCGCTTTTATACCTGCTTTAGAGGAGGCGGCTGGCCACAGCGAATGGAAGGAGCTTTCCGAGGCGGGATTGGCTCGATGGTCCGCTTCCTTTCGGATCATTCAGGGATTAGAAGCTTGGAATGAGCATGGCGAATGGATACGAGAGGAAAAGCCGGCATTTGGACCTGGTATAAAGGAAAGATTTCAATGGGCAAGTACGTTGAAAGCAAGTGAAGGGATTGCTCACCGCCAGTTGAAGGAACAGATCTGCCAATCGGTTTCATGCCTTTTAGGAGAGGATGGTTGCTGGTGATTCCCACGGCGCCCGGTGCAGCCCCGCTTCTTCATTTGCAGGGAGAGGAAGCGGAACAATACCGTTCCAAAGTGATGCAGCTTTCCTGCATTGCCGGCTTAGCCGGTTTGCCGCAGATGACGCTTCCTTTAGCGGAGACAACGGGGCTTCCGGTCGGCTTATCACTTATCGCTAATCGCGGCCAAGACTTGAAGCTGCTGCGCTGGGCGAATGAGTTTTTACAAACAGGATAGGGCAAGAGTGAAGGATCATATGCATCCTTTTAGCCGAGAAGGCTTGAAAGCTTGAAAATAAGTGAACAAAGGAGAAGCGGCATGAAACTGGCAACCGTTAAAGTAAAAGGCAAGGAAACCGCAGCTATTATTTCCGGAAACCGCATGTTTGCGGTGGAAACGATTAATGAACAGCAAGGAAAAAACTGGGCTGAGGATCTTTATGAGATTCTGCAAAAACAGCAATTAGCCGAGATAAACAGCTGGTATCAAAAAGAAGGAGAACAGGGGTTAAAGGACCTCCCCTCCCTTTTGGCTGAGGAAGCAGCATACGCACCGCTTTACCGCAATCCTGGAAAAATCCTCGGTGTCGGCATGAATTATAGGGAGAAGGCGCTGGAGCTGTCCGGCAGGCCTCCGGAGGAAGAGCCGGTGATTTTTATGAAGCCCGCCACCAGTTTAATTGGCCCGGAAGAGACGGTTATGCTGCCTTCTCAGGCCGGTCGAGTAACGGCAGAAGCGGAGCTTGGCATCATTATTGGAGAGACGTGCAAAGAGGCGGGGGAAGAAGAGGCGCGCCGTGCTGTTGCTGGTTTTACGGCTGCGTTAGATGTGACGGCAAAGGATATTCACGCTAAGAATCCCCGTTATTTGCAGCGCTCGAAAAGCTTTGATACATTCTTTAGCTTTGGCCCGTGTTTGGTAACGGCGGACGAATTTCCGCACTTAGGGGATGTTGCGGTAGAGACTGTATTGAATGGAGAGGTCCTCCACTGTAATGTCGTGGACAATATGATGTATCCGCCATATTGGCTTGTGTCGTTTTTTTCGCGCATCATGACCTTGCATCCCGGTGATGTGCTAATCACCGGAACACCAGGATCTGCGGTGATCCGTGATGGGGATGTCGCGGAATGCCGTATTCGCGGGCTGAAGCCTTTGCAAAATCCCGTATCAGAAGCCGTTCCGTTTGCATAGGCTTCAGCTAAGCGCCGGATTTTGCTGAAAGCGGAATGTGGAAAGTTTGAAGTTTCTCAATAATCGGCAGGCAAGTTGAATGGAAAGGGGAGATGGGCATGGGGCATTTCGATGTCATCATTAAGAATGGGAAAGCCGTTCTTCCTGCGGGAGTAACGGAAACCGACATTGGCATTAAGGATGGAAAAATTGCGGTTATTAAAAGCGGCTTAACAGGCGAAGCGGACTTACAATGGGATGCGAGGAACCAACATGTTTTTCCGGGCATGATTGATGTGCATGTTCATTTCAATGAGCCGGGGAGAGAGCATTGGGAAGGGTTCCATACAGGGTCAATGATGATGGCCGCAGGAGGATGCACTACTTATTTTGATATGCCCTTAAACGGGATTCCTCCCATTATTAATCAAGAGGCGCTACATCAAAAAGCGGCGTTGGGAGAGGAAAAATCCTTTGTTGATTTCGCCTTATGGGGCGGGATGGTGCCCGGAAATGAAAAGGAGCTTGAAGGGCTCGCTGAGTCAGGTGTGATAGGCTTTAAAGCGTTTCTCTCCGCAACAGGAAATGAAGAGTTTAAGGCGGTCGATGACAAGACATTATTAAGCGGCATGAAAATCATTGCGAAGCTGAACAAAGTTCTAGCTCTTCACTCGGAAAGTGCGGCCATAACCAGCTGGCTGACAGAAAAGAAGGAAAAGGAGGGCAGAGGCGGAGCGGATGATTATTTAGAAACGCGTCCAATCATTGCCGAAACGGAAGCAGTAGCACGGGCGATTTACTATGCAGAGCTTACAGGCTGCCCGCTTCACTTTGTCCATATCAGCTCGGCGAAAGCCATAGAAAAAATTGAAGAGTCCAAACAAAAGGGAATGGATATCACAGTTGAAACCTGTCCGCATTATTTGCTGTTTCACCATCAATCTTTGAGGGAACGGGGACCGGTCGCTAAATGCGCTCCGCCGCTAAGGAAAAGGGAAGAGCAGCAGAAATTACTCTCTCTGTTGGCCGGTCATCAATTTGATATGATTGCTTCGGATCATTCCCCTTGCCCTTATGACTTAAAAGACCCGGCTGTTCACTCTCTATTTCAAGCTTGGGGCGGAATCAGCGGCGGACAATTTTCATTCATGTCGATGATTGAACTAGCTATGCGGCATCATATTCCGCTGGAGAACATTGCGAAATGGACAGCATCCGCTCCGGCGGAAAGGTTCGGTCTTTCAAAGCGGAAAGGAAAGATTGCAGAAGGAATGGACGCCGATCTGGCCATCTTCACATTAGAAGAATCTCATTCAGTGACCGAAGAGAACTTTTATGCCAAGCATAAGCAGAGCCTATACATGGGCCATACATTTCCGTGCCGGGTCGTCGGCACTTTCAGCCGAGGCCGCTTAGTCTATAAGGAAGGGAGCGTGCAGGCTCATAAGCCTCGGGGCAGCTGGGTGAAGCCCGCATGTTCTGTTATGCTCTCCCCAATGATCATTTAAAATCCCTGCACTTAAGGCTGCCCAGGGGAGTTCAAAGATGCGGCGTTATTCGCGTATGCTGAGCTTAGGCTTGTGCAGAATATAGCATTGCTCCGAAAACCGCTGCTAAGATTTATTCCGCATGCAAGCTACCGCAGGACAATGGAGTGGTCTATGCGACGATCCTTTCGTTCGAGCCTGTACGGTTACGGTGCAGGGGGCAAAGATGCTGCCTTTTCATCAGCGGGGTGAAAGAACTGGAGGTCCATTTTATGGTGAAATGGGCTGTCATTTCTTCCCTTCTTACTTGACGACCGGGGAAGGATGAGATACAGTGTAATTAACCAATGGTCAATAAAAGAGGGTTATGAAAATGTCACCAAGAAAAGCAGTAGAACAGGAATTAACACGGGAAATGATTATGGAGGCGGCCAGAGATTTATTTATAGAGAATGGCTATCGGCACACTTCCATGCGTCAAATAGCCAAAAAATTAAATTATAGTCACGGAGCTATTTATTACCACTTTAAAAACAAAGCAGCGCTATTTTTCGCCTTAGTAGAAGCCAATTTTTCTAGTCTGAATGAAATGCTTGAGGAGGTTATGGCTTCTTCGCTTTCCGCTGAGGAAAAGCTGGAAAACGTGCTTCTCGGGTTCATCGAGTACGGCATGACGAATCAAAGCGATTATGAAATCATGTTTTTAATTCAAGACAAAGAGCTAAAAAGATATACAGAAAATGCGCCAGATGCGAGCTATGAGCGGTTTGCGGCTGCTATTAGAGAGCTGTGTCCGGGACAAGTTACACTGAAAGACACATGGCTGCTGTTTCTTAGCCTTCACGGCTTTGTGACTATGTACTGCCGCAGCGGACAAACGATGGCGGATGTGGAGGAGCTGGCTCAAGCTCATGTAAAATTTTTATTAAAAGCCATACGGCACGATTAATTTTTTTTGGGATTTTATTGACCGGTGGTTAATAATTCGGAGGTGGATCAGATGAAGAAAGCCTTGGTCGCAGGCGCGTCAGGTGGAATGGGATATGCCATTGTTGAAGAATTGAATAAGCAAGGGATAGAAACGATCGCTTTTGCGAGAACAAAAGAAAAGCTGGATGCTCTGTTTTCCGCTATGCCTCATGTGGAGGTCAGAGCGGGAGATGTCTTTCGGCTTGATGATTTGCTTCAAGCGGCTGAAGGAGCAGATGTCATCTATCATGCGGTGAACATTCCGTATCCTATGTGGCAAAGTCATTTGGAGCGGATGACGAGAAATATCATTGAGACGGCAGCGAGCCAGCATTGCAGGCTGGCGATTGCCGATAATATATATGCCTATGGACAAGGTCATGAAGGCAGGATCAATGAAAAGGCTCCAAAGCAGCCGCATACGAAAAAGGGGCGCCTGCGCTTACAGGCGGAAGAACTTATTTCGCGATCTGGCATACCTGCTGTTCGCGCTCATTTTCCTGACTTTTATGGGCCGAACGCCATCAGTACAGTTATGCATTCCACCTTGAAAAATGGCATTCAGAATAAGAGAGCTGTGTATGTAGGGGATATGTCCAAGCAGCGAGAGTTTATTTATACCCCTGATGGCGCGAAGGCGCTTATCGAATTATCGCGCCATGAAACAGCCTACGGCAGATGCTGGAACATTCCTGGAGCGGGAACGATCAGCGGTCATGAATTGCGAACGCTTTTAGAGGAGATCACTGGACATTCACATTCTTTTTTTCAAGTAAATAAAGGGATGATTCGCCTTCTGTCCCTCTTTAACAAAGAAATGAAAGAAGTGGTGGAAATGATGTATTTGTATGAACAGCCCGTCATTCTTTCCGGTGAAGCATACGAAAAAGAAATCGGCCCGCTGCCGCAAACACCCTATGACCAAGGGCTAAAGAAAACGATACAGTTTATGAAGAAAGCAGAATCTTTATAAGAGGGAAGAGAAAGGGCTGCTGCAGGACAATGGAACGGAGAGCAAACAGCGGGGGATGTCTTCATCCCCCGCTGTTTGCAGGTACACTTCCTTTTCCTAAATTGAAAAGGAACGCCTTTCGTTGAAAAGGTTTTCCGCCATGCTGCCAACTAGCGCTTATGAATTGGCCGGATCTATTCGGGTTTATTCATATGATAGCCGATCGCTTTATAGAGCCACTGCTGTTCATCCTCTGTGAACGGGACAGGGGTCATTTCTTCCCACTCTTGGATGTCCAATTCTTCCACATTCATCTCCGCCAGCTTTTCTATTAAGTCCTCGCCGAGATAAGCAAAGGAGGCTTGCAAATATGTTTGAATCATTTCTTGAACCTTTGGATCTTCGGCAGGTCTTCCGTATAATTGCTTGACTTGCTTCGCTAATTGAATAAAGGTTCGGTCCAAGGAAATTCGTTCTTCCTCCGATTTTACTTCCAGCTTTTTGATTATCTCTGGCGGCATATGCTTTTGCATCCATTCTTTCTGAACCTTTTCTGTGTGGATGCTGTGAAGCAAGGAGAACAAGACAGCACTGTCCACTTCTCCCTCCTCCTTCAGTAAGGCAATAACCCTTTTAATGGCGGTGATGGATTGCTCAATCTGTTCTTTTTCTCTTTCTAATGCCTGTAAATGCAGGAGCAGCGTTTCATTCAAATCCATGGTAAAGCTTGATTCGTGCAGTAACGCGGCAATGTCATTCAATTCATATCCGAGAAACTTCAGGCTTAAAATTTTTTGCAAAGTGAGGAGATCCTGATGCGTATAGAGGCGGTGGCCGGAAGTCGGATGCTTTTTCGGTTCTAAGAGACCGATCTCATCATAATAATGCAAGGTCCGGATAGATACCCCTGTCTTTTCAGAAAACTTTCCAATAGAGTACATAAGATCTTCTTTCAATCAAATCCCTCCCTTAAAGGTATAGCTTCATTATAAGAGCTTACGTAACTAGAGGTTCAAGAGAAAGATGAGATGGATTCGATTCTCTATTTCAATTCGAACAGGGCGTGCCAGCTGACGCGGAAAAAGGCGGCAGACGGATCAAATGAGGAGCAGCGGCTGTATGGAAGAGGGAAGGTTCTGACGAGATCAGTTTAAGTGCATACGGAGCAGGATTCTTTGCATCTGCCCTGTGCCAGGCATAGATGATAGCGATTTGGATCAGGGAAGGGGTGGTGAGTGTGAGTATTCACAGGTTAATCAAAAGCGTAAAACCTGCCTTCTTTTAATTGGATAAAAATTTTCCGAAATAGCTGCTTCGAGTTGCTGGTGATGCGTAGCCCTCCGCGCAGCGGGTATAATAACAGGTAGAGTCAGACAGAGGCAACGCACTGTGATAAAAGGGGAGAGCATTGGCCAATAAAGGGACCTTGCAAGCAGCGGAGTTTCTTTCCTCCCCCGCTGCGCTGCTGAAAAGAAGAATGAAAATGGAAGCACGTTTGTCCTCTGTATCGGGCTGAGCCGAACCAATGGGCATTTAAGAGCCTTGTGATCTTCCAATCAGGCTTTTGCTTTCCCGTTTCATTTTGGAAGAGGGAGCTTACATGCGGGATGAATGAAAAAGGCTTAAAATTATCAAAAAGGAGAAGCTATGAGCAAAAATAATGAATTTGGATGGAATTTCGATAACAGTTATGCCAGTCTGCCGGGAGTGTTCTATTCACGGACTAATCCAGCGCCTGTCCGTTCGCCGAAGCTCGTCTTGATAAATGATTCGCTGGCGTCTTCTCTCGGCTTGCATGCAGAGGCGCTGCAGGGTGAAGAGGGAGCGGGTGTGCTTGCCGGGAATATCATTCCGGAAGGTGCGGAGCCGCTCGCGCAAGCCTATGCCGGACATCAATTTGGCCATTTCACTATGCTGGGGGACGGCCGTGCCGTGCTATTAGGCGAGCAGGTCTCTCCTCAAGGAGACAGGGTGGATATTCAGCTGAAAGGAGCGGGAAGAACGCCATTCTCTCGCGGGGGAGACGGCCGGGCGGCGCTTGGACCGATGCTGCGTGAATACATCATCAGCGAAGCGATGCATGCCCTCGGGATTCCGACGACCCGCAGTCTGGCGGTGGTGATGACCGGGGAAAGGGTCTACCGTGAAACGGGGCTGCCCGGTGCCGTATTGACCCGAGTGGCCGCCAGTCATTTGCGGGTTGGCACATTTCAGTATGCCGCTCATTGGGGAACGGAGGAAGATCTGCGGGCGCTGGCTGATTACACATTGAAGCGCCATTATCCGGAAGCTGAAAAAAATGAGAACCGTTATCTTTCCTTGCTGAGAGAGGTGATTAAGCGGCAGGCAGAGCTGGTTGCCAAATGGCAGCTCGTCGGTTTTGTTCACGGTGTGATGAATACCGATAATATGACCATCAGCGGAGAAACGATAGATTATGGCCCTTGCGCCTTTATGGATAGGTATGATCCCAAAACCGTGTTCAGTTCCATTGATATCCAGGGACGCTATGCCTATGGCAACCAGCCTGGGATCGCCGGATGGAATTTGGCGCGCTTTGCTGAAACACTGCTGCCGCTGCTGCATGAAGAGCAGGAGAAAGCGATCGAACTGGCGCAGGCAGAGATATCCGCATTTCAGGATTTGTATCAAGCTCATTGGCTTTCCGGAATGAGAGCGAAGCTTGGGATCAGCAATGAAGAGCGGGAGGATCAAGCGCTTATTCAGGATTTGCTGCATATGATGGAGAAGCATCGGGCAGACTATACGAACACCTTTCGTGCGTTGACCTTCCATAGGCTGGAAGGTTCCAGCCTGTTTGAAAGTGAGGAATTCGTTCAGTGGAGGGAACGCTGGCAGGCGAGGCAGGAGCGGTCAAAGCCATCCTCCCGCGAGCTGATGAAAAACAGTAATCCTGCGGTGATTCCGCGAAATCAGCGCGTGGAAGAAGCGCTGGAAGCGGCAGTCGAGCGGGGCGATTATTGTGTGATGGAACGGCTGCTGCGCGTGCTTTCCGATCCCTATGCCCATACAGCCGAACAGGAGAAATATGCTGATGTGCCAGATCCAACAATTCCTTATGTCACCTACTGCGGCACTTAATTAGCGAAGAAGCTGCATAGCAGGAAGCGCTGCTTTCTGCTATGCGCTTTTTTATGCAGCGAGGGACTTTTGTGCATCCCTTTATTCCGTTTGCTTGCTGCTGCAAATATAAGCAGCGGGGTTTCTTTCCTTCTCCGCTATTGAAAAACAGAACAAAGGCTGCTGTCAGAGCATCTTTGTCACCTGCCCGAGGCCGCGGTCTCCCGCTTATACCTTTGGTTTTTTAGATCATTTTTGAAGGGGGGAGTCTGACGGAAGTTTATATACAGAATAATTGCTAAAAATTGTTGCAGGGATGAAAGCGGTATAGTATGATTTATTCGTGAAATATTTCACACTTCTCGATGCTTTTTTAAAAAAGAATGATAGTTGTTGTGTAAGGAATTCCTTATTTTTAGAGAAGCAACGGGGTTGGCAGTTAGAAGTGAAGCTTGAAGGATTCAATTACCAAAATCGATAGGGGGCTATCATGATGAACTTTACTCTTGGCAACAAAGTGGTGTTAGTAGGAACAGGAGCCGTTGGATCAAGCTACGCGTATGCATTGATGAACCAGGGGATTACAGATGAATTGGTTCTCGTGGATTTAAATGAGAAGAAAGCGAAGGGCGATGTCATGGATTTAGCTCATGGGCTTGTGTATGCGCCAAGTGCCATGAATATCCAATTTGGTTCCTACGAAGACTGCAAGGATGCAGCTGTAGTTGTGATTTGTGCCGGTGCTGCGCAAAAGCCTGGAGAGACCAGATTGGATCTCGTGCATAAAAATGTGAGCATCTTTGAGTCGATTGTCGGCAACATCATGGAATCCGGATTTAATGGCATCTTCTTAATTGCTACCAATCCGGTGGATATCCTTTCCTATGCTACTTGGAAATTTTCCGGACTTCCGAAGGAGAGAGTCATCGGATCGGGCACTGTGTTGGATTCGGCAAGATTCCGCTATTTATTAAGCAAAGAATTCGATACAGCTCCGACCAGTGTACACGGATATATTATCGGTGAACACGGGGATTCTCAGCTTCCGGTTTGGAGCTCAGCGAACATCTCCGGCACACCGATCGCTTCCCAGCTGTCGGAGGAAAGAAAGGAAGAGATTTCCTCACAAGTGCGCAATGCCGCTTATCAAATTATTGACTCTAAAGGGGCAACCTACTACGGAATTGCAATGGGATTAGCCAGAATTACAAGAGCGATTTTGAGAAATGAGCATGTAATCCTTCCAGTGGGGGCATTGCTAGAAGGAGAAAATGGCCACAGCGATGTGTATATGGGTGTTCCAGCGGTCATCAACCGCAGCGGAGTCAAGAAAATTGTCGAGCTTTCATTAGATGATAGTGAAAAAGAAAAACTTGCGCAGTCTGTTCAAACCCTTAAAGATGTTCAAGCTCTCATTTCTAAACAATTTAATCAGCTAAGATAGCAGATGCTTAGCTAAAAGGGGAAATTGTTATGTTAGTAGGTACATTTGATCCATTCGGTAACTTGGCTATTTCAGCATTAATCGCCGCTGTACCGATCTTGTTATTTCTTTTGTGCTTAACATTGTTTAAGATGAAAGGTATTCATGCTGCACTTTTAAATTTATTTATTACCTTTCTTATCGCCTTCTTTATCTTTAAGCTGCCATTGGGTGATGCTTCAGGCAGCATCATCCAAGGATTGATCCAAGGAATATGGCCGATTGGTTATATTATCATAATGGCAGTTTGGCTTTATAAAATCGCGGTCAAATCAGGGAAATTTGATATTTTGCGCGGTAACATTGTGGAGATCTCACAGGACCAGCGCATTCAGCTTTTATTAATCGGTTTTTGCTTTAACGCCTTTTTGGAAGGCGCAGCAGGATTTGGGGTACCGATTGCTATTTGTGCGGTGCTGTTAGTTTCTCTAGGATTTCAGCCGCTTCAAGCTGCTATGCTATGCTTAATTGCTAATGGGGCAGCGGGAGCGTTCGGCGCGATCGGAATACCGGTTGGCATTATTGACACCTTTAACTTGGGGCATGATGTCACTTCAATGAATGTGTCCGTTATCAGTGCGCTTACCCTGCCGATTATTAACTTCACGATTCCATTTTTATTAGTTTGGCTCATTGACGGATTTAAAGGGATTAAAGAAATCTTGCCGGCGATATTCGTGGTATCGACGACGTATACAGCGGCTCAGGCGCTGATCACAATCTTTGTCGGTCCGCAGTTAGCGGACATCATTCCGTCATTATTAGCTATGGGAATATTGGCGCTGTTCCTGAAAAAGTGGCAGCCGAAGCATATCTTCTTGCTAAGCGGAAAATCCGCTGAAGTGGAGAAGCATTCCACATCTGAAGTGGTGAAATCATGGTCTCCGTTTTACTTATTGACGCTGTTCGTTTTAATCTGGAGTTTGCCAGCGTTTAAAGGGCTGTTTGCTGAAGGCGGAGCGCTAGAATTTTCGATAGTACAGTTTATAATACCTGGATCTTCTATTTCCGTCAATATTGATATACTCGGATCTACGGGAACAGCGATATTATTAGCGGGGCTGACAACGATTGCGACAACCAGCCGCATCCATTTCCGGGAAAGCCTCGGATTGTTGAAAAAAACGGTGGCGGAGTTCTGGGTGCCTATCGTGATGATCAGTGCGATTATCGGAATTGCTAAGCTAATGACCTATGGTGGCTTAACCGTCGCTTTAGGAGAAGCGGTTGCAACGGCCGGCAATGTCTTTCCGATTCTGTCACCGATCCTTGGCTGGATTGGCGTATTTATGACCGGCTCTGTTGTCAATAACAACACTTTGTTTGCGCCTATTCAAGTCACAGCCGGAAATATTATTGGTACGAATCCATCCCTATTAGTCGCAGCGAATACGGCCGGTGGAGTAATTGCTAAGCTGATTTCTCCGCAATCCATTGCGATTGCTACAGCCGCAGTAGGAGAGACTGGGAAGGAAGCCGCTTTAACGAAAATGACGATTAAATATAGCTTCGGGTTATTAGCATTTGTTTGTATATGGACCTATGTGCTTTCCTTTTTCTTCTAAAGGTATGATCACCTGTTATGCAGGAGATAGAGTCACCGGCTCTATCTCCTTTTTTTATTCCCCATCATTCACCATATTTTTCTAGATATCATTACCTAAATATTACTTAATAGTAAGTAAAAAGATTTATGTGAAAAATAAACCATATAGGATTATTGTCACAAATTATACGAATAATTCTCACAAGTTGTTTAAATTTATCTCATACATCCCTCACACTTCTCCATTACAATAAAATTATATTCTGCATTGTGAAACGGTGAACGTGCAAGAATTTGATGGGTAAAACATAGAAAATGTGAGGGGAAAGACATGACTGAGTTAATGTTAGCCAGACTTCAGTTCGGAGCAACGACCATTTTTCACTTTTTGTTCGTGCCTTTATCAATCGGGCTAGTGTTTATGGTTGCTCTGATGGAAACATTCTATGTAGTGAAAAAGCAAGAAGTGTACAAGAAGATGGCGAAGTTCTGGGGACATTTGTTTCTCATTAACTTTGCCGTGGGTGTTGTGACCGGTATTATTCAGGAATTTCAATTTGGAATGAACTGGTCGGAATACTCGCGATTTGTAGGCGATGTGTTTGGGGCGCCGCTTGCCATTGAAGCGCTGCTGGCGTTCTTTATGGAATCTACATTTATTGGATTATGGATTTTTGGCTGGGATCGGTTATCGAAGAAAGTGCATTTAATGTGCATTTGGCTTGTTTCGATCGGAACAATGCTCTCCGCTCTTTGGATCTTAGCAGCAAACTCTTTTATGCAGGAACCGGTAGGGTTTGTCATGAAAAACGGAAGAGCAGAAATGAATGATTTCTTTGCGCTATTGACTAATCCGCAGCTATTAGTGGAGTTTCCGCATGTCATATTTGGCGCGTTGGCAACAGGTGCCTTTTTCATTGCCGGCGTCAGTGCGTATAAATTATTAAAAAAGCAAGAAACAGTGTTTTTTGCGAAATCGTTCAATTTGGCTTTAGTTGTAGCCTTAATCTCTGGAATCGGCATTGCTTGGAGCGGACATTCCCAAGCGCAGCATTTAATGCAGTCTCAGCCAATGAAAATGGCTGCAAGTGAAGGGCTGTGGGAAGACAGTGAAGATCCAGCTCCGTGGACATTATTTGCCAACATTGATGTAGAAAAGCAAGAAAATTCCTTTGAGGTTGCGATTCCGTACGCATTAAGTTATTTAACGTACGAGAAGTTCTCCGGATCGGTGCCGGGCATGCTGACCCTTCAGAAGGAGTATGAAGAAAAGTATGGACCGGGCAATTATATCCCGCCAGTTAAAACCACATTCTGGAGCTTTAGAGTGATGGTGGCAGCCGGCATGGCGATGATCTTGTTTTCTCTCTTGGGATTATGGTTCCAGTTCAAAAAGACGCTGGCTCATAAAAAGTGGTTCCTAAAAGCGATGGTGGCGCTGATCTCTTTTCCATTTATCGCCAATACAGCAGGCTGGATTATGACAGAAATCGGCCGTCAGCCTTGGACGGTGTTCGGATTGATGACGACATCGGCATCTGTCTCCCCTAACGTATCATACGAGGCCTTATTATTTTCTTTCATCGCCTTTACAACGATCTATTTGATTCTGGCGATTGTGCTCGTGTATTTGTTCGTTCGAGAAATTAAGAAGGGAACCGAACATACTCACGATCCTGCTGATAGAAGCGAAACCATTGATCCGTTTAGCAAGGAGGCTATCCAATAATGGAATTGAGTGAATTGTGGTTTATACTCGTAGCTGTTCTGTTTATCGGTTTCTTTTTTCTGGAAGGCTTCGACTTTGGTGTAGGCATGGCCGGGCGTCTATTGGGAAGAAACGATTTGGAAAGAAGAATCATGGTCAATACGATCGGTCCTTTCTGGGATGCGAATGAAGTGTGGCTGCTTACGGGGGGAGGGGCAATATTCGCCGCTTTTCCTCACTGGTATGCAACGATGTTTAGCGGCTATTATATCCCGTTTGTCTTTGTCCTGCTCGCTTTGATCGGTCGCGGGGTGGCTTTTGAATTCAGAGGAAAGGTCGAACATACTTCATGGACCAAAGCATGGGACTGGGTCATCTTCTTCGGAAGCCTGCTGCCTCCATTTCTATTCGGAGTGCTGTTTTCCAGCTTGTTAAGAGGTATGCCGATTGATGAAACGATGACATTGCGCGCCGGCTTTTCAGATTATGTCAATGTCTATTCCGTGACGGGCGGGGTGACTGTTACTTTATTATGCTTGCTGCACGGATTAGTGTTTTTAACCTTGCGCACAGTCGGTGATTTGCAAGCGCGCGCCCGCCAGCTCGCTCAAAAAGTCATTTTTGCAGTGCTGGCTGCCCTTGTCGCCTTCGTGGCGCTGTCTTATCGAGAAACGGATTTGTTTACCTATAGAGAACAAGTTACGATTCCGATGATTGTCTTGATTGTTGTCTGCTACGCAGCCGTCATCTTTATGCTGAAGATGAAGCGCGACGGCTGGTCGTTCTTTTTCAGTGGTGCCGGCATTGCTTTAACGATTGCTACGATATTTGTGGCGCTGTTCCCGCGCGTGATGATCAGCTCTATTAAGAACACTTATGATCTGACAGTCTATAATGCGGCTTCGGGAGCTTATTCGTTAAAAGTGATGACTATTGTCGCGTTAACTCTTCTTCCTTTCGTGCTCGGCTATCAGATTTGGAGCTACTATGTATTCCGTAAGCGTGTAGATGGGAAGGACATGGTTTATTAATGGATAAGCAATTGCTTCAATATGAAGGAATGAAGAAGCTATTAGGTGCTTTTGCGATCTTAACGTTTTTACAAGGAGTGTCCATTCTTCTGCAAGCGATCATGCTTGCGGAGGTGGTCACTCATCTTTTTCATTCGGGGAAATGGCAGGAGATGTATTTCGAGACACTGTTGTTTGCCCTTAGCTTTCTTGCCCGTCATGGCCTTCATCATATCAAGCAAAAACTCGCGGAACGCTATGCCGACAATATCGGAACGAAATTGCGCGCTGAAGTGCTTGATAACCTCTTTCATCAAGGACCGCGCATCGCAAAACAGCTTGGAACAGGCAGTATTGTGACATTGCTCTTGGAGGGAGTGTCCCATTTCAAGCAGTATCTTGTGCTGTTTACGCCAAAGCTGATGAATATGGCGATCATCCCGGGCATGGTGGTCATCTACATCGGTGTGCAGGATCGGACATCAGCCATTATTTTGCTTGTGACATTGCCGATCTTGATCGCCTTTATGATTCTGCTGGGCTGGGCGGCCCAAAAAAAGGCCGATAAGCAGTGGAGCATGTACCGCGTGCTTTCGAATCACTTTGTCGACTCCCTGAGAGGACTGGAAACATTAAAGTATCTGGGGTTAAGCAAATTTCACAGCAAGAACATTGAGGCGGTCAGCAGCCGCTACCGGAAAACCACGATGGGCACGTTGAAGTTTGCGTTCTTGTCTTCCTTCGCGATGGACTTTTTCACCATGCTTTCTGTTGCGACGGTGGCGGTTTTCTTAGGGCTGCGATTGGTGGAGGGCGACATGCTTTTGCTGCCGGCCCTGACCATTCTAATTCTCGCTCCCGAATATTTTCTCCCTATACGAGAGATTGGCTCTGATTACCACGCATCGCTAAACGGGCAGGAAGCCGGGAAAAAGCTGAGAGAAATCGCCGCTATTCCGCGTTTTCGAACGGAAGAAAGAAGCCCTATTTCCGATTGGAGCAGACAGAGCTGCATCCGTTTAACCTCTGCCACCGTTCAGCATGATCCAAAGGGCCAGCCGTCACTGAAAGATGTCAGCCTTTCTGTATCAGGGTATCAGAAGATTGGCATTGTTGGGGAAAGCGGTGCGGGAAAGTCAACGCTTATTGATTTGATCGGCGGCTTCGCGGAAACTCATTCAGGAAATATCGAAATCAATGGACAGTCATTTTCTCACTTGCAGCGCAAGGAGTGGCAAAAGCAGCTGAACTATATTCCTCAGCAACCGTATTTGTTTCAGGGCAGCATTCTGCAGAACATTGCTTTTTACCGTCCGGATGCTGCGCTGGAAGAAGTGCAATGGGCGGCTGAGCAGGCGGGCTTATCTGAGCTGCTGAAAGAATGCCCGGACGGATTGCATGAGAAGATTGGTGAAGGCGGACGCTCACTCAGCGGCGGACAAGCCCAGCGAGTAGCCATTGCCCGGGCTTTTCTTGAGGATCGCCCGCTATTATTATTGGATGAACCGACCGCCCACTTGGACATCGAGACAGAGTATGACTTAAAGAAAAGATTTCTTGCCCTCTTTCAAGATAAATTAGTGTTTCTTGCCACGCATCGCCTGCACTGGATGAAGGAGATGGATTATATTTATTTCTTGAAACACGGAACTATTATAGAAGAGGGAACCCATGAGGAGTTAATGAAGAAGAAAGGGCCGTACTGCGAGATGGTGAAGATACAAATGGGGGATGAGACATGAAGGATAAAGGCTGGGTTCTTCCTTATTTAAAAGAGAATAAAGGATTATTGCTGTTTGTCATTTTCTTCGGGCTGCTAACGGTCTTTTCGGCTTCCTTTTTAATGTTTGTCTCTGGGTTCCTCATTTCCAAGGCGGCTACGCGGCCAGAAAATCTATTAATGATCTATATTCCCATTGTCGCTGTGCGGGCGTTTGGCATCGGGCGAGCGGTTTCGCGTTACATTGAAAGGTTAATCGGACATGATGCCGTATTGAAAATTCTTTCCCGAATGCGTTTGAAGGTGTATCAGCTGATTGAACCGCAAATCACGCATCCGCTCGCCAAGCTGAAAACCGGGGATGTTCTGGGCATGCTGGCGGATGATATTGAACGGCTTCAAGATATATATTTAAAAACGGTTTTCCCGAGCTTAGTCAGCTTGTGTTTATATGTGATTGCCGTTGCTGCGCTCGGCTTCTTCTCCTGGCCATTTGCTCTATTGATGGCGATCTATGCGGGAGTGCTCGTGTTCTTGTTCCCGTTTGTGTCTCTGCTTGTGATGAAAGCGAACGTGCGGAGGATTAAGCAAGACCGCCACGCTCTCTATGACCGGCTGGCAGATGCGGTGATGGGAATCAGCGCTTGGCAGCACAGCGGTCGCCAAGCGGAGTTTATTGAAGCATATGAGCAGGCGGAGCAGCAGCTGCTAGGGCTGGAGAGAAAGCGGAACCGTTTTATCCGCTGGAGAAATTCGGCCGCACAAATTGTCATTGCTGTGATGGTCGTCTCCATGCTTGCATGGACAGCGAATGCTTCCGCCAGCGGAGAGATTGCTCACACGCTGATCGCCGCTTTTGTATTAGTGCTTTTTCCGATTACGGAAGCCTTTCTGCCTTTATCGGATGCCATTAGCGAAATTCCCTCTTATCAGGAATCAATTAACAGGCTTTCAAAGGTGGAGGAGGACAGCGAGCGCTTTGCGAAGAATGCAGATTCAGCAATGGTTTTGCCTGATGAGCCGCTGCAGTTAATGTTTGATCGCGTCTCCTTTCAATATGCGGACGGACCGCCTGTTCTTAAAGATGTTTCCTTTTCCTTAGCGCCTGGAGAACATGTTGCTCTGCTCGGACCGAGCGGGTCAGGGAAATCCACGGTCTTAAAGCTAGTGGAAGGAACGGTATCGCCAGTTCAGGGTTCGGTTGCGATAAATGGCACGGCTACAGCTGATATCGGTGATCAGATTACAAAATGGGTTGCCGTGTTAAATCAGCAGCCGCATTTATTTGATACCACAATCCTCAATAATATTCGCTTAGGAAATCTGGAGGCAACGGATGAGCAGGTGTATGAAGCGGCTAAACGAGTGAAGATGCATGACTTGATTGTCTCACTGCCAGACGGGTATCATACGCCAATGTATGAAATGGGCAGCCGCTTTTCAGGCGGAGAGCGGCAGCGCATCGCCTTAGCCCGCATTCTTCTTCAAAATGCGCCCATCGTCATTTTGGATGAACCGACAGTGGGGTTAGACCCTCTGACCGAGAAGGAGCTGTTGGCTACGATGTTTGCTGTACTGCGGGATAAGTCAGTCTTGTGGATTACTCATCACTTGGCTTTTGTTCACAAAACCGACCGCGTGCTGTTTCTCGATAAAGGAGAGCTGACTGTGGAAGGTTCCCACGAACAGCTCTTACAGACGAATGAACGGTATCAGCGGCTCTACCATCTGGACCGGCCGTTTTATTTGTAATTGACTGATAAAACACTTGAACAAGCGACGGTTCAAGTGTTTTTTTAAGCATCCAGAATGGGGGGGGAAGCAGGGGGATCACGGATTCGCTTCCAGCTTCATCATTGCGCCGAAGAACTGCTGGGCAGCTGTAAAAGAAATGAACGCATAAAGTTCGCTGATTTCTTTTATATGAAAATAGGAAGATTTCATCTAAATAGGAAAGGGGAAGAATTTATTGAACAAGTGAATCCGGACACCTTGACGGCGGCTTGTTTTATCTTCTCCCAAGTGCCCGCAGCCGTTCAGGGGAGCGAATGAAAAGAGGATGTTTCGTCAGGTGAAGCTCCTGATGAAACATCCTCTTTTTTTACATCTATCCGAAAGAAGTCTCCCACTTCTAAGCGAAGCGTAGGTGGCGGGTAGTTCACGCGATGGATTGCTTGCGATGATTCTTGCGATCCGCCCATTTGATGGTTAAGCTTGATAAGATAATCCCTGCTTCATACAGCAAGATGAGCGGGATGAGCACAAGCAGTTGCGAGATAAAGTCAGGCGGAGTGATTACCGCTGAGATTATAGCCAGAACGAGCAAAGCGTATTTTCTTGCTTTTTTTAGTTTGGCTGGTGTGACTAGTTGAACAGCCGTCAAAAACATCAGCAAAAGCGGCACTTCAAATAAAATGCCCATCGGCACGGTCGTCATAATTAAAAAGTGGAAGTATTCCTTGGCTGTGACCATCATGTCGAAATTTTGTTCACCAAGGTTTATTAAAAATCCGTAGACGGTGGGAAAGGTCACATAAAAGCCAAAGACGATGCCAAGGAGAAAACTGAAAAATATCGCCGGCAGAAATAATAAGGCGGTTTTGCTCTCGCGGTCGGTCAGTGCCGGTTTAGAGAATTTCCAGAGCTGCCACGAGATAAACGGTGCAGATAAACCTAAAGCAAGCACTAGACTAATTCCGACATAGAGCCTGATCACTTCCAGAGGCCCAAGCATCACCAATTTATGGTCATGAGACAGAAGCGGAAGGATCTTATGCATGCTGATCATCATGCCGGCAAACACGATCAGCACGCAAATGACAGAAGATAAGACCGCTTTTCGCAAATCTGTTAAATGCTCGACGAGTGTCTGTTCTTTTTCCGCTTCGGTTAAGGCAAGCTCTTCTGCGGTTTCAGGTTTTTCCATCCCATTCACCTCCTGCATTACGCTTTTGGAAGCTGATCGTTTTTCGCTTTTTTGTCTTCTGCTTCGTCATCGTTCATTAGTTTGTTGGCTCCACGTTTAAATTCCGATAATGTCTGGCCAAAGGCGGAGCCGATTTCAGGCAGCTTCTTCGGCCCGAATATAATGAGCGTAATGACGAGAATGATAATGAGTCCAGGTATGCCGATATTGGCGATCCCCATACTTCTCCCTCCTTTTTTTATGCTAGAATGCCGCCTTGCTTGCTGTATTTAGCCATGCCTTCAGCGGCCCGGTAAGCTAAGGCGCCGACGGTTCCTGTCGGATTGTAGCCGCCATTATGAGGGAATGCCGATGCGCCGATGACAAAGACGTTTTCGGCATCCCACATTTGTGAATAGTTATTAACGGCTGATGAAGCAGGGTCATCCCCCATGATGACGCCTCCCGTATTGTGGGTGGTTTGGTAAGGTACGATGTTATAATTCTCGGCCGATTCATTGGTCACCACCTTATCCGCCCCCATTTCTTTCATGATATCTGTTGCTTTATCGGCGATATATTTGTATAAATTCTTGTCTTGCTCGGTAAAGTTATAGGTCATTCGTAGCAGCGGCTCACCGTAGGCATCCTTATAAGCCGGATCCAGATCTAAATAATTGTAGCGAAAGGGCATGGAGGCTCCTTGCGCGACAATGTTTAAGGTCCGTGTAAAGTAGTAGATCGACTTCTGTTTAAACTCCTTGCCCCATCTCGGCGTATCCGGCGGTACGGCATTGTTTTGAATTGGACGGGCGCCGGTCTGCGTGATCGATAAGCTGCCTCCATGAATAAAGTTGAGGTCTGAATGATCAAAATTATCGCCGTTATAGTCATCTACTGTCGCCCCTAAAGCACCGGCTCCCATGAAAGTATTGAAGCGCTCTTTTTCAAAATAGCCTGCCGCTCCCGGAAGAATCTGATAGCAGTAATTTTTGCCGATGATGCCGGTTCCGTCTTTCGGATTGTAGGGCTTGCCGAGCTTGGAAGTAAGCAGAAGCTTGTTGTTATTCATTACGTAGCTCGTTAAGGCAATCATTTCAGCCGGCTGTACGAACTGTTCGCCTGTTAATACGTCCACATATAAAACGCCGGTTGCTTTCTTGCCGTCATGCAGGATGCGGGTGACATTGGAATAGGGGCGCAGCTCGTAATTTCCCGTTTTCTTCGCTGTTGGAATGACGGTGATGTTCGGGCTCGTTTTGGCCCCGTACTCACAGCCGAAGCGTTCGCAAAATCCGCAGTACTGACAAGCGTTGATTTGCTCGCCGTCGGGGTTTTTATAGTTTTTGCTCAGGTTTGCGGACGGCATATGATAAGGATGCAGGTTAAGCTTTTTCGCCGCCTCTTTATATTTCTTCGTGATCACTGTCTCTTTCATCGGCGGTGTTGGATAAGGGTTGGAGCGTTTGCCCCCAAGCGGATTTTCTTCTCCGCTGACGCCGATGGTTTTTTCAAATTTATCAAAATAGGGTTCCAGCTCATCGTATGTAATGCCCCAGTCCTGAATCGAGTAGTCAGGGCCCAGCTTGTTCTTTCCGTATTTCTCTTCCGTCATGGATTTAATTTCAAAATCATAGGGAAGAAAACGGAAATTCTGGCCGTTCCAGTGAACGCCGGCACCGCCGACTCCTTCACCGAGCAGAAACGATCCCATATTTCTCATCGGCAAAGCGCGCTCAGAAGGTTTATTGCGAAAGGTGATCGTTTCCTTGGATACATCCTGCATTAATTCGTATCGAATACCGTAGCGATATTCATCGTGAATCATTAAAAAGTCTTCGGTTGAGCGGTCTTTTCCGCGTTCCAGCCCTACGACCTTCAGCCCTTGCTTGGCGAGCTCTGCGGCTACAATGCCGCCTGTCCAGCCAACGCCAATCGTGACGGCATCTACTTTAGGCAGTGTCTTTGCCATATATATCCTCCCCTTTATTTATGAAATGCATGCAAGCTTTGCGGTTCGATTTTTTTAAAGTCCTTTGCCTCAATTTGGGCGAGGTAGCTTGCCTGATGCCCTGGATAGTCTTTCATTTTCCAGCCAGCCATATTGGCGTTTCCTCCGTATAGCGGATCAGCATAGGCGCCTTCCAGCACCGCTGAGCGAAGCAAGCTGAAGAAGGTTGAAGATGTAACACCGCGCATTTTGACTTTGCCTTCTTCGAACTGAGTAAGAATCTCATCCTGCTGCTCACCCGTTAAATCATGGAAGTTCTTTTTGTATTTCTTTTGGCTTAATTCCTTCATTTTGCGGATGCCTTCGTCGAAAATTTGATTGCGCTTTAATGGAGACTGGTATCCTTGTGTTTCCGCTCCCGGAAAAAAAGGACCCCGCATGTATTCTCTTGTGTTGTTTCCATAGTTTCCGGCCAATTGATGGTCGATAAAGTAGGGAACGCCCAGCCCGACCGCTCCCGGACCTAAATCGTCCTCCGGGAAAATCCGTTCAGTGGCGGCACTCAGCACCTCGAAATCTTCGCGGTTTGTGAAATACATCAGAGCCCGGTTATTTGCTTGTCCGTTGCCGGTTTGATTATGGCCTGTTTGCTGATCCGTTTTTGTTTGTTCCTGCTCATCTAAATTGACGCCAATGAGTGTTCCCAGCAAGCCCCCGCCAATAGCAGCACCGCCTGCCAGCAAACTGGAATTGCGTATAAAGCGTCTTCTTGTCATCGTCTTTTTTTCTTCTTTTTCCGCCATGGTCATCCTCCTTATCAGACAACATCGTGATCTTGCTATTCCATCTTTACCACTTTTTATCGGGAGTAAACAGGAGAAAACGGAAAAAATTCCCGGCAAAGAGGGAGGTTGCTGAAAAAGTCTCCTTCCTAATAAAAAGGGGTTCATCACCTGCTGCAGCTAGGTGATAAACCCCTTGGTTCCTAAATGTGTCCAAAGCCATCCTTTTTTTAGCCTTTAAAAGGGAAAGAAGCGCTGTAAAGACGAAAGGGGCTGTCCAGTAAGCTTCTGGACAGCCCCTTGCTTGAACGCTTTACAGCGCTTGTTTAATCACTTTTTTGTAATAAAGGACAGACAGTGCAGCAAAGATAGAGTAAAGTGCGGTGTAGATAACCATGACGAGCATCATAGGTGTCCACAATTCAGAGCCGAATAGGAACCAGCCCGATTGAACGGCGAAGTAGCCGTGAATTAAGCCAATGATCAGCGGAATGCCGAAATTAAACAGCTGCTTTAACTGAATCCCTTTTAGTAAATCGCCTTGTGTGTAACCGATTTTTCGCAAAATGGTGTAGTTAGCTTTTTCCTCCTCACTTTCATCCATTTGTTTAAAGTAAAGAATACATCCGGAGGTTATGAGGAATGCAAGCCCTAAGAAGCCCACGATAAACATGGCAAGCCCCATCGTGCTTTTTTGCCCTTGTATATAGTCAGACTGAGCTTCAGTTATTCCATTTCCGCTAAATGGCACTTGCTTAAACAGCTTATGAGCTTTTTTCTTGTCGGCTTCATTCTTGATGTCAATACCGGTGTAGATAATAGTGTCCTTTTGAGGTTGAATCTCTGGATCGAAATCTTTCTTCAACTGCTCAAAGACAGTTGCATCAACAATCAATGTAACCCCTCCGCCGGTGAAGTGGTACGAAATGATATATTCATCACTTATGCCGATAGACTTCTGAGTCAGGATTTTTCCTGTTTTTGTTTTCAGCCCGATTTGACCGCTGTCCTTCAGTGGAAGTAATTTTCTTAATATATCGCTGTAGCCGGTGAACATCGCTTCGTTCGGCGAGAGATCCACACCATTGACCGACTGATCGCTAATAACAGCGGCTTTTGGGGAGGGCATTTCTTTCGGTAAATCCTGTTTTCCATTTTCCGATATTCCCGACATATTGACGGGAACGGCAATATTCTCAACGCGGCGCTTATGATAAGAAATCCCGTTATCATCCAGTTCCTGGGTAAATTGTGCTGCCTGTTTTTCGTTTGTAAACGAGTAATCATTCGGTACATAGTTCTTTCCTGACTTTTCCGCTGAGTAAAAGGAAATATAGCTTAAGGATAATAAGCCGATCGCCAGTGCCGATACGGTCGTGATAATCGTCAGCAACATGGAGTTTGACTTCATGCGAAACATGATGGAAGAGAGAGACAGCACTTCATTGATGTTTAAGTGACCGTCTTTCTTCTTGCGGACCAGATTACCGAGAAAGCTGACGGATCCTTTGTAAAAAAGATAGGTGCCGATGATCACCAATGCCAAAATCAAAATCATTGCCATAGCCAGACTCTTCATGGAGACGAAATCACCGCTGAATAATTTGGAAGAGATGTAGTAGCCGGCAATAATGAAAGCGATGCCGGCAATGCCAATCATCATTTCCAATAGAGAAAGCTTTTTCACCCGGCCTTCTGTTGTCGACACAACCTTAAACAGTGACAGGATGGTTTGCTTTTTAATAAATAAGTAATTCGTCAGCAGGATCAAAAGATAAATGGCTGTAAATACGATCAATGTTTGGACGAAAGCCTGCGGTGAAAAAGAAAGCTCGGCGATCTTATTAATTCCCATCAATCGGTACAGCACCATCATCACTAATTTAGACGAAGCAAAGCCGCAGAAGGTTCCCACAAATAAGGAACTGAAATAAAGCAGGAGATTCTCCAGGCTCAGCATGCGGAAGACTTGGGTTTTCGTCATGCCGATTAATTGGAATAATCCAATTTCCTTGCTGCGCCGCTTCATGAAAATTTTGTTTGCGTATAAAAGGAAAACCGAGACGATGGCAATCAGTAAAACGGAAGCGGCTCTAAGACCTGCAGCCCCTTTAATACTCGATTTTGCTTCCTCCATGCCCGGGTCGTATTGCAAAGTCACAAAGGCGAAATACAATGCCACGCTAAACACGAGTGCAAATATATAAAGGTAATAATTCTTTATATTCTTTTTGAAATTGCGCAGAATCAGCTGATTAGTGCTCATTTTGCACACCGCCTAATACAGCTTGTGTTTTCATAACATCGTTAAAGAAGAGTTGCCGGTTCTGGTCCCCTTTATTCAGCTGTGTATAGATTTGTCCGTCTTTGATAAAAACCACCCGGCTGCAGAAGCTGGCAGCGACCGGATCATGAGTGACCATAATAATGGTCGCTTTGCGTGTTCGGTTCAATTCGCTGAGCTTGTTTAATAAATCGGAGGCGGATTTTGAATCGAGTGCACCTGTCGGCTCATCCGCAAAAATAATGCTTGGCTGATGAATGAAGGCGCGCGCGGCCGAGGTTCTCTGCTTTTGGCCTCCGGAAATTTCGCTAGGGTACTTGTTTTTCAGCTCAAGAATTCCAAGATCCGCAGCGAGCGCTTGAAATCTTTGCTCCGCCTCTTTTTTAGGCGTTTTCATGATCGATAAAGGAAGCAGAATGTTTTCTTTAACCGTTAGCGTATCGAGCAAGTTATAATCTTGAAAGATAAAGCCCAGCTGATGCTTGCGAAACTCCGCTAGCTGCTTTTCCTTCATATTCGTCATTTCTTTGCCGCCGATCATAATCGTACCGCTGCTTGCTTGGTCGATGGAGGAAAGCACATTCAGCAAGGTTGTTTTCCCGGAGCCCGAAGGTCCCATAATCCCTACGAATTCTCCTTCTTCGACACTCATATCAATGCCTTTCAACACTTCTTGTTTATTGAATTTATTTCCATAGCTTTTATGAAGTTTTGTCGCTTGCAGTATGGTCATAATTACACGCTCCTTTGATTAGTTCTTCTTCATTATAAAAGGCTCTTCAACGCTTTTCCTGCGATTGGCCTAACAAAAAAGAAAAGCATGTGACATTTTTGTCACATGCTTGTGAGTTCCACAAAGTCATTCTGTTTCGGAAAGATGAGTGTGAAGGTCGTGCCTTTTCCCAGTTCAGATTGCACTTCAATCCGGATATGCAGCGGCTGAGCGGCTTTTTTTGTTAGGTAGAGTCCCATGCCGGTGGCGGCGCTGTCATCATGCCGAGTGGTGGAGGTAAAGCCTTTTTCAAAGATGCGCGGCAGGTCTTTCGGATCAATGCCGCGGCCGCTGTCTTGGATCATCAGCACCGTTTGGCCGTGCTGCTGGTTGCTTTTGATGCTAATATCTGACGCTTCGCTATATTTCACGGCGTTTGTCAGCAGCTGGCGGATAATGAAGGCCAGCCACTTAGCGTCGCTCAGCACGGTCGTTGACTGCAGGTCGATATCGAATCCGATTCTCTTTTGGATGCACCAGGGCTGCAAGCTTTTAATTTCTCCAAAAAGGAGGCTTTCCAAATCGGTCTGTTCAATATACAGATCATTTGTCATAAAAAGGATGCGCTTTTGGTGCAGCTGCTGATCAAGCAGCAGGTGAATGCGCAGCCACTGTCGGATTAAATCAGCCTTTAACGCTTCATCCTGCAGGCGGTCCATCATTAAATACATCGCTGTCAGCGGAGTTTTGACCTCGTGAATCCAAGACAGCAGCTCGTCTTTTTCTTGCTCAAGTGCCAGCTCGTTAGCGGTAGCCTTCCGTTTCAAATGCTCGGTTTGCCTCAACAGGCTTTCGGAAATGAGCCGCTCTAAAGGACTGTCGGCAGCGGGAGGCATAGCGGCATCCAGGTCGCCGTTCCGTTCAGTCAACTCTTTATAGAATCGGGTCTCTTTATGATAACGGATCCATAGGAAAAATAAGAACACAAGTGACGACAAAAAGGTAAGGTACAGAACAGACGCGAAAGGAATGGAGGGATCAACCAAAGTAATGAAAAGGGTCAATAATTGGATGAAGACAAATAAAGCGATCCAGCTCCTTCTTTCAATCAAGTAGTTACGGATCATGCTGGACATCCTCTTCCACGGCGACATAGCCTTGTCCTGTTTTGGTTTTGATCAAGCATCCCAGCCCCAGCTCATCCAGCTTCTTTCTCAGGCGGTTGACGTTGACGGTGAGCGTATTGTCGCTGACAAAACGCTGATCGTCCCACAGGCTTTTGATCAATTCATCGCGGCTGATTATTTTATTTTTGTGTTCGATCAGTTTTTTTAATATCAGAATTTCGTTTTTGGTCAGTTCAACCGTGCCCGCGTCGTTGGCAACGGTGTTCCGGTCAAAATCCACAGTCGCTCCGGACCACGTTTTTAACTCAGCCAGCTCCGCATTATAATCATATGTACGCCGAAGAAGCGCTTGAATCTTGGCGATTAAGACATCAAAATGAAAGGGTTTTTGGACAAAATCGTCGGCACCCAGCTGCATCGACATCACCATATCGGTTGGATGATCGCGTGAGGATAGAAAGATAATCGGGACGTTGGAATAAGAACGAATTAAACGGCACCAATGGAAGCCATCAAATTTCGGTAATTGAATATCAATAATAACTAAATCCGGCGCAATAGCCGCAAACTCTTGAATGACTTGGCCAAAATCTTTGATGCCGTACACTTCATAAGACCATTGCTGCAGCCTTTCCTTGATTTCATGAAATAAACTGGCATCATCCTCAATCAACAGCAATTTAAACAATCGACTCACCACACAATCTTACTTATTTAATTTAAATTGTATAGGAAAACAATTCAAATTGCTATGCTCCCCTTTTTTGATCATGATATATAATAACGGGATGCAAAAGAGAAGCGCAATGCGGGAATGCTTGCGGCCAATCCCGGTTCTCAGGCTGGCGATGTTTGCCGTGACGGATGGAGTGGCGTTAGCAGTCCATCCGTTCAGCCTCTTCTCAGTTTCGTTAGGGTCTGCACGACAAGCGCTATGATGGCAGCTTTTGTTCTTCTTTGCAAGAGCGGGGGGAGGTTAGGAATCCCCGCTGTATTTGAACCAATCAGCTCATCGGTGTTTAGTTCAAAAGTTTCGGGTAAAAATACCTAAAAGGGTGAATGATTATAAAAACATATCATCAAGGAGTCTGGTACCGGGCTCTATTCAATTCATTAGTGGATGCAACGGCGATTTTGGATAAAGAGGGCGATATTGTCGATGTGAATCGGTCATGGATGACATTCTTTTCAGCCGATGAGACGATGCGGGCCGGAGCTTTCGCGGGGCATAATTTTCTTCGTTTATGTGATGAAGAAGCAAGAAACGGCATCATTCAAGTGCTGGGGGGCAAGAAGACAAGCTATATTTACGAATACGCACCCCCTTTTCAAATGGATAGCCGGCGCTTTCTTCTTCGGGCAACTCCTTTGCAGCAGGAAGACGGCGGATGTTTGGGCGCGGTTATTTCCTTTACGGATGTGACAAAACAAAAATCAGCGGAAGCCGAGCTGCAAAAGAATGAGCAGAGATACAGGATGATTGTTGAGCATTCGACCGATTTCATTTCTCTTCATTCGCTGCAAGGTGTGTACACCTATGTTTCTCCGATAGGTGCGACCTTGCTTGGGTACGAGCCGGAAGAGATGATCGGCAGGAATGCTTATGATTTTTTTCATCCGGAGGATATCCCGCATATTCGCTCCGTCCATCAGCGGATTCACTTTGAAAGCGGGATTCAAACGGTTTGCTATCGGATTCGCCATAAAGACGGCCATTACATATGGTTTGAAACGAAAACGCAAAATATATTGACGGCGGAGGATGGAGAAATTATCTGCATTTCCCGCGACATCACCCATTATCAGCAGCAGTTGCAGCGGCTGGAAGAAGAAAAACAAGCGTTAAAAAGCAAAGTGTATGTGGATGAATTAACGAAAATATATAACCGCCGCTACTTTCAGAAACGATTGCGGATAGAGGAGAGAGAGGCTATTCAATCCGGCTTGCCGCTTTCGCTGCTCCTCATTGATGTCGATTATTTCAAGCAATATAATGACACATATGGCCACCAAAAGGGAGATGACTGTTTAATCACCGTCGCTCAAACGCTGCACAAGAATGTGCGGGCTCAGGATAGCGCTTGCCGAATTGGCGGGGAAGAATTCGCCGTAATTCTTCCGTCAACAAGGAAAGAGGAAGCACTGCTGCTAGCGAATCGGCTGCGGCAGAAAGTGCAAGAGATGCAAATAGAGCATCTCGTATCACCGGTGACTTCGCATGTCACGATCAGCGTGGGGGGTTCCACATGGGATGGAAGCCTCGGCAAGGTGGATGAGCTATTTAATCAAGCCGACCAAGCTTTGTACCGTGCGAAAAGAGCAGGCAGAAATCAAGTGAGGTATGAGTAGGGAGAGAAAAGCTGCCAGTGCGTATAAAACGAGCCTATGAGAAAGCTGAGGAAGAGAATGGCATTCGAGTGCTTGCGGACCGCCTTTGGCCGCGTAAAGCAACGAAACAGACCTTAGCTATTGATGAGCGGCTAATAGATCTCGCTCCGTCCGCTTTCTTTTCACATCCAGTTTTCGTGCCATATCTTCATAGCTAACGAGTTCAATCCACAGTTTTAGCTCTTTATCGGGAGCAAACTGCGGGATAATAGGGGTATCTCTGATCGTGACTGTTTGGCAGCATATTCCCCCATTGAGCATAGCGGCATTGGTGGATTACTGGAATTTAGCAAGACTGTTAAAAATGATGTGGAATGAAATAGACAAAAGAAAGAAGGGGCCGTCCTTAAAAGTCGGTTTCCTTTATGGCATCGCTAATCGCATGTCTCGAATGTCCAGTTGATGATTCGATCCTACGATGAGAAGTATGATCGAATCATCATGGGAGAATTTTTTTGTAATGGATGATTCGATTTCCTCCTCTGGACAAGTAAACGATTTCTATACTTCGATTTTTTCGCTTTTTTTAAGGACAACTACAAACAAAACGATTAGTGCAAGGCAGCCAATAGAATATTGTAAAGGAGAGAGGGGGTTTGAACCGACCATTACTGGATAGTAATACCCAGGAAAGTTTTCAATCAACTCTAAAAGAAACTCGTTATGGATCGTCTTCTGGATATTAAATAACATGTTTGGGAAAAACAGCAACAAGGCGGTTAAGATCCCATAAACAGCACCGCTGCGAACGCCATATAAGAATAGAATGTACCCAAGTAAGAAATAGGTCATCACCAGAAGAAAGACATTCACAGAAAATCCAGCCAAGAAAGAGAGCTTTAAGTCACCAGGAACCTCAAGTGTTTTCGCAACCAGAAGCAATACGATGCCTGTCATTGTAAAAAGTAAGCTCACCGAAAGAGCGATGATGCCATTCGCGAAACAATAGTTTCTTCTATTTTGCACTGAGTTATTGATCAGAGAAATCGTTTTAGTCGAGTAGTCTCTATTGATAAAGTAAAGCGTGATAAAGTAAAGCGGCAATAGGACGGCTGCCAGCATACCCAGCATACAATAAAAATTTGATACATATTTGATGTTAAAGGGCGTGGAATTATGAAGGATAAAGTAAGTCACAATGATTGCAGGTATACAAGCACCCAACAAACCAATGACCAGATACCCTTTTTTAAGCAGCTCTTTCAGGTTGTAAGTCACATATTTGCTAATACTTAGTGTCATGCTCTTCACCTCTGAATTTGTTCATATAGACACTGCGCAGAGTTTTCTTCTCCGCAGTGAAATCAATTAGTCGGAGGCCTAGTCGATTGATCAGCTCGAAAATCTCAGCGTTTTCCGCAACTGTTTCGATTTGAATATCTTTGTCACCGGAGTGGATGATGCGCCCGACGTTTTGCTTCATAGCAAATGTGGCTAAATCAACCGAATTTTCAAAGACTAGCGTGAGCGTTCGTTGCTCATTATTACTAAAGTGCTGTTCACCGGCAATCGTGCCATCTTCTATGAATAAAACACGATTGCAAACAGCTTCAATGTCCTCTAGCTTATGGCTAGAAATCAAAATACCGACATTCCATTCATCAGCCATTCTTCTCAATTCCTGCAGAATTTCAAATGACGTTTCCACATCCATGCCGTTAGTGGGTTCATCTAATACAATATAGTTTGGGTTATTTAGGAGGCTGATGACGATTCCTAACTTCTGCCGCATGCCTAAAGAATATTCCTTCACCTTTTTATTCAGCACATCGAATAATTGCAGGTTCCTTAAGATCTTCTCGTATTTATTGAGTTTGAAGGTGTTTCCGTAAATTCCTGAAAAATATGTTAAGTGGTATAATCCCGTCTTATTACTGAATAGCTTTGGTTCCTCGATCAAGTAGCCTACCTGATGATTGTCTGCAACTGTTCCATCATAGGTTTGAATGATTTGCGTTATAATCTTCATCAAAGTACTCTTGCCAGCGCCGTTTCTTCCAATTAGACCAACGATTTCTCCTTGGCTGAATTCTAAAGAGAGATCTTTCAAAACGATTGACTGTCCATATCGCTTAGTTAGCTTATTTATCAGCATTGTCTATTCCTCCAGCCTAGGCTTTTTCTTATGAAAAATCCTTTTTATATTGAACGGCCAAGTAAATCCCGCCAGCTAAAATGCCCAGCCCATATTTGAACAAGAAAAAGATGTTCCACATATAGTCTTTGGGAAAAATCATGTCACATAGTATAATTGCCCACAGCATACAGTAAGCACTCTTCAATGAGATTTTACTTGTCCGCTCATCGGCAGGCCCCATCTTTCTATGAAATATATAGGCAAAAATCGCACTGCCTATAAGCAGTAAAAAACCAACTCCAAGGAGAGTATTCCAATTTCCCGTCGATTGTTCAGCCCAAGACTTTAAAGGGGAAAAATGGCGTTGTGGATATCTGAGAAAAACTCATTGATCATTTTGATCACTTCCTTTCACATAAGTAAAAATATCGTTTACATCCACCTTAAAAAATTCGGCGATGCGAAAAGCTAACAGCAGAGTCGGGACATAATTTCCTTTTTCCATTACGAAGATGGTTTGTTTGGAAACTCCGACTTTATCCGCTAATTCTTGCTGAGACATTCTGGCAAGTACACGATATTCATACACTTTATTTGATATCGAATCACCAAAATCTTTCTTCATGGCACTCACCTCTTGAATCAAATAACAAACCATTTTTTTATAAAAGTAAAGTAAACTTATACAAAGAAATGAAATACCTTTATTTTTGGCTGGATCACTTTTATTTAATAAGAGCCAGAATGAAAAAAGAACCTGACGAAATTCATGATTTCGTCAGGTTCACATATCGATCTGGTGCATTTTATGATATTCAGTCACGCAATCGGGTAAAAATATTCCTTATATTAATCAAATAAAACGACATTTTTCCTCATAAATAGATAAAAATAAACATTTTCTATTATATTTTAACAAAAATAGCCGATATCAATAAGGAAGGGTTTACTATGTAAATCATTACACATTATAGATAGGACTGTGTACCAAATGAAATTAAAGTTTGCGACTAAAATGAATATCATGATCATCGCGGTCATTCTTTTGCTGTCTATTGCCATTGGACTTGTTGTGAATCAGCAGATCACGAAAGGAATCGAGAAGTTTGCTGTTGAAAAAGCGAAAAGCGACCTTCACATGGCGCTTCGTTATATGGACGCTGAATATCCGGGGGAGTGGAATATACAAAATGGCAAACTGTATAAGGGAGATACGCTGATAAATGATAATCATCAATTGGTGGATGAGATCGGCGACGATACAGGTGACACGGTTACGGTCTTTCAGGGGGACACCCGTGTAGCGACGAATGTCAAAAAAGACGGAAGCCGAGCGACTGGCATCCAAGCGTCCGCTGAAGTAAGTGAAACCGTGCTTAAGGAAGGAAAGCATTATTACGGTGAAGCGAATGTCGCCGGCCATACGTATCAGACGGCCTATATGCCAATCAAGGATGGCGATAACCGCGTGGTGGGCATGCTCTATATGGGGGCTTCACAGAAAATCATTGACGGCCTCTTATCTCAATTTCTCGTTAAATTCCTTCTTGTATTAGCCGGGATGATTGCGATCGCTTTCGCCATCAGCTATTGGTTTACAAGAAGAATTAAAATAAGATTGACGGTACTTTCGGATGCACTGGCCAAGGCTGGAAGCGGCGATCTGACTGTCCAGGTGAAGGATGCGGCAGGCGATGAGCTAAGCAGCCTGGCTGACAGCTATAATAAGATGACTGGCAAGCTGAAAGAGATGATGAATGAAGTGGCTGCTACCTCGGAGCATTTAGCTTCCTCTTCAGAAGAGCTGACAGCTAGCTCGGAACAGACGAGCCAAGCGACGGAAACCATTGCGGAATCGATTCAATCCGTAGCGAACGATGCTGAGCATTCAACGGCAGGCGTGAAAGAAAGCTCAGCCGCGTTGGCGGAAGTCAGCAGCGGAGTGCAATTTATAGCGGAGAAAGCCTCTTCGATTTCTGAGGTCAGCACGCAAACGGCGAAGCTGGCGCAGGACGGTGGGGGCTATGTTCATGGTACGGTGGAACAAATGAATGAAATCAACCGCTCTGTCCATGAAAGCGGTACGATCATCAAGTCGCTGGATCAGCGCTCCAAAGAAATTGGAGAAATCACGAATATCATTACAGGAATTGCTGAACAGACCAATTTATTGGCGCTGAATGCCGCCATTGAAGCCGCTAGAGCGGGAGAGCACGGCAAAGGCTTTGCCGTTGTCGCGGAAGAGGTAAGAAAACTGGCGGAACAGTCGCATCATTCTTCGACGCAGATAACCCGTTTGATTCTCGAGATTCAACAGGAGATGGAGACATCCAATGAATCGATTGAACGAGTTGAGGATAATGTGCAGGGTGGCTTGAACATTGTTCACAAAACGGCGAATAACTTTAAAGAAATTCTTGCCTTTATGGAATCACTTGCGGAGCAAATAGAGGATATGGCCGCAACGGCGGAGGAAGTGTCCGCAAGCACAGAAGAGGTGGTCACCGCCGTAGCGGGACTAGCCGAAGTCTCATCTAATACATCCATGCATTCGCAAAATGTTGCCGCATCGGCTGAGCAGCAGCTTGCTTCCATGGAAGAGATAGCGGCTTCCGCCAGTGCTTTATCAAACCGGGCGGAGGAACTTCAGAAATTAATCAGCCAGTTTAAAGTGTAAGAGGCTGTTCGGTGAGTGGAATTGCAGGGTGATTTTAAAAGAACCAAAGAATGCCGGTTTTAGGGTACTCTTTGGTTCTTTTACTTTGACGCGACAACATGAATTGGCAAGAAAGGGCGTCAGCTAAACGAATGCTCCGCTGCAGTATTGCTGTATTCAGGAGTGAACGGGCTTCTTTTTCTTTGTCTTTTCCAGCGAAAGCGGGTCGATGCTTTGATCGTTGGCTGTCAAATCAATGCCGTAATCTTTGGCGAATACCATATGCGTTTCCGTGAGCACGTTTGCCGCATTTTCGTCCAGATTGAACACTCGAGCGCCGCGCAGACGATTGCGTTCTGCCCCGGGGAGACCGTAGGTGCCAAAGCCGGTGTTGCCGGCGTAGCCGAGCATAATGCCGTAGTAATTTCCGGCATATGTATTAATGTGGTCATGCCCGCAAAAGACTCCCTTGACATCGCCTCTTTCTAACATCGCTGAGAATAAGCCGCTGTTGACGGGGCCGGTGCATTCTGATTCGTTTCTTTCTCCGGTAATTTGATGTTTTTTCACGGCAAGCTTGTGATCTTCTTCTGTTCTTGCCTCTACGCTGGCAAACCACATGAAGCGATGCTCCCAAAGAGGTATATGAATAAACACGAGAGAAGGGATTTTTCTTCCAAACTGCTTCTCGAGCTTTTGGGAGGTTTCATAATACCACTTAACCTGATTGAAGCGCAGCCAGTCCCATGTCGGATAGCCTTGAAAGTCTTGATTGGCAATGGTTGTCGGTGCGTATCGGCCGCTGTCTAACAGCCACAGATTGAATGCTGCTTTTCGTCCGCTGGAATCGCGGATGAGCAAATTCATATTCCCTGTTCCTGTTACATCCTTCGGCCCGCGCTGGTTCATGTTGTGCGGATAGGACATGTAGATGCTCAGCATGCCTTCTTCATCAATGCCGCTGTTTGGCGTGGAATCTTCATCATGGTTTCCGTATGTGATGGCCCACTTCACGCCTCTCTTTTCCATCGGCTGAGCGATATTATTAATCGCCTGCTTCATTTCAAGCGGTGTATCACAGCCGCCAGTGATATTATCGCCATTCAGCACGACAAAATCCGGCTTCTCCGAGTCAAGCACCTTTTCCATCAGCTCCAATGTCCGGCGGTCAATGCGTTCGTCATCCTGCGTGTCGTTAAACTGGACAATTTTGAACGTTCCATCCGGTTTAAATTGCAGCTTTGCGTTAAAAGATGATTCCGCATACGCGGCGCGATCCTTGAATAAGTCGACGGGCATTCCAGTCGAAGCAAGCGTTAATGCCAGCGTGCCCATCCCGCCCATTTTAATAAAGCTTCGTCTGTCCAACTCCTTGCTCATCATAAACCCTCCTCTGTTTTTGCGGATGCTTCCTTCCATTTCAGTGTAGAGGGTAAATGTTGATCAAATGTTAACGGCAGGTTAATCATGCGGAAGCCGCTAAAAAGGCGACTTATTTCCTGATTAATTAGTATGGAAAAAAGAATTCAGCGCTGGCTGCGGGCCGCTTACCGAAAAACGGAATGCTTGTTTTGGAACATCGTCCTGCGTGTAAGATCATTTCTTTTGCTTCCATGCGAGATAGCCGCTGACGGCCAGACCGCCAAGTGTATCGGCGATTAAATCGCCCATTGTGTCGGTATTGCCGCCGCTTTGCGTCTGCGTGCCAATCAGCTGGTCAGCAGAAAATTCGTACACCTCCCATAATACCCCGCCAAAAACGCTGACCGAGAGCAGAAATAAGAAGATGAAACCTCTTGACATTCCGTTTCTGGCAGCAGGGGCCGTCATATGCTCCAAGCAGGCCAGAGCGGCAAAAGCAATCAGTCCGCCGCTTACAACATGCAGAAAAGTATCCCACCAGCCGAGGTCATAGAAGCGCATTAAGGAGCCGAAGACCTGTGAGCCAATAAGAAAAATAAAATAAGAAAGGATTAGCGGTTTCTTCAGCGGGGAGCGGGCCTTCCATTCAATGAGCGGCGGCAGGATGCTGGCTGCCATGCCTCCGAGCGCGATCGGATAGCGATAAGAATCCTCCTTCATCCAGAAAAATAGAAAGCAGCCGAGCATGATTACAAAATAAGCGGCGCTGATTATGGTTGTGAATCGCGTTTTCATTTTATCACCTCTATTCCTAGTTTAATGGAAGAGGGAGGAAAAAGTCCTCTTTCGCCCCTTGGCGGCTCTCGGCCGTCATGAGCTTGTCCTCTTATTTTTGCCGGAGCCCCGTTTAAGCAAACGCCTTCTCGGGTAAATGACGGACTGAGCAAGAGGCGGTGCAGGCCCATACATAGATGTATCAACCGGCTGGCCGCTGCAGAATTCGTACAATTTATTTCACCTTGGATTTTTCAGGGAAAGATCAGGAGGGAAAAATGGATGAAAAATAAGGGAAACGCCAATCAGAACAAGAAGGACGAACAGTTGGAGGAGTTTCGGGCAGATCACAAGGGAGAGAAGCTGACGACGAATCAAGGTTTGCGCCTATCCGATACGGAGCATTCTCTTAAAGCAGGAGAGCGCGGTCCGACGCTAATGGAGGATTTTCATTTTCGGGAAAAAATGACGCATTTTGATCACGAGCGGATTCCTGAACGGGTCGTACACGCCCGCGGATTTGGAGCTCACGGCTACTTTCAAGTATACGAGCCGATGACGGAGTATACGAAAGCGAAATTTTTGCAGGATCCGACTGTCAAAACGCCTGTGTTTGTACGGTTCTCCACTGTCGCCGGCTCTCGCGGTTCCGGGGATACCGTGCGCGATGTCCGCGGATTTGCGACAAAGTTCTATACGGAAGAAGGAGTATATGATCTTGTCGGCAATAATATTCCGGTGTTTTTTATCCAAGATGCCATTAAGTTCCCCGATCTTGTGCACTCATTTAAGCCGGAACCACATAATGAGATGCCGCAAGCATCCACCGCTCACGATACGTTTTGGGATTTTGTCGCCAACAATACAGAATCCGCGCATATGATTATGTGGGCGATGTCCGACCGGGCCATTCCTCGCAGTTATCGGATGATGGAAGGCTTCGGCGTGCACACATTCCGCTTTGTGAACGAGCAGGGGAAGGCGCGGTTTGTGAAGTTTCACTGGAAGCCAAAGCTTGGCGTTCATTCCCTCGTTTGGGATGAAGCTCAAAAGCTTGCTGGGAAAGATCCTGATTTCCACCGCCGCGATCTCTGGGAAGCGATCGAAATGGGCGATTATCCGGAATTTGAACTTGGCGTGCAAATGATTGAAGAAGAAGATGAATTTAAGTTTGACTTTGATATTCTTGATCCGACCAAGCTTTGGCCGGAGGAAGAGGTGCCGGTGAAAATCATTGGAAAAATGACGTTAAACCGCAACCCGGACAATGTGTTTGCCGAAACGGAGCAAGCGGCTTTCCATCCGGGCCATGTCGTACCGGGCATTGACTTCTCCAACGATCCGCTCTTGCAAGGACGGCTGTTCTCTTACACGGATACGCAGCTCATCCGCCTCGGCGGACCGAATTTCCATGAAATTCCGATTAATCGGTCCGTGGCTCCCGTTCATAATAATCAGCGCGACGGCTATCATCGGATGACGATTGACCGCGGACAAACAAGCTATCATAAAAACGCGCTTCAAGGAAATGACCCGCAGCCGGCAACAGAAGCGGAGGGCGGTTACGTCCATTATCAGGAGAAAGTCGAGGGGCGCAAAGTACAGAAGCGCAGCGACAGCTTTAAAGACCACTACTCGCAAGCGATCCTTTTCTGGAACAGCATGAGCGATGTCGAAAAGCAGCATATGATTCAAGCGTTCCAATTCGAAGTCGGCAAAGTGAAAAGCAAAGAAACAAGACAGAAAATCGTGGAAATGTTCCATAACGTGGATGGGACACTGGCGAAGGAAATAGCCGCTGCTGTCGGCGTCAACCCTCCGACAGAGCCAAGCCCGGCTAAAGTGACTGCCGCTTCACCGGCATTAAGCCAAGAAAACAGCGTGAAAGGAGCGGCTACAAGAAAGGTGGCCATTCTCGCTGGCAACGGATTCAATGAAGCGGAGGTTCAGCCCCTGATGATGGCGCTTAAAGAAGCGGGTGCTCATGCGATGGTGATCAGCTCGGCTTTAGGTGAAATCAAAAGTGAGAGCGGGCAGAAATTAGAAGTCAACCAAACGCTGCTGACTAGCGACTCCGTCATGTTCGATGCCGTTTACGTGGCGGGCGGTGACATCGTCAGTCAAAAAGCAGCTGCAGACTTCATCTCTGAAGCTTATAAGCATTTTAAAACGATCGGGGTTTCCAGCCAGGCAGCCGCTTTATTAGCTAAAGCCGCTGTCCAGCCTTCCGAACCAGGGGTTATCACGACCGGTTCTGCGTCCTTCCACGATCAATTTATAGAAGCGCTGGCTCAGCACCGCCATTGGAAGAGACAACTGTAAAAGAAAATCGGCCCGCTTGGCTTTTGCACAACCAAGCGGGCTTTTCGTGTGTCTTAGGCTTTCTCTTCAAATAATTTGGCGATTTCAATAATCGTGTGCACGGCTTTCTCCATGTGATCCACAGAAACGTATTCAAAGCGCCCGTGGAAGTTTTGTCCTCCTGTGAATATATTCGGTGTCGGAAGCCCCATATAGGAGAGCTGAGAACCGTCTGTGCCGCCGCGAATCGGTTTAATGACCGGCTCAATGCCTATATTCTTCATTGCCTGATGAGCGATGTCGACAATTTCTTTGACCGGTTCAATCTTTTCCCTCATATTGTAATATTGGTCATGGAGTTCCAGCAAAATGCGGTCTTCGCCGTATGTTTTTTGAAGATCCTTGACGATGGTTTTCATCCGTTCTTTTCTCGCTTGAAAATGCTGTTTATCGAAATCACGGATAATATAATCCAGCTCTGTTTGTTCGACATCCCCATGGATGGACAGCAGATGGTAGAAGCCTTCATAGCCTTCTGTATGTTCCGGGGCTTCCTGTTCCGGCAGCTTGGCGTGAAGCTCCATCGCGATTTTTGCGGAGTGAATCATTTTCCCCTTGGCTGTGCCGGGATGAACGTTTTTCCCTTTGATTGTAATTTTGGCACCGGCTGCGTTAAAGCTTTCATATTCAAGCTCTCCAAGCGGTCCCCCGTCCACTGTGTAGGCCAAGGCGGCGTTAAAAGCCTCCACGTTGAATTTATGCGGGCCCCGGCCAATTTCCTCATCCGGCGTGAAAGCGACACGGATTTTTCCATGCTTGATGTCGGGATGATGAATCAAATAAGCCATGGCGGTCATGATCTCTGTAATGCCGGCTTTATTATCGGCGCCAAGCAAGGTAGTGCCATCCGTTGTAACCAATGTATGCCCTTTATATTGAGCAAGCTCCGGGAAATCCTTTGGCGACAGAATAATATTCTGTTCTTGATTGAGCAGAATATCCTTTCCATCGTAGTTTTCAACGATTTGCGGCTGAACATTTTTGCCGGTAAAATCCGTCGCTGTGTCGACATGTGCGAGGAAGCCGATCACAGGGACATCTTTTTCTGTGTTAGCCGGCAATGTCGCCATGACGTATCCGTTCTCATCCACCGTCACTTCTTTCATGCCGATCGCCTTTAATTCTTTTTCAAGCATGCGAATCAGTGTCCATTGCCCTTCTGTCGAGGGTGTAGTTTGGCTGTTTTCATCCGACTGGGTGTCCACCTTCACATAGGAAGTAAATCGATTTATCAGCTCATTCTTCAACGTTTCCTCAGCTCCTTTGTGGAAATCTATGCATATATCTTATCATAAGCCGAGGCATATCCTTCCTTGCAGTGCGCTTTTTGTTTGTGGGGGGTTCAATTGGATAGTAGAAGGGGCTGTCCCCGATTGCAGAATGGCTAATAAAGCTTCTAAAAGAAAAAGAAGTTCTCAAAAAAGAATTGTATAAGCTGGGAGAGGAAGATTAAAATCAAAACACACGATCATTTTTCGGATCGTGTGTTTTTTATAGTTTTATAAGTCTCGTAAAACATTAACAAAGCCAAAGATACAAACGAAGCGACAAGCAATGATAAACTAAACATTCCTAGCCCCATACCTTCCCAGCCACCAATAGTAAAACTTGAGAAAAATAAGACTAGACCTATCAATAATACTATTAAAGGAAACAGTATTTTTTTTCTTTTAAATAATAAAAAAGAAATAATAATTATTATCAAAATTAATCCAACTGTTAATAAAGAAAAGTTTGAGAAAAATTCCATATAATTCCCACCCTTTCCTCAAAGCAATCATACAACAATTAGATTGTTCAGTCTATAATGTTGGAATAAATTTCTATATATTTCCCGAAAGATTAAAAATTCGCATCAACAATTATTAAGAAAAAAGGCTTCTATATGCCTGTTTTTTAATGGTTATAAGGGGAATGATGGATACTATTCTAGCAAAACTTACTGGAGAACAATTCAAAACTTTTTCCAAAGTGATTGTGATGTTGCTTTGGAAAAAAGTACAAAATGTTACCATGATTATGACAAAGATATCAATAAACGTTACTGTTCAACCCAACACAATACAACAGCAGGATATTGTTCAAAATATATAGTAAAGCATGCAGTTGGTTATCACAAACACACAGGCTGGTTTAGCCCTAAAAGTTAAGAAAGGAGCGAAACGATGGGAATTACCACAATAATTGCATTTATTTTACTGATATTGGTAGTGATTGCCTTTATTAAAAACAAAAGGATAGTCTTTATTTTATCTCTTGTATTACTTGTCGTGGTTGTCATTTCAACATTCATGCTTCCAGAATTATTTCAAAAAAGCACAGATTTATCCGGTGAGAGACTCAATCAAATAAAGATTGGCTCCTCGATCAACTAAGAAGATACATCCCGAATAGAAAACAACTCAGTTTATCTTGCTTTAGAGGATAATCCCGGAATTTATGTAAATGTAGAAAATAAAAAAATTCAAGAATTGACCTTAGTTGCTGAACCTACTGATACATCTATTTCTACATAGAAAGGGATTAGTATTAAGAGCACATTTGCCGAAGTCGTTCATAACTATGGTAAATCTTATAGACGCTTAAAGGCAGGGGATATGTATGGTACGGGAATGGAGTATAGGGATAAGAAAAACAAAATTAACATTTGATTCTTTTTTGATAATGATGAACAAAACAGTCAAGTTCGTAATATAGAAATTGAGAAAAAATAAAAAGTCTATTACAAGTGAGAGGTACTTCTAATTCAGATATAGAAGCACCTCCTGTTTTTTATCAACGGGCGTTAAAGTGGTAGTGTCAGCGTCGCTGACACCCTCCGCAAAGTAGATAGAATTAAATGTAGAGTAAAGCTTGCGTTTGATGAAGAAGGGTTTTGGGCAATTTCTGTTTCAGTTGATGAAAAACCAATATGCAGATTTTGTTATTAAGGTAGAGTGACGGAGTAAACTGTACTACAATCGGGTGCTTTTCCATAATAACAAAAAGCCCAATTTCTCAATTTAATGGAAAATTGGGCTTTTTTATACTTTCTATAGTGCAAAATAACGTCTAAAGTGACAGCCCCCTGAAAGATTCGCAGCCGAACCGATTATTTATTTTTTCTTGATCGTAATCGTCCATTGAGCGTCTCCGCTTTGTTCAAAGTTCGTGACTTCGTGACCTTCTTCAGCCGCCCAGCGCGGAATCGCTTCAGTTGCTTGCGTGCAGTCGAAGTCGATGATTAACTCATCGCCGCTTGCCAGATGGGCCATTTCTTCTTTTGCTTCTACTAGCGGAAAGGGGCAGACCATTCCGAGTACTTCTAATTTCTTTTGCATGAATTGATTCCTCCTACATGTATCATTTAAGCCGTTTGCACACGGACTTTTGCTTGTTTTGCCGCTTTTTGCCGCGGTCTGATAATCGTGAAGTAGGCACCTGTCCACGTACCTAGGATCATAAACGGCAGCGAGATCCACCCTTGCCAAGTGAATAATGCGGTTTCGACTAAGCCGTTTCCGATCGAACAGCCTCCGGCAAGACTGGCGCCGATTCCCATTAAGATTCCGCCGCCCGCGCTTTTGAGGCATGTGCCGGCATCGGGTGTGCGGAAGCGGAACTCTCCGCTGCCTTTAGCGGCAATATATGAACCGATGAGAATACCGAGGACTAAAAAGACTCCCCAGTTTAAAAAGGACGAATCACCGCTTATAGCATATTGCAACAGATTGGCGGTCGGTGTGGTGATGCCAAGTCCGAACATTCTTCCGGTCGCTTCACTTAACGGCCAAGCCAAAATGGCGATCAATCCAATCAGTGTTGCGGTGACGAACGGATGCCAGCGTTTTTCAAATAGAAGATGGGCTATTCCTGTTTTTTTCGGCTTCATCGTTGGAATCTTTACGCTTGGTTTGGATAATTGCTTCCAGACGAAGAAGGCGGTAATGACCGCAAGAACCGCTACAAGTACCCATGGAGAAACGCCGAGGGATCCGTGAATCGTTTGGGCTTCAAGCTGATGGGACTGCATGGAAGCGGTCGCCGGCTGCCAAATTCCGCTCTTCATCATCGCGCTGGATACCATATAAGTGAAGAGAGCGATCCAGCTGCCGATCAGCCCTTCTCCTGCGCGGTACCAAGTGCCGGTCGCACAGCCTCCGGCTAAAATAATGCCAATGCCGAAAATGAAGGCGCCGCTGATGGTGGCGAACCACATAAAGTTGCCTAATTGAAACTCAATCACGCCCAGCGAGTGCAGAAGAAACACGCCGATGCTCTGTACGGTAATCGCCAGCAAAAAGGCGATAAACATCCGATAATCTTTGGTGACATACATATCTCGAAACGCGCCTGTTACACAGAAGCGGCCGCGCTGCATCACAAACCCCAACAAACCTCCGCATAACAGTCCCGTTAACAGTAACTGCATCATAGGAACACTCCTTCTATTTATGAGTATTTACGTAGGATTTATTATAAACTCAATAATCCGATAAATCAAGTAGGTTTTTGTGGAATTGTGAAGCCGGTTTTTCATTCGCTCCTTTGTTTGTCCTTTCAGGCGGATGGACATAGGCAGAGGAGAATCAGCATTTGAATGGTTTTCATGACAGCTGTCATCATCATTTGCTTACCGTTGTGAATACCCGCTTTTCTTTTGCGAAAGTAAACTGGCTACATAAAAGGATGGATCTAAAGTGAAATGACACAGGCTGTCAAGCGTCCCTTCTGCAAAGGGCATGGAAAGCCCGGGCAGTTTAGTGAAGATGATCCCTGGATGGAGCGGGGGGCATCTTTTTTTATTGCGTTTTGTAAGATGAAAGAAAGGGAATTCCATCCCTTTTCAAGAAGAGAGTCCTATCCATCTTTGCATAAAAAGGGAAAGCTAGGCTGTTTGGAAAGGAGTCAGTCGAAAATGGATGAGAAGCTGTTATCTTTAGCATTTTCTATGGAAGCCAGCAAAGGGGTCTACGCTCTATTGCTGGGCTCGGGTATTTCTTATGCAGCGGGAATTCCGACAGGCCGGGGGATTTTGCGCGAGCTATGCCGCAGAGTGATGCTTGTAAGCGGCGCCGATGAGCGCGATCCTATCCAGTGGTATGAGCATACATACCAAAAGGTTCCTTTGTATAACGAGGTCATTGAGATCTTGGCGAAAACCCCTTCAGAACGAAGCGGGCTGCTAAAGGAGTTTTTTGAACCGACGGCTGAAGAGATTGCTGAGAAGCAAAAGGTTCCGACAGATGGACACCGCGCCATCGCTAAGCTAGTGCAAGAAGGCTATATTAAAGTGATTGTCACCACTAACTTTGATCGCTTGCTTGAGCATTCTCTTGATGAGCTCAGCCTTCAGTATCAAACGCTTTACCATCAATCGGATATCGAGGGAATGAAGCCGCTGGCGCACGCGCGGTGCACAATATTGAAGATTAATGGCGATTACCGCGATACGAGGTTTAAAAACGTGACCGATGAGCTCGATCATTATTCTGAACCGATTGAACGAATCATCCGCCGTGTGTTTGACGAGTACGGGGTGATTGTCTCCGGCTGGTCAGCGGAATGGGATACAGCTCTGCGCGATTTGATCAAATCGGTCAAAGGCCGGCGCTATTCTTGGTATTGGCACGCGTTTACAGACATGCTCACGCCGCATGCGGAGGAGCTGATTTATTATCGCGATGCCTGCAAAATTGTAGATACGCGGGGAGCCGATCATTTCTTTACAGAGCTATATGAAAATGTCTCCAGTATTGCGAAAGTAAAAAGGGTCCGTCCGGAAAACATTCAAATCACCTTAAAGCGGCTGAAGCGTTATATCACCGATGATCAGGAAATCAATGTTCGGGAGATGCTCACGGAGCATACAAAAGGAGTTGTTTCCTACTTTTCTAAGAAAAAATTCCACAGAAATATTTCCGTGGAATCAGTTAAAGATGAAATCAGGGCAGCAGAAGAAAAAACTCGGACGCTGGCGATGCTGATCGCCGTCCTTGCTTACTATATGAAGAGAGAGGAGCAAGAAGCTCTTCTTATGCAAACGCTGGAGCGTCTGACGGGATTCATGCGGCACAGCGGTCAGCCCCATCTGCTCAGCTTGCAGCAGATGCCGCTTCAAGCGGCTCTTTACAGCGCGGGCATAGCCGCGGTGATGAAGAAGAAATATCGCTTGCTGAACGAACTGTTTACCCGGCCGAAGGTCTATGACCCATACAGTCACCAGCTTTCCTTCTTGCGCTATACATCACCTGACCGGGGGCTTCAGCGGCTGTTTCATTATGTTGCAGCTGACAAGGGATACCATTTGCCCTTAGAGAGTCTCTTTCTCTATCCGTTTATGAAGGACGTCTTCATTCGCACGCAGCTTGCTTTTGATGAAGCGGAATTTGCGAGGCATTATGATATTTTCGAATTACTGCGGGCCATCAAATATCGCTATGTGAAGGAAGCGGGTTATGCAAGCGGACTATTCGGCTTTAAAAGTAGCCGCGAGCATCTTATCCGCTTTTTGAAAGAAGGCAGAGAGGATGCTAGCTGGCCGGCACTACACATCTGCGGCCGCAGCCAGGAAGCCTTTGCCGCAGCGCTTAAAAGCCTCGCGGAGGACTTGAACCGCCAGCATCCCTTTAACGGACACGGACTTGTCAACGCATATCAAGGCAAACAATAAGAACCCGCAATGCGCGGGTTCTTATTGTTTATCTTGATCTTGCATAAAGATGCCGTCAGCCCGCTTCAAGAATTGAGCGGGAGATAAAGGCGCTGCAACAGGATGCTCAGATGTTGGCCTTGTTCTTCTTTTCATCAGAGAGACATTGTTTGAAGGCTCTGTTTATCCTAATTTAAGAAATTCTTAAGAAATGTACTGCCTTTTTTTTAAGAACTTCCGGCTACAATAGCTATAGCGATCGCGTGATATACTGGCGGAAGGAGAGTGAGAGGATATGAATCATTATTATGTGCTGGTCGTGGATGACGAAGCGGAAATCCGTGATGCCATTGAAATCTATTTAAAAAACGAAGGCATTACGGTCATCAAAGCCAAGGATGGCATCGAAGCTATTGAAAAGCTGCACGAGCAGCCGGTTCACTTAATTGTGCTTGATGTGATGATGCCACGGCTCGATGGCATTTCAACCACTTTTAAAATTCGGGAAGAAAAGAATATTCCCATTATTATATTGAGTGCCAAAAGCGAGGATACGGATAAGATTTTAGGATTGCAGGTAGGCGCGGATGACTATGTTACGAAGCCTTTCAATCCTATGGAGCTAGTTGCTCGCGTGAAATCACAGCTGCGCCGCTATGTGCGTCTGGGCACGTATGAAGGCCAGACATCACTGATTGATTTAAACGGGTTAACGCTTGATGCATCAGCTAAAGAAGTGACCGTCCACGGAGAAGCGGTCAAGCTAACACCGATCGAGTATAAGATCGTAGAGCTATTAATGACCCATGCCGGACGGGTGTTTTCCATTAATGAAATTTACGAGCGCGTGTGGAATGAGCCGGGATATAATGCTGAAAATACGGTTGCTGTCCACATACGCAAAATTAGGGAAAAGATTGAAATTGATCCGAAGAATCCAAAATATTTAAAGGTGGTGTGGGGAATTGGGTACAAAATGGAGAAGTAGGATGGCATTTCTCGGCTTGGTGCTGTTATTTACCTGCGGCGTCAGCGCGCTGCTGGGTTTCTTTCAATACGGAAACCATTATTTGAAAAAGGATTATTTTCACACGTCTCAATTTGAAGGGCAGTATATGGAATTTATCAGCGGTTTAAGCCGCTATGAACTGAACGACCAAACTGCAGAAGAGTCCAAGGGAAAAATTACGATTACCCCGGAAGAAGTGAATGAATACCGCAATCGCAATGGGAGCTTATCAGAACAAGTAGCTGCTATTAAGGAAGAATACCGCAGCAAGATTCAAGAAGCTCATCTTGCGGAAAACATAGAAGTTGCTGAGGCTTACCAAAAAGAAAGAGATCAAAAATTAAAAGAGGTTACGAATAGTTTTAAAAGTGATGACTATGTGCGCAAAAAGATCCGGGAAGAGAAGGAAAAGGCCATTGATCAACAGTATGCGGATAAGGAGCAAGAACGTGAGCAGTTTAATGCTTATAAAGATGTCTTTAAATATTACTTAAAAAATACGTCCACTGGAAAAGAGTACACGAATGTGAACTTGTCAAGCAGCTCATTAAATGAAGTATTCGATGATAAGAATATGCTGCATATCCGCAAATACAATGCATCGAATGGATTGCAAATAGATGCTGGCGGCAATTATTCAGCGGACACTCCTGGTTATGCGGAAGCGTATTACGAGGACATTGACCCAGCTGATTATGAGACATATGAAGGGCGGATTGCTGTCGTGAAGCATGCGCCTGCTTCCAATCCGATTATGCGTGATTACGTGAAATACAAAAATGCTCAGAGAGGCTTCTTTATCTTTATCATCAGCGGGCTGATCGCGTTCGCAGTGAGTGTATGGATCCTCCGCAAAAAAGCTGTCATTCCAGCCGTTGTCGGCGAGAAATGGAAGACTATTTATAACAAAATACCCGCCGATCTAGCGGCTGTTGCGTTTTTGGTCACTTCTTTGGTGACCATGCTATTCATGTCTTCAATGAACTCTATATTTCTGAGCGGTTATTCGGACTATTATTTGAATTTCACCTGGTCATCGGATGAAGAGCTCATCGTTATGTTTGTCGCATTAACCGCGGCCGCCGCGATAGCCCTTTTGCAAGGGAAGCTGCTGTGGATGCGGATTCAAGAAGGCCCGGGGCTGAAGGCGGAAGGAAGAAGCACGCTGGTTTACCGATTGATTGTGCTGTTGGGGGACACGCGTTTTACTAGCCTGCAGCTGTTGATCTTCATCACCATATTTTTCTTTACAGGATTCGGTGTGCCGATTGTTGCCTGGGCATGGGGGGAAGGACTTCCTGACTTGCTGTTCCTTTATTTGCTATTGTTTGTTTGTATTCCGCTGCCTGCTTTTATTCTGTTATTAAAGAAAGCCGCTTATTTGAAGGCTATTATCCGGCATACAGCGAGAATGGCGGCCGGTTATTCTGAAGAGAATCTTCCTGTGAAAGGGAACTCGTTATTGGCGAAATTAGCGCAGGATCTCAATCAATTGAAGCAGGGCGTGCGGGCCTCGCAAAAGGAACAAGCAAAAAGCGAAAGGCTGAAAACCGAGCTCATTACCAATGTCAGTCATGACTTGCGCACCCCGTTAACATCCATTATTACCTATACGGAATTATTGAAAACACCTGGGCTGGATGAGGAGGAACGCGCTGCTTATACGGAAATTATTGACCGCAAGTCCCAGCGCTTAAAGGTGCTGATTGATGATTTATTCGAAGCATCCAAAATGGCGAGCGGCAATGCTGAGCTGCACAAAGAAAACGCCGATCTTGTTCAGCTTCTTCAGCAGGCGCTGGCTGAGTACAGCGAAGCCATTGAGGAGTCCAGCTTGCAGTTTCGGGTGACCATCCCGGATGAGCCGGTTCATGCCTGTGTGGACGGACAGAAAATCTGGCGTGTTTTCGATAACTTGATCGGCAATATTCTGAAGTATTCATTGGAACAGACGAGAGTCTATATTTCCATGAAAACAACGGATTCGCAAGCGGTTATTACGTTCAAAAATGTGACGAAATATGAACTTGGCGATAATCTTGACGAGCTGTTTGAGCGCTTTAAGCGGGGCGACCGCTCCCGTCATACGGAAGGATCGGGCTTGGGGCTCGCCATTGCGAAGTCGATTATTGATTTGCATGACGGCCAAATGGATATCGAGGTGGACGGAGATCTTTTTAAAGTCACAGTTTTACTAGATACCCTCTATTGATGCTTTCTGGGCAGATGAGGCCAGAAGGCTGCCGTCAAAGGCGGCAACATGAACAACCTAAGCATGCAGACTTTACGGCATGCTTAGGTTTTATTTTTGTATCGCGCATATAGGAGCTGGAAAATCCCCACTTCCAGAGCGGGAAGCATCCTATGTTATTCTTTGCCCAAATATTGCATAATAAAAAAGAAGTGTAAACAGGATAGAAAAGGGGAATACATAATGAAGCTGAGATACAAAGGAAAGACGAAGGATGTCTATGAACTGGACAATGGAAACTATCTTCTGAGATTTAAAGATGATGTGACGGGAGAAAACGGCGTGTTTGATCCCGGGGCGAATACGGTTGGCTTAACAATGGAGGGAGCGGGGCGCGCGGGACTTCGCTTAACAAGGTATTTCTTTGAGCGCTTGCGGGATAAAGGGATTCCCACTCATTATGTGAACGCCGATATGGAAGAAAATACGATGATTGTTAAGCCGGCCGCTGTATTCGGCAAGGGCTTAGAGGTGATTTGCCGCTACCGTGCTGTGGGCAGCTTCCTGCGCCGCTATGGGATGTATGCAGAAGAAGGTCAGCCGCTTCATGCCTTTGTTGAAGTGACGCTCAAGGATGATCAGCGCCAAGATCCGCCCATTACGGAAGATGCGCTGGATATGCTGGGGATTCTTTCGAAAGAAGAGTATGCGATCCTGAAGCAGTTAACGCAGCAAATTGCGCAAACGGTACAGGAAGAGCTGGCGAGAAAAGAGATCGAACTATACGATATTAAACTTGAATTTGGCCGATTAGAAGACGGGGAAATTGTGCTGATTGATGAAATTTCCGGCGGCAATATGCGCGCTTGCAGAAACGGGGAATATATAGAGCCCCTCGATCTAGAAAGAATCATGATGGAGTGATAAGGCGCTTCCGAAACAAATGCAGGCTCGGCATTTTGTCGAAACTGTTGGAATTTTTGTGATAAGCGTTATGCTTTGTAGAAAAATAATAGTTGCAGTAAAATGTAAAAATAAACAAATTGGTAAAATCGTCTATTTGGCAAAGCCAATGGATCAAACGAAGGGCAGAGAATCAAATCATGAATGTTGTAGAGGGTATTTTGCAAACATACGCTCAATTTTTTGACTGGAATATGTGGGTCGAAGTATTAAGCGATCCAGCCAGCTGGGGGCTGATCGGCTCGCTCGTAATTCTGGAAGGGCTGCTGTCAGCAGATAACGCGCTGGTGTTAGCGGTCATGGTGAGACACTTGCCGCCTCATCAACAAAGGAAAGCGCTATTTTACGGGCTTTTAGGAGCCTATGCTTTTCGCTTCATTGCGATCGGCATTGGCGTCTATTTAATTAAGCTGTGGTGGGTGAAAGCGCTGGGAGCTGCTTATCTCGCTTGGCTGGCCATTAAGTATTTTATTGATCATTCCAAAGCGGCCAGCCCGAAAGACGAGATCAAAGAGCATAATCCGAAGGGCGTGCTGACACGTTTGTTCGGCACGTTTTGGGGAACGGTTGCGGCCGTAGAGCTAATGGATATTGCCTTTTCCGTGGACAGTATTTTAGCGGCTTTCGGCATCAGTGAGAAAATATGGGTGCTGCTTATAGGCGGAATGCTCGGCGTCTTAATGATGCGGGGAATTGCCAGCGTATTCTTAAAGTTGATTAGTAAAGTGCCGGAGCTTGAGACCGCTGCTTATCTTTTAATTTTAATTATCTCTGCGAAAATGGCCGCAAGCCTATTCGGCTACCAAATGAGCGATCAAGCGTTCTTCCTCACTTTATTGGCCATATTTGGAGGAACCTTCATCATTCACTTTCTTAAGAATCACAAGCATGCGTAGAAGGCTGTTCAATCGGTTCTTTTTGAAGAAAATGAACACCCAAGAATGCGGGTTTAGCGGCATTCTTGGGTGTTTTGTTTTCAGGCTTAAGGTCCCGCTTTTTCGGACAGCCTAGCTTCAAGGAAGGATGGCCATCATGGGGGAAATCAACAGGATGAGGAAGGGGCAGCCTTCATCCAATCGCCCTATGCTTGTGAAAATACGTCAATGCAGCTCCAAACACATTTAGAGAAAGCACAAACCACAGCAATATATCTGGCAGATGCTGAGTTGAAATAACTCCAGCTATATTAAGGGAAATAAGCAGTGTGATGCCTACAAACAGCAGTCCATACAGCGTGTTATTTCGTTTCAGCTGAATTTTAAGGCCCCGTTCATCCTTTCTTTCCTCGTTGTCGTCGAAGCCCATTACATACCATGTACAAAGAACGGACACCCCAATAAACAGCAATTTTAGCCAAAACATCTCGATCACTCCTCTTTATAGTCAAAAACATCGGTTAATGGTTTTTCAAAAGCGCGGGCGATTTTGAAGGCGAGAATGAGGGATGGGTTATATTTGTTTTTCTCCAGAGTGGCAATCGTTTGGCGGCTTACGCCCACTTTCTTAGCCAGCTGTTCTTGCGTCCACCCTTTTTCCGCTCGGTAAACGACTAGCTTGTTTTCCAGCAATAGTACCACCTCTAGTAAGATTGTAATTTATTTTTTACATATTGTAAACTATTTTTTACAAGCAGACTATCATGAGCAACGAACATTGGGAATATTGTGATGAGGGAGCGGCTGTAATTTCCTTGAGCGGGATCGTTTCTGTTAAAAGGAGATTGCCGTTTGGTGTAATATTACTATATAATAGCCATATTTCTTTTGGGATTCTCATCATCTCTTGATAGAATGAATGCAGAGTGTTCTTATCGAATAGTGATCAGTGACTGGAGTTAGTTTCGATAAAGAGCACTTCAAACAGTGGGGCTTGCCTTCCTCCCCTGCTGTAGAAAAGAAGAACAAAGGCAGTCATTGCAGCGCCTTTGTTACCTGCACCGTGGATTTAGCTGCCTGCTCCATTGTTGAAGCGGGAGACTTACGGCATCTTATATACGGGCTAAAATGAATAAAAGGAGCGGGAAATATGGAAAACTGGATTACGAGTGTGATGGAGCAATTCGGATATATAGGTATCTTCTTGTTAATTACGCTGGAGAATATCTTTCCCCCGATTCCATCCGAGGTGATTCTGACGTTTGGAGGCTATATGACAACCCGTACAGATTTAAGCATTTTCGGGGTAGTTGTCGCTTCTACAATCGGATCTGTAGCCGGAGCGGTTGTGCTATACGGCATCGGCGTGCTTTTGGATATTAAGAGAATTGAAAAGATTGTAGAAAAGTATGGGCATATTCTTCGCCTTAAGAATGAAGACATCCATAAAGCGAATGATTGGTTTTCAAAATATGGGGTGTGGACGGTCTTTTTCTGTCGCTTTATCCCTTTGATCAGAAGCTTGATCTCTCTGCCTGCCGGAATGACGCATATGAATATGGGCGCCTTTCTCTTATTAACGACTTTAGGAACGCTGATTTGGAATGTGGTGCTTGTCAATATCGGAGCGGCCGTTGGGGGCTCCTGGAATGAAATTGTAGGGTATATGGATATTTACTCCAATGTTGTTTATGCCGTGCTGGCGCTGTTACTTATCGTGTTTGTCGTTTTGTATATCAGAAAACGAATCATTTCGAATAAATAAGCAGAAGCTGCAAGGCTTCTGCCATGAAGGGAAAATATGCGCTTTCCCGCCCTGCCCCGCCCTTTTTGCAGCGCGGGGCTGGCTTTATTGGATGGATCTAAAAAAACGCATGGGGAGATAAGATGGATCGGCGATTAGAGGAAAAATACGATATTGTGGATGTCAGTTTGCTGGCCGGGAAAATCATGCTGGAAAGCGGAGCGGAAACATACCGTGTAGAGGATACGATGACGCGGATCGCTCAAGCATTCGGCATTCAGGAAGCGCATAGCTATGTGACGCCGACAGGCATTATGTTTTCCATTGAGACGAAAGAGCCGACGAAAACGAAGCTGATTCGTATTTCCGATCGGACAGTTGACCTGAAGAAAGTCAGCTTGGTGAATAGCATATCCCGAAAGATCAGCAGCGGATCGCTGACCGTGGAGGAGGCGTATGCTCAATTAAAGGCGCTCGAGGCGGCGGATATTGCTTTTTCATTAAATATGAGGATCGCTGCCGCATTTGTTTCCAGCGGCTGTTTTTTAATCATGTTCCAAGGTACATGGGGGGATTTTATTCCGGCGATGATTGCCGGGGGAGCCGGATTTGCCGCCTTGATCTACCTTCACAGACTTAGTCCAATCAAGTTTTTCTCTGAATTTATGGCGGCATTTATCATTGGGCTGCTTTCTCATTTCTTTGTTTGGACGGGAATGGGGCAAGAGCTTGATAAAATTATTATCGGCTCGGTCATGCCGCTTGTTCCAGGATTAATGATTACAAATGCTGTTCGCGATTTAATGGCGGGGCATTTGATTTCCGGTCTGGCTAAAGGAGCTGAGGCCTTTCTAACGGCTTTTGCCATCGGCATAGGGATCGCAGCGGTGATCACCTTTTTCTAGAATGGAGGGCTGTAAATGGATATTGCAGTGCAGCTGGCTACCAGCTTTGTGGCTGCGGCCGCCTTCGGTATTATCTTTAATGCGCCGAAAGAGTCGCTGCTCACGAGCGGATGGGTAGGGATGATTGGCTGGATCGTTTATTATTGGCTGTGGAAGGACGGGATGACACCCGTTTTTTCGACGGTGATTGCCTCTTTCGTGATCGGCATCATCAGTCATATTTATGCTAAAAAGCTGAAAATGCCGATTATTATTTTTACAGTAGCCGGTATTATTCCGCTCGTTCCCGGCGGTATATCATACAATGCAATGCGCAGCTTCGTTCAAAATGAATATACGGCTGCGCTCGTTCTTACTGCCCAAGCCTTTATGATTTCCGGTGCTATTGCGCTTGGGTTAATTCTGTCAGAAGTGCTGCGCACCATCCCGATCCGAAAAAGACCGAAGAAAGCAGCGGGCTCATTATAATGAAGAAAAAGAGGCTGGGACAAAAGGTTTTCAGCTAATAAAAAAGCCGAACTATTATTTAGAACTCTCCTTTAGAGTTTCGTAATAGTTCGGTTTTATCGTTTTTCATGTTTTTTATTAAACACAATGATTCGGCTTTCATGACAGCAAATTTAGTTATGTCCCAGACTCTTTTTTAACATTTAAAAGCTTGTCATTCTAACTCTTATATTAAATAGCAATTCGCCATTTGTTTGGCAACCCCTAATTTTTTAAATCTTGAGCAGTTAAATTTTAAAAAATTACACAAAATACAGTAAAATATGTTATTATTTAGTATATAAAAATTAATATTGAGGAATCGTCTTATGAAGAAAGTACTTAGTATTATCTTGTTTTTCGTTTTGCTTTTTAGTTTGATCCCATCAAATTTACTCAAAGTGAGTGCTGAGGAAAATACTGATCTTTCAAACTATAAAATTGTAGATGGAAGTAAACTTGTTAATAAAGTCAATCTGGATACTCAATATCTTGAACATAATGTCAAAAAGGCTTTGAATGAATATGGATTAAAACCAATAGATTTAAACTCTGAAGTTGCTAAAGGTACTGAAGTTATTTTCTTTGATACTGTTGATGAGTTTCATAAATTTATGAGTATCATTGATCAACCTATTGAGATTGAATCAAACCTTCAAGAAGATTTTGTTAATACGAAAGCAAACTCTAACCAAGTTTTCTTTTCTGCAGCAGCTACAACAAAAACATTTAAGACATCTAAAAATTCAGGTTTTGGAAATATTAATTTACATACTAAAGTACGTAAGGGTGCTAAAAATAAATTAACCGTTGAAAAAACATGGACTTCACATACAGGAGTAACATTAGGTATTGATTGGAAAGACAATTACAAACCATACTCTAGATTAAATAAGAGTAGAACAAGTGGTACTTCTTATGCTGAAGGAACAAAATCTTGGGTTATTTTTGTAAAAGGAATTGGAACAATAAGAAAACAAAATGTAAAGTTGACTCTTAAATTTAACAACAAATTTTAAAAATATTGAGAGGTGAAAAAAATGGATTACATTTGGCAAATTTTCAATCTTATTTTATTAATAGGCATTGGTGTTTTTATTTATAACTTAATTGCAAAGCCTAAAACTAAAAAAAATCTTAAATAAGGAAAAAAGGGGCTGTCCCATAAGCCCCTAAAATAGAGGCTGGGACAAAACCCACCCTGGAAATGAAAAAGCCGGTGAAATTTTACGACGAGTAAAATTTCACCGGCTTTGATTCTTTTTTCGTTACACACAAAATTTTAGAAAGAAGGGTCCCTATGTTTAAAGATTATAACATGAACCAAATCGTTTTGCCTTTAGATTTATCTGTCCGGCTACAAGAAAATGACATCGCCTTTTCGATCCACCATTTAGTTGAAAGCATCCCTGCATGATGCTTAAACTTATTCTATACGGGCTACACCCAATCGGCTTTCTCTGGGCGTAAGATAGACGACCTGACCAAAGACAGTATCCGGATGATGTGGCTCGCCCAAGGATATGAGCCCAGCTACCGCACGATCAACCGTTTTCACGTGCATCCCCATATGAAAGAACTGATCCGCCAGTGCTTCGTTCAGTTCCGTGCACAGCTCGTGCAGGAAAAGTCCCAGCCTCTTTTGCAGTTGGCTGCGCCGGTTATACCTAATGAGGAATCAGAAAGACGCAAGCCGTTAATCATTGGCTGGCTCGATATGAATAATGGCATCGCGGATGTTATACTCCTGTCTGAGAATTTCCTCGATGTTCTCGGTGATTTTATGGCTGTCTGTCACGTTAAGGTTTGGGTTGACACAAACGACTACATCTACAAGAGTCAAGTTGCCGTGCAGACGTGCTTTCACACTGCGGACACTATCCACGCCATCGACTTGGCTGATGGTGTTGCGGATGTCGTTCAGTGATTCAATGTCGTATCCGTCTGTCAGTGCGTGAGAGGCTTTCGTAAAGATGTCCCAAGCCGTTTTCATAATGATCAGCCCCACGATAAAGGCGGTTAAAATATCGAGCCATAGGATGCCGAATTGGGAACCGAGAATGCCGATGAAGGCTCCTATACTGACAAGCGCGTCAGAACGATTATCCTGGGCTGCCGCCATGAGCGACTGACTGTTAATCTGTCTCGCTAATCTCGCGTTATAAAAATAAACGATGAACATGATTCCCGCACTGAATAAAGCTACCCATGCGGTCAGCATGTCAGGTGTGGCATGGTCTGTGAGGAAAAACGAGCGTCCAACTTCGATCAGCACTTGCAGGCCGACCGCCATCATAATAAAGGCGGCCACGAGAGACGCGATCGTTTCAGCGCGGAAATGGCCATAACGGTGATCTTCATCGGGCGGCTTACGGGCGATTTTTAAGCCGATTAATATGGCTACGGAAGCGATGACATCTGTTGAGTTATTTAATCCGTCGGCTTGAAGAGCCTTAGAGCTGCCGATATAACCGATGATCAGCTTTATGAGGGAGAGAATGATATAGGCGGCTATGCTGATCCAAGCTCCGCGTTCTCCTTTTTTTATATCTTCATATGTCTCCATGTTGATTCCTCCACTATTCTATTCACTTGTCTTTATAAGATATCAATAAGAAATCGTGTGGGTCTAGAGCAACAAGTTTGGCAGCAGGGAAACTTTGTAGCTGCACGAAATGTAGTTGCGGACAGCCAAGGGGATTGCTTCCCGAAAGGAGCAGCGATAGGGATTGTGGCCGTTAGCAAACGGGTATGATACAGTAGAAGAAAGCGATTACAAGTCAAGGGGAAGAAAGTGACAACAATTTCCCGTGCAGTCAATTCTGTGATGAAAAGAAGAAGTGCTTCGTCCAAGCGGTCAAGTGAATCTTCAAACAGCGGGGACTTTCATCTCCCACAAATGAAAAGAAGAACAAAGGCTACCATTTGAGCATTCCGTTGCAGCGCCGCTGTCACTTGCATCATGTAGTCTGACCGAATGGGACATTTCATTATTTGTTCTATTCTTGACAGATTTACATACGCGGTAAAAAGCGGAATGACCGTCTGAATGAAAAGGAACCAAGGCAGGTGGGTTTGCTCGTTGCTGATTCTGAGCTGGCGCGCGGGATCGTGAATGAATGGCCTAGAAGTCGTGACGAAGCCGTCGTATTTTCAAACCGTTAGATTGAAGCAAGAGGCGGCAATGATGTCAGCAGTCTGTTCGCTTGACAGAAAAACAAGGGAGGCGGATGAAAGTGGGAAAGATAGCGGTGATCGGAAGCTCATCTATGGACTTGGTCGTAACAGCTGCCAAGCGGCCGGGAGCAGGGGAGACCGTTCTTGGCAAAAGCTTCACAACCGTGCCAGGGGGCAAAGGAGCGAATCAAGCAGTGGCCGCAGCCAGATTGGGAGCGGATGTTCACATGATCGGCTGTGTGGGGGAGGATCACTACGGTCAGGCCATTTTAAATAATTTTCGAGAAAATCGTGTTCACATCCGGTTTGTGGAAATGATTACAGGGGCAGAAAGCGGCACCGCCCATATCATTTTGGCAGAAGGTGATAATAGCATTGTTGTAGTGGAAGGAGCGAATCATTATGTGAGGCCGGATAGCGTTCGTCGAGCGCATTCTATTATAGCCGCTGCCGATATGGTCATGATTCAGCAAGAAATTCCTGCTGAAACAGTGGAGTATACGGCTGCTCTTTGCGCAAAGCTTAGAGTGCCGCTTATATTAAATCCGGCTCCTGCTAGACCAATAAGCTGGGAGGTCATTGAGAAAGCTTCCTTCCTTACTCCAAATGAGCATGAAGCCGCAATCTTATTTCCGGGCATGAGCTCAAGTGCTGTTCTAAGACAACACCCCAATAAAGTATTTATTACCGAAGGCGAGCGGGGAGTGCGCTACTTTAATGGGGTTAAGGAAGTGCTTATCCCTTCTTATCAGGTGGAGCCAGCGGATACGACAGGAGCTGGAGATACGTTTAACGCCGCTTTTGCTGTAGCGTTGGCAGAAGGGAAAGGGATAGAGGAAAGCGCGACATTCGCCAACCGGGCTGCCTCGTTATCTGTGACAAGGTTCGGCGCACAAGGCGGAATGCCAACGAGAACAGAAGTGGAGCAAGCACGTTTATGACGAAGGCTGAAAGAATGAACAGCCGAGTGCTCTGTTTTTTTTAGAGGTTTCGTGAAAAGCCAATATAGGAAGAAGCGCTGCGGAAGGAACCATTCTTGAAAGAATAAAGTTTCGGAAGAGAAAATGAAAGATTTTTATTGACTTTATCTTGGTTTGTATGGTAAATTGTAAATCTGTCACTAATGACAGTGGCTGTTATCATAACAAATAAAAAATGATAAAAAAAGTGTTTGACTTTATATCTAACTGATGTTATGATGAATATCGTCGTTAAGACGCGAACGAAAATTGATCCTTGAAAACTGAACAAAATAAACGTCAACGTTAATTCAATTTATTATTATGAGCTAAGCAAACAATCTTATCGGAGAGTTTGATCCTGGCTCAGGACGAACGCTGGCGGCGTGCCTAATACATGCAAGTCGAGCGGACTTAGCGGGAGCTTGCTCCTGCTTAAGTCAGCGGCGGACGGGTGAGTAACACGTGGGTAACCTGCCTGTAAGACGGGGATAACTCCGGGAAACCGGGGCTAATACCGGATAAGTTCTTTCTTCGCATGAAGGAAGATTGAAAGGCGGCTTCGGCTGTCGCTTACAGATGGACCCGCGGCGCATTAGCTAGTTGGTGAGGTAACGGCTCACCAAGGCGACGATGCGTAGCCGACCTGAGAGGGTGATCGGCCACACTGGGACTGAGACACGGCCCAGACTCCTACGGGAGGCAGCAGTAGGGAATCTTCCGCAATGGACGAAAGTCTGACGGAGCAACGCCGCGTGAGTGAAGAAGGTTTTCGGATCGTAAAGCTCTGTTGTCAGGGAAGAACAAGTGTCGGAGTAACTGCCGGCACCTTGACGGTACCTGACCAGAAAGCCACGGCTAACTACGTGCCAGCAGCCGCGGTAATACGTAGGTGGCAAGCGTTGTCCGGAATTATTGGGCGTAAAGCGCGCGCAGGCGGTCTTTTAAGTCTGATGTGAAAGCCCACGGCTCAACCGTGGAGGGTCATTGGAAACTGGAAGACTTGAGTGCAGAAGAGAAGAGCGGAATTCCACGTGTAGCGGTGAAATGCGTAGAGATGTGGAGGAACACCAGTGGCGAAGGCGGCTCTTTGGTCTGTAACTGACGCTGAGGCGCGAAAGCGTGGGGAGCGAACAGGATTAGATACCCTGGTAGTCCACGCCGTAAACGATGAGTGCTAAGTGTTGGAGGGTTTCCGCCCTTCAGTGCTGCAGCTAACGCATTAAGCACTCCGCCTGGGGAGTACGGCCGCAAGGCTGAAACTCAAAGGAATTGACGGGGGCCCGCACAAGCGGTGGAGCATGTGGTTTAATTCGAAGCAACGCGAAGAACCTTACCAGGTCTTGACATCCTCTGACCGCTCTGGAGACAGAGCTTTCCCCTTCGGGGGACAGAGTGACAGGTGGTGCATGGTTGTCGTCAGCTCGTGTCGTGAGATGTTGGGTTAAGTCCCGCAACGAGCGCAACCCTTGATCTTAGTTGCCAGCATTCAGTTGGGCACTCTAAGGTGACTGCCGGTGACAAACCGGAGGAAGGTGGGGATGACGTCAAATCATCATGCCCCTTATGACCTGGGCTACACACGTGCTACAATGGATGGTACAAAGGGCTGCAAGACCGCGAGGTTTAGCCAATCCCATAAAACCATTCTCAGTTCGGATTGCAGGCTGCAACTCGCCTGCATGAAGCCGGAATCGCTAGTAATCGCGGATCAGCATGCCGCGGTGAATACGTTCCCGGGCCTTGTACACACCGCCCGTCACACCACGAGAGTTTGCAACACCCGAAGTCGGTGGGGTAACCCTTACGGGAGCCAGCCGCCTAAGGTGGGGCAGATGATTGGGGTGAAGTCGTAACAAGGTAGCCGTATCGGAAGGTGCGGCTGGATCACCTCCTTTCTAAGGATAACGGAAAGTAAGAACGCTGTTCTTACTCCAACGAAACGTGACGTTTTATTTTGTTCAGTTTTGAAGGATGAATGCCTTCAAAAGATCAACATTGTTCTTTGAAAACTGGATAATATCGTATAAAGTAACCAAGCAATACCGAGTAATCGCCATTTTAGGTTAAGTTAGAAAGGGCGCACGGTGGATGCCTTGGCACTAGGAGCCGATGAAGGACGGGACTAACACCGATATGCTTCGGGGAGCTGTAAGTAAGCTTTGATCCGGAGATTTCCGAATGGGGAAACCCGCTGTTCGTAATGGAACAGCATCCCTGTCTGAATCCATAGGACAGGAGAAGGCACACCCGGGGAACTGAAACATCTCAGTACCTGGAGGAAGAGAAAGCAAACGCGATTCCCTGAGTAGCGGCGAGCGAAACGGGAACAGCCCAAACCAGAAGGCTTGCCTTCTGGGGTTGTAGGACACTCTATATGGAGTTACAAAAGAGCGGCATAAGCGAAGCGGTCTGGAAAGGCCCATCAGAGAAGGTAACAATCCTGTAGCTGAAATGCCTCTCTCTCCTGAGTGGATCCTGAGTACGGCGGAACACGTGAAATTCCGTCGGAATCCGGGAGGACCATCTCCCAAGGCTAAATACTCCCTAGTGACCGATAGTGAACCAGTACCGTGAGGGAAAGGTGAAAAGCACCCCGGAAGGGGAGTGAAAGAGATCCTGAAACCGTGTGCCTACAAGTAGTCAGAGCCCATTTATGGGTGATGGCGTGCCTTTTGTAGAATGAACCGGCGAGTTGCGATTTCATGCGAGGTTAAGCCGAGAAGGCGGAGCCGCAGCGAAAGCGAGTCTGAACAGGGCGAATGAGTATGAGGTCGCAGACCCGAAACCAGGTGATCTACCCATGTCCAGGGTGAAGGTAAGGTAACACTTACTGGAGGCCCGAACCCACGCACGTTGAAAAGTGCGGGGATGAGGTGTGGGTAGCGGTGAAATTCCAATCGAACCTGGAGATAGCTGGTTCTCTCCGAAATAGCTTTAGGGCTAGCCTCAAGGGAAGAGTCTTGGAGGTAGAGCACTGTTTGGACTAGGGGCCCCCATCGGGTTACCGAATTCAGACAAACTCCGAATGCCAAAGACTTATCCTTGGGAGTCAGACTGCGAGTGATAAGATCCGCAGTCAAGAGGGAAACAGCCCAGACCGCCAGCTAAGGTCCCCAAGTATACGTTAAGTGGAAAAGGATGTGGAGTTGCTTAGACAACCAGGATGTTGGCTTAGAAGCAGCCACCATTTAAAGAGTGCGTAATAGCTCACTGGTCGAGTGACTCTGCGCCGAAAATGTACCGGGGCTAAACGTATCACCGAAGCTGCGGATGGACACCAACCGGTGTCCGTGGTAGGAGAGCGTTCTAAGGGCGGAGAAGCCAGACCGGAAGGACTGGTGGAGCGCTTAGAAGTGAGAATGCCGGTATGAGTAGCGAAAGAAGGGTGAGAATCCCTTCCACCGAATGCCTAAGGTTTCCTGAGGAAGGCTCGTCCTCTCAGGGTTAGTCGGGACCTAAGCCGAGGCCGACAGGCGTAGGCGATGGAGAACAGGTTGATATTCCTGTACCACCTCTTTACCATTTGAGCAATGGGGGGACGCAGGAGGATAGGGCAAGCGCGCGGCTGGATATGCGCGTCCAAGCAGTTAGGCCGGTGACGAGGCAAATCCCGTCACCATACAGGCGGAGCTGTGACGGCGAGGGAAATAAAGTACCGAAGTTCCTGATTCCACACTGCCAAGAAAAGCCTCTAGCGAGGTAACAGGTGCCCGTACCGCAAACCGACACAGGTAGGCGAGGAGAGAATCCTAAGGTGAGCGAGTGAACTCTCGTTAAGGAACTCGGCAAAATGACCCCGTAACTTCGGGAGAAGGGGTGCTCTTTGAGGTGAATAGCCTCGAGGAGCCGCAGTGAATAGGCCCAGGCGACTGTTTAGCAAAAACACAGGTCTCTGCGAAGCCGTAAGGCGAAGTATAGGGGCTGACGCCTGCCCGGTGCTGGAAGGTTAAGGGGAGCGCTTAGCATTAGCGAAGGTGTGAACTGAAGCCCCAGTAAACGGCGGCCGTAACTATAACGGTCCTAAGGTAGCGAAATTCCTTGTCGGGTAAGTTCCGACCCGCACGAAAGGCGTAACGATCTGGGCACTGTCTCAACGAGAGACTCGGTGAAATTATAGTACCTGTGAAGATGCAGGTTACCCGCGACAGGACGGAAAGACCCCGTGGAGCTTTACTGCAGCCTGATATTGAATTTCGGCACAGCTTGTACAGGATAGGTAGGAGCCTTTGAAACCGGAGCGCCAGCTTCGGTGGAGGCGCTGGTGGGATACTACCCTGGCTGTGTTGAACTTCTAACCCGCACCCCTGATCGGGGTGGGAGACAGTGTCAGGCGGGCAGTTTGACTGGGGCGGTCGCCTCCTAAAAGGTAACGGAGGCGCCCAAAGGTTCCCTCAGAATGGTTGGAAATCATTCGCAGAGTGTAAAGGCACAAGGGAGCTTGACTGCGAGACCTACAAGTCGAGCAGGGACGAAAGTCGGGCTTAGTGATCCGGTGGTTCCGCATGGAAGGGCCATCGCTCAACGGATAAAAGCTACCCCGGGGATAACAGGCTTATCTCCCCCAAGAGTCCACATCGACGGGGAGGTTTGGCACCTCGATGTCGGCTCATCGCATCCTGGGGCTGTAGTCGGTCCCAAGGGTTGGGCTGTTCGCCCATTAAAGCGGTACGCGAGCTGGGTTCAGAACGTCGTGAGACAGTTCGGTCCCTATCCGTCGCGGGCGCAGGAAATTTGAGAGGAGCTGTCCTTAGTACGAGAGGACCGGGATGGACGCACCGCTGGTGTACCAGTTGTCTTGCCAAAGGCATCGCTGGGTAGCTATGTGCGGACGGGATAAGTGCTGAAAGCATCTAAGCATGAAGCCCCCCTCAAGATGAGATTTCCCATAGCGCAAGCTAGTAAGATCCCTGAAAGATGATCAGGTAGATAGGTTCGAGGTGGAAGCGTGGCGACACGTGGAGCTGACGAATACTAATCGATCGAGGACTTAACCAAAGAAAAGCGAAAGCGGCCGATCAGACTCGGCAGGCATAAGACGGACCGCCAAAGTGGCGTTCTTGGCCACACAGGCGTGACGGCTTATGACCGAGAGACTGGCCGCTGCAGCTGGACAACGAAAAGCGGAAGGGCCTCGTTCAGCCCCGACCGGCACAAGACAGAACGCATAGAAAGGTGTTCTTTACCTTTCTGGGCGGGCTGACTTGTGACCCGAGGGGCTAGGCCCTGCAGCTGGACACAACGAAAAAACGAAAAGCAGAAGGGTCTTCTTCAGTCCCTTCTGCTGGACAGCACAAACAAACAATGGCACGGCATTGCCGGTTACTGAAACGTATTATCTAGTTTTGAGAGAACAATTCTTTCAAACTTTATACAGTCTGGTGGCGATAGCGAAGAGGTCACACCCGTTCCCATCCCGAACACGGAAGTTAAGCTCTTCAGCGCCGATGGTAGTTGGGGGTTTCCTCCTGCGAGAGTAGGACGCTGCCAGGCAATACCCCTCAATAAGGGGTTTTTATTTTGGTGAATATTTTCATCATACATATTGGAGGATTAGCTCAGCTGGGAGAGCATCTGCCTTACAAGCAGAGGGTCGGCGGTTCGATCCCGTCATCCTCCACCATATAAATGCCGGTGTAGCTCAACTGGTAGAGCAACTGACTTGTAATCAGTAGGTTGGGGGTTCAAGTCCTCTTGCCGGCACCATCTTCACCATGTTCTTTTTAGTACGAGCGATTAGCTCAGTTGGTAGAGCATCTGACTTTTAATCGGAGGGTCGAAGGTTCGAGTCCTTCATGGCTCACATGTTGCGGGTGTGGCGGAACTGGCCGACGCACCAGACTTAGGATCTGGCGCCGCAAGGCGTGGGGGTTCGACTCCCTTCACCCGCATTTTCATTAAGCGGAAGTAGTTCAGTGGTAGAGCACCACCTTGCCAAGGTGGGGGTCGCGGGTTCGGGTGCCGTCTTCCGCTCCAGCCTTATGCCGGGGTGGCGGAACTGGCAGACGCACAGGACTTAAAATCCTGCGGTAGGTGCCTACCGTACCGGTTCGATTCCGGTCCTCGGCACCAAGAGAATGCTGCATGCGCCCGTAGCTCAATTGGATAGAGCGTTTGACTACGGATCAAAAGGTTAGGGGTTCGACTCCTCTCGGGCGCGCCATTAGGATGCAATATGCTTCCGGGAAGTAGCTCAGCTTGGTAGAGCACTTGGTTTGGGACCAAGGGGTCGTAGGTTCGAATCCTGTCTTCCCGATCAATATGGCGACATGGGGCCTTAGCTCAGCTGGGAGAGCGCCTGCTTTGCACGCAGGAGGTCAGCGGTTCGATCCCGCTAGGCTCCACTTTACATTCTATAAGTGTGGCGGTGTAGCTCAGCTGGCTAGAGCGTACGGTTCATACCCGTGAGGTCGGGGGTTCGATCCCCTCCACCGCCATAAACCATACATGCTTGAAGCATTATTTCTACATTTGGAGGAATACCCAAGTCTGGCTGAAGGGATCGGTCTTGAAAACCGACAGGCGGGTCAAACCGCGCGGGGGTTCGAATCCCCCTTCCTCCTCCATTTCATTCTTATATCGCCGCGGGGTGGAGCAGTCTGGTAGCTCGTCGGGCTCATAACCCGAAGGTCGCAGGTTCAAATCCTGCTCCCGCAATCGCTGGTCCGGTAGTTCAGTTGGTTAGAATGCCTGCCTGTCACGCAGGAGGTCGCGGGTTCGAGTCCCGTCCGGACCGCCATTTTATTTTTGAAGTGCATCTTGATGAGGCTCAGTAGCTCAGTCGGTAGAGCAATGGACTGAAAATCCATGTGTCGGCGGTTCGATTCCGTCCTGAGCCACCATATTTAGGGGAAACTGGCTTCCTTTCTTTACTGTAAGATGGAGGGGTAGCGAAGCGGCCAAACGCGGCGGACTGTAAATCCGCTCCTTCGGGTTCGGCAGTTCGAATCTGCCCCCCTCCACCAGTTTTGATAGGGGCATAGTTTAACGGTAGAACAGAGGTCTCCAAAACCTCCAGTGTGGGTTCGATTCCTACTGCCCCTGCCAAAAAAATAACGATTATGTCATGATGGCGGTCGTGGCGAAGTGGTTAACGCATCGGATTGTGGCTCCGACACTCGGGGGTTCGATTCCCCTCGATCGCCCCATATTATTGGGCTATAGCCAAGCGGTAAGGCAACGGACTTTGACTCCGTCATGCGCTGGTTCGAATCCAGCTAGCCCAGTTATCCTTTAAGCAGACGCTGATCCGTCTGTGCCTGCGGGTGTAGTTTAATGGTAAAACCTCAGCCTTCCAAGCTGATGTCGTGGGTTCGATTCCCATCACCCGCTCCATTTTAATCATAATGGGCCTGTAGCTCAGCTGGTTAGAGCGCACGCCTGATAAGCGTGAGGTCGATGGTTCAAGTCCATTCAGGCCCACTTTGATCCGCAGTAGCTCAGTGGTAGAGCAATCGGCTGTTAACCGATCGGTCGCAAGTTCGAATCTTGCCTGCGGAGTTACAATACAACCCATGCTCTTTTGATTCACGAAGAGTCTTTCGTTTTAAAGGAAGGGGCTGTTCTGAATGTCAGTTTACACTGATTTTCTGAACAGTCCCTTTACTTTTATCCCGCATGTAAGATTTCTGCTTTAAGAATAAAGCAGGCATGATGTCGGCAACAAAGGCTCTGTTCTTCTTTTCGACAGCTGGAACGGAAAGAAATCAGCCCTTGTGTGCGGGCTTCCACTGTAAAAGCTTTTTCGGCTTTGGACCGTCCCCCTTTTTCTTTAATCATCCGCATTCAATAAATGATGCAGCAGCCTGTCTTTATCATCGAAAAATTGCTTCATAATCTTGTAGTGCCCGGTTTCCTCCAGCTGTCTCTCTTGAATCCCTTTTCCTGTGATCTCTAGTATTTGAGCTTTAGGGTAAGCCATCAGCAAAGGGGAATGGGTGGCGATGATGAACTGTGAGCGGGCTTCTGCTAGATCATGGATTCTTGCCAGCAATGATAGCTGGCGAAGCGGTGATAAGGCTGCTTCCGGCTCATCGAGAATATATAAGCCGCTGCCGCGAAAGCGATAATTGAAAGCCGCAAAAAACGCTTCTCCATGGGACTGTTGGTGAAGGGACGTTCCCCCAAAAGAATCGATGACTTTGCCGGCTGCGCCTTCCCTGTCCATTTCTTCAATTTGGGTCGCCACATTGTAAAAGGACTCTGCGCGTAAAAAAAAGCCATCCTGCGGTTTCTTGATCCCTTTCACCAGTCGAACATATTTTTCTAAAGGTGAATGAGAATCATAAGTGGAGAAGTTGAAGTTGCTGGTGCCTCCTTCAGGGTTAAATCCTGAAGCGATTGCGATGGCTTCTAGTAAGGTGGATTTCCCCATCCCGTTTTCACCAATGATATAGGTCACCTTCGGATGAAACAGAAGGCTGTCTGTTTGCAGAAACGGCAGCCGAAAGGGATAGCTTTGGCAATCTGGGAATTCCTCTTTTAAAAATATAAGCTCGCGTATAAAGCAGTCGTTTGTTAAGGGATTCATATGGGCCTCCAAATATTTTGCGATATAGGCAGTGTAACAAAAATAGACTGGGTATAGGTACTGAATGAGCTGATTATTAATAGAATAAATAGGCTTTGATTTCCAAGCCGATCATTGGCATTGACAATAAAAGTTGTGTTGATGCAAACTATGGGTAGTAAGCAGTGAAGGCAAATTCGCTTTGAAGAAAGGAACGGTTGCTATGTTTATGGATTGGTTCAATGAGTTAAACCCGGCATATCAAGCTTTTTTAGGCGGGTTGATGACATGGGGACTGACGGCTCTTGGGGCGTCCGTTGTCTTCTTCTTTCGCCGCATTCACCAGAACACGATGAATACGATGCTGGGGTTTGCGGCTGGTGTTATGATTGCCGCTTCCTTCTGGTCGCTATTAGCTCCGGCTATTGACTTCAGTGAGCAAAACGGCCAACTTCCTTGGCTGGCTCCAGCGATTGGTTTTTTAGCAGGCGGGCTATTTATACGGCTGCTGGATTTTGTCGTTCCTCATCTGGACATGGGCGTTTCTGAGGACCAAGCAGAGGGGCCAAAAACGGGATTAAATAAATCGATGCTATTATTTTTAGCGATCACTTTGCATAATATTCCTGAGGGGCTGGCGATTGGTGTGGCTTTTGGGGCGGCGTCCATCGGTCTTTCCGATGCTTCCGTTGCAGGAGCCATTGGGCTGGCGATTGGCATTGGCATTCAAAATATGCCGGAGGGAGCGGCGCTGGCTGTTCCACTGCGGGGAGAGGGGATGTCTCGGGTAAAAGCCTTCCACTACGGACAGCTGTCGGCGATTGTCGAACCTATTGCAGCGCTAGTGGGGGCGGCGGCTGTATTGACCGTTCAGCCTGTGCTCCCTTATGCGTTGGCGTTTGCTGCCGGGGCGATGATCTTTGTCGTGGTTGAACAGTTGATTCCGCAATCGCAATCCTCAGGAAGTACGGACCTTGCCACTTTAGGCGTTATGGGCGGCTTTACCGTTATGATGATTCTTGATGTGGCTCTCGGTTAAAAAATGCGGCTCCGCTTTTTAGGCGGAGCCGTTTAAACGTGTTCAAGTATAGGGGCTATTCCTTTTCTTGCCCCGGTTTGGCAACTCGCACAAGCTGCTTGCCGATGTTTGTGCCTCTGAACAAGCCGAATAGGGCATCCGGGATCTGTTCAAATCCTTCGATAATGGTTTCTTCATAAGTCAGCTTGTCTTCATTTAACCATTTAGTTAAGAACTGCAGCCCTTCCGGAAAACGGTCGCGATAATCGTGAACGGCAAAGCCTTTCATAATAGCGCTGGATGCCAGGAGATGCTTCTGATGGCGCGGACCTTGATCATGGGGCTTGTTGTATGAAGAGATCGCTCCGCATTGGACGACTCTCGCGAATTTATTCAGAAGCGGATATACCGCATCCGAGATCTCTCCGCCGACATTGTCAAAATAGACATCCACACCTTCCGGACAGGCTGCTTGGAGCGCTTGAGAGAAATCTGCCTCATGATAATTGATCGCTTCAGCGGCGCCGAGCTTTTGAATCAGTTCCACCTTATCCTCACGTCCGGCGATGCCGACGACTCTTGCACCGGCAATCGTTGCAATTTGAACGGCTGTTGAACCGACGGCTCCGCCTGCGCCGGAGATCACGACGGTTTCCCCTTCTTGCGGCTTTCCGATATCCATCAGTCCAAAATACGCCGTCAGTCCGGTCAAGCCTAATACGTGAAGTGCGGTTGTGGCCGGTGCAAGCGAGGCATCAATTCTTCTCAAAGAGCCGGGATCTGCTGCCGAATATTCCCTCCATAATAGGTTGCCAGTAACGATATCTCCCGCGTTCAGTTTAGGAGAGCGAGATTCCAGCACTTCCGCAATGGCGCCGCCTTCCAGCGGCTGGTTAAGCTCAAAGGGGGTCATGGGCGAGGCCTCCTCGTTCATCCGGCAGCGCATATAAGGATCTACAGACACATACAGCAGGCGGAGCAGCACCTCGCCTTCATCCGGTACGGGCATGTCTGTCTCGGTAATGGTTAAGTGATCGCTAGCCGGCTCTTTTCTCGGTCTTTTCACCAGCAAAATTTCTCGATTGTTCGCCAAGAATATCCCTCCTTGAATGGTGACTTTTATTCACCATACCCTTCCATTCGCAAAGGAAACAATTGCTCGCATACACCTCGCCTCTTCTAACACCCCATTCAAGTATTCAAATCAAGCATTGGGCCTTTGTTGTTTATTTTGAACAGGGGCTGTCTAGTAAGCCCTTGCCGAGTAACATCCAACATTCATAAACGCTGATTATATGGATTGATTCTTTATTTATTAGGTTCTGTTAAAGGTGATTGTTGATATTTAAAAACAGCCCAAAATGTTTGTATAATCATTGTAAGAACAAACATTTAGGAGGTTAGAAATATGAGTAAAGTGTTCAACAACCTATTAAGACACATAGATAAGTTACCGTATACGCAAAAAGAACAAGTGTATCAATGGGTTAAACACTATGTTCAGCCTTCTTCCTCTGTGAGTGGTCGTTTAATCTGTAAAATGCGAGAAACCTGTTTTAAAGAAGGGGTTGAATGCCCTCATTGTTCATCCGAACATATTGTTAGATTCGGAAAGTATCATGATCGTCAACGCTATCGGTGCAAATGCTGTAATAAAACCTTTACGGACACAACAAATACTGTCTTGTACCGTACTCGAAAAGGAGACGAATGGATTACTTTTATTGATTGTATCTTTAAAGGTTACTCCTTGCGAAAATCTGCTGAAATCGTAGGGTTACACTTTTTTATTGGAGACACAATTTGTTAAATGCTCTGAAACAACTGGATTTTGAGCAATTCGAAGGTGTTGTCGAAGTTGACGAGGCCTATTTCCTATACTCTGGAAAAGATAAGCGTGGAGGAAAATCTAAGTATAGAGGAATTAGTCACGAACAGGTATGCGTTCTTGTTGCCAGAGGCCGCACGAAAGCAACTGTTTCCAAAGTTGCCTGTATGGGGAGAGTTGTGAAAACAAAAGTTGATAATATGATTGGCTCTAAACTTTCCCCTGATAATGTACTTGTAACAGATGCTTGGAGAGCGTATAAAACCTATGCAAAAGAAAAAGGAATTGAACGTTATAGAATTAAATCAAATGATGGTAAGCACGTTATTAAAGGCTTATATCATATCCAAAACGTCAATAGTCTTCATTCAAGAATGAAGCAGTGGATTGACCGTTTTAAGGGTGTGGTTACAAAATATCTTGATAATTACCTTGCTTGGTTTTTGTTCATAGATAGTCGAAGCAATGAAAGTACAAAACACAATATAAAAGAGTTTCTATTAACATCATTTGTATTTGAGACGATAGAAACTTATGATAGTTTGCATCTCTCAAAATTCACCATATAGTGTTTGGCATTCAACATTTAAAGGAACTTTTATGAAACTTATTCGTAATAAGAATATAAGCAAAATTTAATTAGGGGTGATATTAATGTTTGGGGAAGAGCCTAAGTGTACTAAATGTGGTAAAGAAATCAAAGGTGACGAGGTTGTTTTTATAAAAATGCGTTATCCAAAGCGTAAAGGGATGACTGAAATAAAAGCGTATTTAAAAAATGAAGGAAGTTTCATATGTGAAGATTGCTTCCATCAAAAATCAAACTAATTTGATAGAATTATACCTATGTAAAGTAGGAAGGGAAACTCATAGAAAACAGAGTTTCCCATTTTTTTAGATTAAAAAACAATATTAAACATTAACAGAACCATTTATTAAAATAGGGGTTCCGCGCAAAAAAACGAAATCAAGTGAAAACGATTTAGTACAGATGTGACCTTGTTATTTACAGCCAAAGCGGTGATGAACCTTTTTTATTTATTATTTTCTTTTAAAGGAAAAAGGCCATACAACTTATGTGTGCGAAAGCGGGCGGAGAACGGCTAAAGGAGATGCCCCTTCGCTATTATTCTTCAGCCCCCCTATATTTACGCTTTAATGGTTCCTCACGAAAGGCTGAAAGAAATCATTTTGCAAGCGGCAAAGCGATTGCCTTATTTTCATTATTTGCGCCCGGCGTCGTTTGCCGGATTTCAAGAGGAGGAGAACACAGTAAAAAAGACGAGACCGCCATTCTTCATAGTAAGCAGAACCGGAGTGCAGGTGGTTTCCGCCATGTTTTTATCGGGGCGGAAAGCATCTCTTCGCCGTTTTGGGAAGAATTGGATATTCTACTGAAGCAGAATAAGTACAATCATTATTCCTTAACCGTCAGCTTTCCGCGGCCACAAACTTTGACAGAAGCTAAGATGATCGTACAAGGGCATTATTTCTTAGGTTTGTTTCCTTTGCCGGAGTACCGGGTGAGAACCGTGCTGCTGATCAAGCCGGAAGAATATAAAGCGAGATGAAGAGAAAAGGCATACAATCCTTTCACGATGTATATAATCAATTATTTCCAGAAATCGGGGACTATGTGCAATCGATTGACTCTTGAAAGAATATTCAGCTGATGATCCCGATTCGCCATAACGCAGAATTCTATGTAAGCGGAAATTGCGTGCTGCTGGGCGATGCCGCTCACAGTGTGCATCCGATGGCAGGAGAAGGAATGAATTTAGCCATCCAGGATGCGGAATCACTCGGAGATTTGCTCAGCTGGATTTATGAGCAAGGGCATTGGGAGCCGGAGCACCTGAAGTGGTACGAACAGGTGAGAAAGCCGCGGGCGGAGCATCTGTCTAAGCTGAGCCATCAGCTGGCAACGGCCTATTCTTATTGGCAGCTGCCATTTGGGAAAGCCAGAGCGCATATATTGAAAAGAATAGAACAAATTCAGCGGCTGCATTTTAAACAGATGCTCAATATTTCGGGTCTTGGCATGTGGAAGGATACGCTCACGGACCGTCTCGTTCAAACTGGCGCACTCTCCGGCCGTTTCTTGCCGGAAGTGACGCGTCAAGACAGCTATTTTTTTGATGACGAGGAAGAACGGCCTTGGAGATATATGCGGGGAGGTGATTAGATGCTGAAAGGATACAGGAGGCTGTGGGAGGCGCGCACATGGATGAAGAAAAACGAGTCTTTTTTGCCGACTTGGCATGCGTATGTGGGATATGAGCTCGACTTGTTTACACAGCTCTCCACATGGCAAGATCCGCAAGCCATCATTCGAAAATATGGGTATGATGCGAAGTTAATGAATTGCTGGGTGGATGCCGGGCTGGTGCTCGGTCATTTAAAAGGCAGGGGAACAAGAGTGAAGGCTTCTGCGCGGATGCTCAAATACTTTTCCCGGCAAAGTGACCAAAACATCGGTGAGCTGCTGAAGGAAATGTTGGAGCTGCACATGCCGGTGTTGATGCATTATCCGCGCATGATTCAAACGAAGAAGAAAGAAGTGTTCTGCAGCGATAAATTTAGCCATACAGTAGCGGCGACCTCCTCCCTTATCGAACAAAAATCCCTATCTCACATAGCAGATGAAGTCAGAGCCCAGCGGCCGAAATGGGTGTTGGATATAGGATGCGGCACGGGCGGTTATTTAATGCAGCTTGCCAAGAAAGTGCATAAAAGCAGGTACATTGGGATCGACATTAGCCGCAAGCTCATTGAAAAAGCCCGCCAAAATGCGAAAAAGAGGCATCTGGATAAACGGGTGAAATTTTACTATGCTGACATTGAACAATGGCAAGCACCTCAAGATTTCTTTCAAGTCATCATGATGAATAATCTTCTGCATTATTATCCCCTTCACCAAAGGGAAGGACTGTTTCGCAATATTGCCCGCTATCTCAGTCCTGAAGGCGTACTGATCGTGATAACCCCTTTATACTTAGAAAAGGGCGGGCAGTGCTTTTCGGCAGCCTTTAACTCCTTTACGAGCGCCCATGAGAACTTGTATGCACTTCCTAAGCGAGAGCAGCTTGTGACGGATGCCGCGCGAGCCGGATTGAAGCTGGCTTTCTTCAAAACCGTGATCAAAGAAGGAAGCTGGTATTATCTGAGCTTCATAAAAAACAAGCTTCCTATTAGTGAATAGTATGAGAACAGAAGAATAGACTTATACTGCAAGTAATGAGAAAGGGCAGGTGGGAAAACGTGGAGTTAGCTTACTTTAATGGAAGAATGGTCGGGATAGATGAAGCGGTTGTGCCGATTGATGAACGCGGGCATCAATTTGGAGACGGCGTATATGAAGTCATACGTTTTTATCGCAGTAAACCGTTTAGGATGGAAGAACATATAAAGCGGCTGTATAACAGCGCCGAGGCGATCAAGCTTGAAATCGGATGCCGTCCGGCTGAACTGAAGGAAAAGATGCTTGAGCTGGCGGCCAAGAGCGGCTTAGAGGATGCGGATTTGTACATGCAGGCAACAAGAGGAATGGCGCCGCGCAGCCATATCTTTCCCAGCTGTCCGGCTTCGATATCCATGACAATCAAGCCGGCCCGCCATGTACCGGAAGAAGCAAGAAAGCGCGGCGCGAAGGTTCTGCTTGTAGAAGACGAGCGCTGGAAAAATTGCTATATCAAATCATTAAATTTGCTGCCCAATGTGCTGGCCAAGCAAGAAGCGGCAGAACATGACTGTGATGAAGCTATTCTTGTCCGGGACGGCTTTATTACAGAAGGAGCGAGCTCGAATTTCTTTATAGTGAAAGACGGGTGCGTGCGCACAGCGCCGCTGACTAGACAAATATTGCCGGGGATTACTCGCATGGCTGTTCAATCCATCGCCGATGAACTAAAGATTCCATTTATAGAGCAGGCTTTTACCGCAGAGGATTTATACGGTGCGCAAGAGGCTTTCTTAACCAGCACCAGCTCGGAAATTATGCCTGTCACGATCGCGGATGAACAGCCTATAGGCGGCGGCAAACCCGGGGAGATTACTTTAAAGCTGTTTCAGCACTTTCAAACAAAACTATAAAAAGCAAAGGACTTTGTTCTCTGCAGGGGGGGCGAGTCCTTTTTTTTTGGCGTTTCGAACGGAGGAGCCTTACTGCACAAACGGGAGGGAACGGTTTTTAATATGAAACATTTTTACCATTAAGTTCATACAAAAGAAATATTTACATTATCTGAATATAGAAATACAATTTTAACCACATCACCTAAAGGAGGAAGATGATATGAATAAAAGGTTTGCTGGAATAGTAGGAACCATTACCCTGTCGGCCGCGATTTTTGCTGCTGGTATGCCGCAAGAGGCATTGGCGGAATCCCCTTCATGGAAAATTAACCCGCACGCTGCTGTTCAATGGGACAAGTCTAAGAAGGGGGAAAAGGATCCTTCCTTCATCAGAGGCAGCTTGTCCAAAGCGAAGGTGAAGGGACAAGCAGATGTGAAGAGATTTATGAAAGAAAACCCAGATGTATTTGGCCTCAAAAACGTGGAAGCGCGTTTGAAGCTAGTAGGTAAAGAGACGGATGAAATGGGGATTACTCACTACACCTTTCAGCCGGTAATCCAAGGGGTTCCAATTAGTGACTCCAAGTACAAGATTCACGTGGGCCAAGACGGCCAGATCCTTGCAGCAAACGGCGAATTGCATGCGAATGCGCCGGATAAAATCAAGCAAACTAGAAAGCTGTCAAACAAGCAGGCGATTCAAATCGCATGGAACCATATTCAGGTAAACCCGAAGGAGCTCAAGAAGAAGATTCAAACAAAAGATGGCCAGTCCCTTGAGGTTTTGACTGAGAACAGCGATTTAGCTGTATACCATGAAAACGGAAAGTATGCATTGGCTTACCAGGTTCAATTGCAATTTGCCTCTCCTGAGCCCGGCAATTGGCGCATTTGGGTTAATGCCGAGAACGGAGCCGTTTTAAAGGCGGTCAATCAAATCGAAGAAGCTGTGGGAACCGGAACGGGTGTGCTTGGGGATACAAAATCATTGAATACATATTTTGAAAATAATAACCATTATTTAATTGACACGACTAAGCCAATGAACGGCAATATTTATACGCTGGATAATTATAATTATGAATTTGACATGCTGCCGGGCTCCTACATTACAGATAGCGACAATGTTTTTAATGAGGAAAGACATACAGCTGCGGTCGATGCTCATTATTATGCTGGGCAGGTATATGATTATTATAACGATCAATTTGGCAGAAACAGCTACGATGATCAAGGCGCGAACTTAATCTCTACTGTACACTTTGGAAATGATTACAACAATGCTGCGTGGCTTGGAAATCAAATGATTTATGGCGATGGGGACGGGGAGACTTTCGCACCTCTCTCAGGGGCATTAGACGTGGTCGCCCATGAATTAACGCATGCTGTAACGGATTATTCTGCTGATTTAGTATATGAAAACCAGCCTGGCGCATTAAATGAATCATTTTCTGATGTGTTTGGGTATTTCTTAGACCCGGAAGATTGGCTAATGGGAGAGGATGTATATACACCAAATGTCAGCGGCGATGCTTTAAGAAGCATGTCTCATCCTAATCTGTACAATCAGCCGGATCATATGAACGAATATATGAATCTTCCTAATACAAAAGAAGGAGATCATGGCGGCGTCCATTATAATAGCGGCATTCCTAATAAAGCGGCTTATCACACCATTCATGCTTTAGGCAAAGAAAAATCTGAGCAAATTTATTACCGGGCGCTAACGGTCTATTTAACGCCGAACAGTGATTTTGCTGATGCCAAGCAAGCCTTAATACAAGCGGCTGCAGATTTATATGGTTCCGCAGCGGGATCTGCCGTTGAAGCAGCATGGAATCAAGTCGGAGTGTAAAATCAACATCGTTTAATATCCTATTCATAGACTGCTAGTTGGACTAGCAGTCTATTTGGTATCCACAGACAAACTGGGATTTCAGGAAATCTGCAGGAAGCCTTCTTCTTATCCTTATGGAGCGGCTGCCCATTTCTCTTCGTAAGCACTATTTACAATAGCTGCTGCTTGCTCGGCTTGCGGAGACAAAAAGGAAACCGATTCTTCCTTAATGGGGTAAAGCTTCTCTCCCGAATAGCTGTGAATATTGACCAGCCCTTTAAAATCAGTCGGATAGTGAATAAGCATTCCTGTATACATAAAATTATTGGATAATTATTTGTTTGTTCATGAGACTGTCTTCGAAACGGGAATCCATTCGGCCAAGGCAGATACCGTTGCGTTTAAGCTGCAAGGATCGTCAGTTTTTCATGAAAACTTAGCTTATAGCCTTTAGAAATTAAGTTATAATAAAAATTAATTACCGCATATCCGTAAGAGAGAGGAGGAGAACTGCATGAGTAAGCGAATGTATTTGCATGTACTGGTCATCCTGTTTGCCGCCGCCTCTTTCTGGCCGGTGAACGCGGAGGCGTCAGACGTGCATTATCGGGCGTTGGGGGATTCGCTGGCGGCCGGACAAACCCCAAATAAAGAAATCGGCGCCGGCTACGCTGATATGATCGCGCTCGCTTTACAGCAGTCGGGCCGTTTGGACAGCTTTTCTAAGCAGTGGTCCTTTCCCGGCTATACAACGGAGCAGGTGCTGCAGCGATTATCCCAAGAGGCTGTTCGCCAAGACCTTCAAAACGCCAGCTTGATTACGATTTCAGCAGGAGCCAATGATGTGCTGCCTTTAATTAAAAACGACCATATTCGCGGCACGCTGAGCTATGAAGCGATCCCGGTTGCTTTTGCCCTGAACCGTGTCCGAGAAAACTATGGAAAGATACTGCGGGAGCTGGAAAGAGTGAGTCCCGGGGCTGAGGTGTATGCAATGGGCTACTACTTCCCTTACCCTCATGTAAGGGAACAGCTTAAGCCCGCTGCCGGTAAACAGATGTCGCTTTTGAACCAAGTCATTCAGCAAGAAGCGGAGAAGGCGGGCGCTCATTTTGTATCTGTGGAAGAAGCGTTTGGCTCTGACGCCGACAGGCTTATTCCAAACAGGTCAGATGTCCACCCTGCACCTCAAGGCTATTGGCATATGGCCAACCAATTTCTTCATGTCTATACAAACGGTGCGGTGAGTTTGCCGAAAGCCGTGCTGAAGACATTGCCGAAGCCGGTCCCCCTTTCGAAGATGAGGCAAGAAACTGAGGAGGAAGAAGAAAAGCAGGAAAATCGGAACAGAGCAAATGCCCAGCCTATAACTGCGGCGCATGTCAAAGGCTGCGATCGGGAAGGAAATGTCATCGGCTGATCTTTACCCTGAACCTGAACAGGAAAAGCGGACGGTTTCTCCGATAAGAGAGACCGTCCGCCTGTCATGGCCGGATAGACTTTAATCGTTACTGTTTCGAGGAGGGAGCAGGGCTGTTCCCTGCCGGCGGTAATTGGATTTCTTGCGCGTTTTTGACAACCTCTTCAGGAACCGTGATCGGTTTCACTTGATTGAAGTTGCTGTAAAGGGCACTCATGGTTTGAGAAGTCTTCATTTGGTTGCCCTCCATATCCATCGTCATATCCATTTCTACATCCATTTTCTTCGTTTGGAATGTCTTTTTGTCCAGATAGATTGTATAGATGCTGTTTTCAACCTTCATGCCTTTCATCATTTCCTTCATCATCGCTTCAGCTTCTTTGCCCTGCGCTCCTTGAGTCATTTGAGACATTTGCGATTCAATTAATTGATTAAATTTATCGCCTTTAGCGTTTAGCTTTAATACGTAATCGTCTTTCGTTTGCTCAAATGTGAAATCGTCCTTAAATTGAGCAAGCTGCTTCAACTGTTCTTTCGGATCTGCTTGCTGCTTCGAAAATTTCATAATCTGTCCGTACATTTCTTGAGGCATCTTGATCCATTGGCCTTTCTCCGGATCCTTCATGTAGAAGCCGTTTTCAGTCATATAGGATTCAATGTTCATCGGCTTTCCTGCTTCAGCCCCGTCTCCTTCCAGTTTCATTGTTCCCGTCTGATAAAGGGCGAGCGGGTCGATCGTTAGGTCCATCTTCATGTCCGTGGCCGTATTTAACTTTATATTTTCTTTCGGATAATCGACCGTCTGCAGCATGTCAATGTCCGCACTCATGCTTTTCGTTTCTTTGGAGGTTTCCATCGCCTTATTAAACACTTCTCCAAGCGTCATTTCACTGGTTTCTTCTTTGGGTGTTTCAGGAGTGGGCTTTGCTGTTTCATTACAAGCCGCCAGTCCAAGCGTCAGTACGCCTGCTGTCATCCATTTCATCCAATTTTTCAAGTTCATTTCCTCCTCTCTCTTTGTCTGTCACCTATTATATACGATTCAACGGGGAAAAGGTTTCATTTCATCCAAAAATAAGCAAAAATTCCTGGTTATTGGGATGGGCAGCAAAAAAAGCGGAGGCGAGAGACTCCGCTTTTTGCTTAGTTCAGCGGCTGCAGGACAGCTGCTGCTTCATCCAGTTCTTCCCCTCCACGAGCCGGGTCACGAGCATCGCACAAACCGTATTTCCGGTTGAGTTGATCAGGGTGGCCGGCGCATCGATAATGGTGCTGATGACAGCGATGATCGGCAGCGCTTCTGGAGGAAATCCAAATACGCTTAAGATGAGCATCTCACCGATCATCCCGCCGCCGGGAATAGCGCCCATCACCGCATTTCTAAAATGTTTACTTATCCAACATTCTTAGTAAATCTTAAATAATTCTCGCTCAAAATTAACCATTAATTCAATCCAGAAATAGGTCTTCTATGCAATATCATTTAGGTCATTCTGTTTTGTATAGGGTCGAAACAATGAACTATTTTTTTTTTAACAAAACTACATAAGTAGCAGAACAAAGGAAGAGAACTACACCAACTGCAAGCGAAATACTTAAAAAGTTACGTGGCATAAAGCCTATAGAGAAAATCAAAAAGAATATAGATGCTACAAAAAAGCGATCTCCCCTTGTTTCATTATCTAACCGACTCCAATTTAAGAAGATTATAATATAAGCTAATGGTGCAAAACAAAAAGCAATTATCAAAAAAGGTGTGCTTTTTAAATACCAAGGAAATTCATTTTCAATATCTTTCACAAAACTCACCCCCTTACAATTAATTGGTTCATCACCGTAACGTGGGGTTGACTCTAAAAAGACTGAATAATTCGATATAAAACACTATCAAAAAGTGAAAACTTACGTATCGTCATTGTTGACCAGACAAACCATGATAGGAGTCTTCTTATTGTCCTCTAAGTTTATCAAAATGATGTTGCTGTTCCCATCTTTTTTTACCATTTATTTTCCTTCTGAGGAAGAACCAGCTGTTTTTCGTGTCTCTGCCCCAGCGCAATGTATTTTATGTCCGATTTGTTTTGGAAAAACACATCGTCGTGACTATGTTTGGCACCTTGATACGTTTTGGAGATGGAACTTGCCATGCCTCGCCAGCGTTGCACGTGTTGCGGGTTTGCCTTTACAGATGACTATGAGCTTGGTTTGATTCGTTCCTCCACGGATTCCTTTCGTCGTGAAATCGTGCGTTGGTGTTATGGACGCGCCTTGCCGGATGTAGCGCGAGAGTACGATATTTCTTATACCACGTTAGAACGCTGATTTTATACGTATGTGCCTGAAAAGCTCATGAAAGAAAAGGCTCAGCACCTTTGCGTCGATGAATTTGCACTGCGTAAAGGGCGTTCCTATGCAACAAGTGTATTAGATGCGGACACCGGATGTATTTTAGCGATTGTGCCGCAACGTGATCAAACAGCGATGGCCTCTGCTTTTGTGAAAGAGACCGGAAAGATTTCAAACGGTGGTCAGTGATTTTTCCTAGCTATGGCGAAGGCGATTCATGTCCTTGATCGCTTTCATTCGATTCAATTTTTCACCGAAGTGTTACGTAAGTGAAGCAAAAAAGCATCATCACGTACGTTTCATCGACCGTTGTCTGATTCGTTGTCCAAGGAATGTAAACCGAAGAATAAAGAGGATTCGTTGCCCAGTAGTGCCAGGAAGATCGGCATGTGAAGCATTTTGATCAATCGTTACAGCACATGCGTTATGTCCTCAAGTCCAGTATGAGACGACAAGCTGAAAGACGATTAAATGAGTGGTTCAAACGGTATCCGTTTCATGATTGTGGAGCGATTTCAAAACCTTGATTACAGGTGAAAAAGCGTTGTTGGAAACGATCATTTCACCGCTTTCTAACGGAATCATGGAGGGGACAAACAATAAAATTAAACTCATCAAAAGAAGTGGTTTTGGGTACCGCAACGCCCCACATTTTTTCCTGCGCCTTCGCTTGGAAACCGGGCGGTGATTTTGTCACCCCCGACTATTGGTGAGGAACCAAAAATAAGCAAAAATTCCTGGTTATTGGGAGGGGCAGCAAAAAAAGCGGAAGCGAGAGACTCCGCTTTTTGCTTAGTTCAGCGGCTGCAGGAAAGCTGCTGTTTCATCCAGTTCTTTCCCTCCACGAGCCGGGTCACGAGCATCGCACAAACTGTATTTCCGGTTGAGTTGATCAGGGTGGCCGGCGCATCGATAATGGTGCTGATGACAGCGATGATCGGCAGCACTTCTGGAGGAAATCCAAATACGCTTAAGATGAGCATCTCACCGATCATCCCGCCGCCGGGAATAGCGCCCATCACCGCCCCGACCAGGAAGGAGACGCCGAGGATGCTCAATATGCTGGTGAAGCTTGTCATATCCTGGCCGAATAAGGAAAAGAGAAAGACAATTTTCAAGACACCGCCCAGTACGGATCCGTCTTTATGGGTGTTTGCTCCGAGCGGAATGATCGTTTCCGCAATATCTTTAGGTACGCCCATTCTTTTAACGGCGGTTAAGTTAGCAGGGATGCTGGCGGCGCTTGAGCAAGTAGCTAAAGCCGTCACAGATGGCGTCGCTGCCTGTTGCCAAAACATCTTGACTCCGGCCTTTCCCCCGGCAATAAAGGCGTAAAGCGTGAAAAAGCCGAAATAATACACAACCGTTAAGCCGATATACAGAGCGAATGTCCGAGCATAGCCGCCAAGAATTTGCGGACCGAGCTCCCCGATAATTGCCGCAAAGTAGCAGCCAAGCCCAATCGGAGCGTAATACATAACGATGGCGACCATCTTCATCATGACGGCTGTTCCCGATGACAAGAAGTTCGCCATCGGCTTGCCGTGCTCTTTCGATAAAGCGGTAGCGAGGCCAAATATAATGGAAAAGACAATCAGCTGCAGCATATTGCTTTTGGAAAGTAGAAGAGAAAAGTCAGATACTGTAAAGGTGCTGACGAGATGTCCGAGAAAGCTGATCTCTTCTGCTTGCGCTTCCTTCGGGCTGAAATCTTTCATCAGGTCTTTAATCGCTGCTACATCGGTATGGTCTAACGGATTGAAAAGCGCTGTGCCTGCAAAGCCAATAACAGCGGCAATCGCGGCCGTAATAAGAAACACGAGAAAGATGCTGCCCATAATTCTTCCTAAGCGTTTCATACCATCCATGCTGGCAATCGCCGAAGCAATGCTGAAGAAGACGAGCGGGACAATGATCATAAACATCAGATTTAAGAATAAGTCCCCAAACGGTTTGGCAACCGCCGCTTTAGGACCGAAAATGATACCAGCTATTCCGCCGGTCATAATGGCGGCTAACAGAAGAAAAGTAAATTGATAACTTTTCAAGAATTTTTTCATGGATGTTCCAGCCCTTCTTTTACTGATAAAATAAACAACCTACTTATATTAGTATGTTTAGAGAAAAATGAACAGGCAGCTCCTTCCTTTTTTTCAGTTTAAGGGATTAAGTGCGGGCTCCGCGGGCGTAAGTCTGAGTGTGCCATCACGATTCAGCTTGTTCTCTTGGAACGTAAAAAAGAGTGCAGATAAAGTCTGGGATGACTTTATCTGCACTCTTTGATAAGAGCTGATGGTTTTATTCCGCAAGTAAGATGCTAGCCTGCAGATGCTGAAACTCTTTGTTTTCTTTTCAGCAGCGGTGGACGAAAAACCTTTTGCTGACAAGAAGGTTCACTTTCTTTACTACACAATTCCTTGGTCCATCATCGCATCAGCCACTTTCAGGAAACCGGCGATGTTGGCACCGACAACAAGATTCCCTTGATAACCGAATTCCTCCGCTGCTTGAATGCTATTTTGGTAAATGGTCTTCATAATCGTATGCAGCTTGGCATCCACTTCCTCAAACGTCCATGGCACGCGCATGCTGTTTTGGGCCATTTCAAGCGCTGAGACGGCTACACCACCAGCGTTTGCTGCTTTCGCAGGAGCAAATAAAATGCCGGCCTGCAAGAAAGCGTCGATGGCTTCAAGCGTACAAGGCATATTCGCGCCTTCGCCAATCGCCTTCACATTATTGCTGATCAGAGCAGCAGCATCCGCTTCATTGATTTCATTCTGAGTGGCGCATGGAAGAGCGATGTCACAAGGAATGGTCCAAATGCCTGAGCAGCCTTCCGTATACTCTGCTTCAGGGTGTTCTTTGACATACTCACTAATGCGCTTTCTCTCTACTTCTTTGATGCGTTTAACAGTGTCAAGCTTAATGCCGTTTGGATCGTAGATATAACCGCTGGAATCGCTGCAGGCCACGACTTTGGCGCCAAGCTGTGTAGCTTTTTCAATGGCGTAAATCGAAACATTTCCAGATCCGGAAACGACAACGGTGCTGTTTTCAAAGCTTAGGCCGCTGTCCTTCAGCATTTCCGCAACGAAGTAAACGGTGCCGTAGCCCGTTGCTTCCGTCCGGGCCAAGCTGCCGCCGTAATGCAGGCCTTTTCCTGTTAGCACACCGGCATGGTACGCGTTTTGAATTCTTTTATATTGGCCAAACATATAGCCGATTTCCCGCGCGCCTACACCGATATCGCCCGCAGGAACATCGGTATCCGGTCCGATGTGCCGGGCTAGCTCTGTCATAAAGCTTTGCGTAAAGCGCATCACTTCCGCATCGGATTTGCCTTTCGGATCAAAATCGGAGCCGCCTTTCCCGCCGCCGATCGGCTGGCCGGTCAAAGAGTTTTTAAAGATCTGTTCAAATCCCAGGAATTTAATGATGCTCGCATTAACAGAAGGATGAAAACGAAGCCCGCCTTTGTACGGGCCGAGCGCACTGTTAAATTGGACGCGGAAACCGCGGTTCACTTGAACTTTTCCTTGATCATCTACCCAAGGAACGCGAAACATAATAAAGCGCTCCGGTTCCACGACACGTTCAAGAATCCCGCCTTCCATATACTTAGGATATTTAGCGAAAACCGGCACAAGTGAATCAAGAATTTCTTTCGTCGCTTGATGAAATTCACTTTCTCCCGGATTCCGTTTTTTTATGGTTTCATATACTTGATTTACATAATGCTGAGCAGTTTGCATAGTGTTTTGGGCTGCTTCTTTCGTAATAGCCATCGTGTTATCCCACCCGTTAATTGAATTTATAAACAATTTATTCTATTTAAATAATAATGCTCCTTAATTGATATCGTCAATGCCAATAAGATATATAATTAATGCTATAATGAGATTAAATGGAAAAATCGCATGAATACATAAGAAATAGATGCCTATTTTCTATTAATCTTATATCCTTTAGAGTGCAAATTGAAACATTTTTCCGAAAACAAGGTGCTGCTAAATGGAAAATCAGGTATTCTTTTATAGATAGTAAGAAAATAATTTGTGGAAGGATCATCCAAGTGAGTGATCTTTATATGGAGGAGGGAGAATACGAAGAAAACATTAGCTCCGCTGCCTTTACAAGAACGAGTGGCTGTAATTGACGTGTTGAGGGGGGTTGCTTTATTTGGCATTATTGTGGCAAATATCTTATGGTTTCTTTATCCTGTCTATTTGCAAAAAGACCCGTCTTTCAAAAATGAATGGACCGCTTTTTGGCATTCAAGTGACTATGCTCTCCAAACGCTCATTGCGATGTTTATTGACGGAAAATTTATCATGCTGTTTTCGATGCTGTTCGGCTTTGGCATGGTGATCATGCAGGAGCGAACGGTGGATAAAGGGCTGAATTTTTGGGTGATGTATTCGCGCAGGCTGCTTGCTTTGCTCATCTTCGGATTAGTCCATGCTTATGTCATTTGGTTCGGGGACATTTTAACCGATTATGCGATTCTTGGCTTGCTGCTGCTGATGATGCACCGTTTCCGGCCGAGAGCGATGCTTCTCATCAGTGGGATCGTCTATGGACTGTATTTTCTGATGACCGTCGCTGGTGCTTTCATGCTGGATGGTTATGAGGGAGAACAGCTCACTGAAACGGAACGTCAAGCGATTCAATCGACCATCAGCGCCCATCAAGAGGGAACGTTGCAAGAGCTATTGCAAGCAAATGTTGCTGAACGGTCGTTTTATACAATGAGAAATGGGATGGAGATGCTGGTTAATGGAAATCCTTTCGTTTACTTGTTCACCGCGCTGCCTTATATGATGATGTTTTTGTTTGGCGCCTACGTTGCCAAGCGGAAATGGGTGCAGCAATTTCAGGAGCATCGCAAAGGCTTTTTGATCGTTTGGCTGCTCTGCTTGCTCAGCGGGGGATTTTTCAGCTGGGGACTCCCTTTCCTCATGTCCAATCCGATGGGGGAGAAGCTGATTCAATATGTCAGCTCGCCGCTATTGACGGTCTTTTACGCGGTGACGATTTTGTTCCTGTATGATCGGGCTAAAGGAAGAGCCTTATTGCACTGGCTTTCCTTTCCGGGGCGGATGGCGCTGACCAATTATATTATGCAGTCTGTCATCTGCACTTTCCTGTTCGGGCCGTTTGGCTTTGGTGTGTACGGCAAGCTTCATTTGACGGCAGCCGTGGCTATTGCGATTGCCGTCTTTATCCTCCAAGTGCTTGTGAGCAGATGGTGGCTGTCGAGATTCCGCTATGGGCCGCTGGAGCGGGTATGGCGGTCGATCACGTATTGGCGACTGGTCTAAAAGAACAAAGCTAGGAAGCCTTTAAAGCAGATATGGAAAAAAACAGCTGGAGAAAAGCGATGGGCTTTTCTCCAGCTGTTTTATCCGATCACACCGAGTGAATGAAGGAAGACAATTATAATGGTCAGCGGTACTACCCATTGCATGAGCAGCCTCCAAGCGGCATAAGTGCCTGAAGAAAGCTCGCGGCCAAGCATGAATTCCGTTTTCACCAGCTTTTCGTTCATTCGCCAAGAGATAAACAAGGCGATAAATAAATTTCCGAGCGGAAGCAAAATGTTGCTGACGAGATAATCGGTCGCATCAAAGACCGTTTTGCCGAAAAGCTGGACATCGGCAAGCGTGCTTGAAGAAAGAGCGGCTGGAATGCCGGCGATAAACACGATGATTCCCGCAGCCCAGGCAATCTTCTTTCTATTTATGCCGCTATTTTTAACAAAGGCAGCTACAATGATTTCCAACAAGCTGAAGGAGGAAGTTAAGGTAGCAAATAAAAACAGCAGCAAGAACATACATAAAAACAGCTCGCCGAATGGCAGGTGTGAAAAGACAGCAGGCAGTACAGTGAATAATAACCCGGGGCCTTCAGTGGGCTCAAAGCCAAAGGCAAATACGACCGGAAAAATGGCCAATCCCGCAAGAAGGGACACAAAGACGTTCATGATCGCCACCGAGCCGGCTGAGACGGGAATGCTAACCCTCTTATTTAAATAGGAGCTGTACGTTACCATGCAGGAAAAGCCAACAGCAAGCGAGAAGAAGGATTGTCCGAGAGCATAAAGCACCGCGTCGCCCGTAATTTTCGAAAAATCAGGCTGCAGAAAAAAGCGTACGCCTTCCATCGCTCCCTCAAGCGTCAGGGAGCGAATGACCAGGATAATAAAAAAGATAAATAACAGCGGCATCATGTATTTGCTTGCTTTTTCAATCCCATTTTGTACACCGGATGCAATGACATTTACATTGATCAGCAGAAAAGCAGCTAATCCGCCGATGGTGATCAGCGGTGAGCTGATCACCTGTCCGAACAGCGCTCCGTAATCGGCGCTGCTATTGATTACTTTTCCTCCAAGCGCCATGATGGTGTACGTCAGGACCCAGCCGCCGACCACGCTGTAAAAGGACAGCAGCAAGAAGCAGCCGATTACACCAAGCCTTCCAATCAGCGTCCATACGCTCTGAGGCGCTAGTTTTTTATAAGCGCTGACGGCTTCATTTCCCGAGCCGCGTCCGATAATAAATTCTGAAATCAGCATCGGCAAGCCGATGAGTATGGTAAATAAAATAAATAATAATAGAAAGGCACCGCCGCCACTTTGGCCGGTGACATACGGGAACTTCCAGATAGCTCCCAGCCCGATGGCGGCACCGGCTGAGGATAGAATGAATCCGAGCCGGGATGACCATTGTTCTTTTTTCTCCATCATCGTCCTCCTGTTCTGCCAAGCTTTTTCATTATGAACTATATAAGGCTTTATGAGCAAATTCATGATATGGGAAGGAGGCGCTGCTGCGGCACTTCCAAACGTCGTTTTAGCACTAGACGGGCTGGCTGTTGCTTTTCGGGCCGAATCCTCCTCATCGGAAAGAGGCTTATTCGGCCCGATGACCAAACAAACCCTTTCTACTATATCATGAAGCGCCGGACTTTTTGGATGAATGGGGCAAAAAGCTAGCATTGATTTTTCCCGGCCGATTCGAAGGAGAAGCATCAGGCGCTTTTTATCCTTTTAGGTGAGAAGACTCCGCTTGTTCTTACGGGATAATTGGCTATATACTTTCAGAAAATTATTTTCATTCTAATTTTATTGCAGTATAATGGATAATCATCGAGAAAAGGCAGGTACATAGGATGAAAACGAACGTTCATACGAATTCTTCTATAGGGGAGCAAAAGAAGGGCAGCCGGGGAAGACTTCTTGTTAAATGTCCGGATCGTCCGGGAATTGTCGCGGCCATTTCGAAATTTTTATATGAGCATCAAGCCAACATTATCGAATCCAATCAATATTCGAACAATCCGCAAGGCGGTACTTTTTTTATCCGCGTGGAGTTTGATTGTCCTAGATTAGCGGAGCTTGCGGAAGAAATGGAAGAGGATTTCGAACAGCTGGCCGCTGAATTTGCGATGGAGTATCAGTTTACGTATGCCGAGGAAAGAAAGCGGACGGCGATCTTTGTCTCTAAGGAGCCTCATTGTTTGCTTGAATTGCTTTGGGAGTGGCAAAGCGGTGATTTGCCAACAGATATCGCGCTTGTAATCAGCAATCATGAAAATGCCAGAGCAATGGTTGAGGCGCTGGGGATTCCTTTCTATTATATTCCAGCTAATAAAGAGATCCGCAAGCAAGTAGAAGAGGAACAAATACGATTGTTAAAAGAGCATCAAGTGGATGTGATCGTGCTCGCTCGGTACATGCAGATTTTGACGGCAGATTTTGTCAGCCATTTTCCGAATCAGATTATTAATATTCACCACTCATTTCTGCCGGCCTTCATCGGTGCCAGACCGTATGAGCGCGCTTATGAACGCGGGGTAAAGCTGATCGGGGCGACCTCTCATTATGTAACCAACGACCTTGACGAAGGGCCGATTATTGAACAGGATATCGAGCGGGTTACTCATCGTGATCAGGTGAGTGAATTAAAGAAAATTGGCCAGTCGATTGAACGCCGGGTGCTCGCCCGTGCAGTGAAATGGCATTTAGAAGACCGCGTCATCGTTCACGAAAATAAGACGATCATATTCCATTAATCAGCAGAGGACTGTCTGATAAGAAACTGTATGATAAACTCAGAATTTATCATAGGTGTTGGAAGGGGAGTCTTTTGCGGTACGAGGTAAACTATAACAAAAGGGATGACGGCGAGGGCAGGGACTGTCCCCGTATTTGAAATAGGCATCCAAATAATTTTTAAACAGCCAGTTGTCGGTATCGTACCGGCGACTGGCTGTTTAGTTTCGTTTGAATACGAGTATGATTTCATTTTCTGCTGGATAACTGATGATTGTACCCATAAGAGCAACACCTCCAAGGTGGTTATTGGTACTTTAATCCAGCTTTGATCATAAAACAAATGAAGGGGATCATCCGGAGCTCAAGCGATAAGTGAGCCCCCTACTCATAATAGGCGCTGGTTGCGTTCAGTCCTTATGAATGGACGAAGAAAGAGAAAGAATACCTTCATTTTGTTTTTCTCCGCGGCTGAATAAAACAGCCATGTTTGCTTAGTCTAGTAGGTATAAGCCTATGCGCGGTGATCGGGGGCGTTTAATTTATACATAATGGAGGAAATAAAAAAATGAGAAACCGCGGCGGCCGAAGAAACCAAAAACGAATATCCTCCCCCTGTGATGTAAGCAGCCATAGGAAAAAATCCCTAATTTGAGAATGTATTGCCTAGGGTTAAGATCTAACTTTAATACCTAGTGTTAAATTTATTGACAAGTATGAAAATAAAGTGCTAGGATACAGGAATAACATGTATTTTGCTGATTTGACTAAGCAGATTATTTTTGAAAAGAGGGAAGTATATAGTGAAAGAGCTTCATTCATTTGGCTGGTATGCGGCCCGCATCGCACCGCATCTGCCTAAAAAAGCCTTCAAGCCGGTTCCTCAGCGATTATGGGGCGGCTTAGCCTATTTAATCATTGTCATAGCTGGGATTTTGACGATTGCATTGACGGAGTTTAATATATGGATCAACCTGCTGGTTGCGTTCATTCTGGGTTTTTCCTTTGCTTCTATGGGGTTTCTCGGGCATGAAATTTTGCATGGCACGGTTGTCAGAAAAGCTTGGCTTCGCGACTTAACCGGAGGGATCGCTTTTTTTCCATTAAGCACGGGACCGCGCTTGTGGAGAAAATGGCATAATATGACTCACCATGTTCATACACAGGATGAGGAGAAGGATCCGGATGCATGGCCAACTATTGAACAATTCGCTAAAAGCAGCGTAATGAAATGGATCTATAAGCTGCCGCTTTCGGTTCGGGGATTTTTAGGGATGGCCTTTTTGGCAATTACCTTCACCTTCCACTCGCTCCGGATGTTCAAACGCTTTATTACAGAATTTAAACCGAATAAGCGCTTTTCTGTGTGGATGCAGCTGCTTCTTCCGTGGGCGGTATGGATAGGATTATTATTCCTCATTGGACCGCTGAAATGGCTTTTCGCGTTTTTGATTCCTTTATTGATCGGAAACTTTATCGTGATGGCTTATATCGCTACGAATCATCGCTTAAATTCATTGACGCCGGTCAATGATCCGCTGGCCAACAGCTTGACCGTTACGGTTCCTAAATGGGTGGATGTGCTTCATTTCAACTTCTCTTATCACACTGAGCATCACCTGTTTCCGGGGATGAGTTCAAAATATTATCCGCTTGTGAAAGCTGAATTGAAAAAGCACTGGGCGGATCGTTATCATGAAATGCCGATGCTCCAGGCGTTAGCGGCATTATATAAAACGCCGCGCATCTATCGGGCTAAAACCGAGCTGGTGGACCCGGTTCCGGGCGCGGCATACGGTACACTGGGACATGGATTGGACCCTGAAAACATTCAAGTTAAGGCGGAGAAAAGCGAGGCATCTAAATCAAAACCCCGCGGCTCTATGGGCGGGTAGCTGACGAAAGAGGCAGATTGTCCACAATCCGCCTCTTTTTATGTGATCAAAAAAACGACCTGCTTCTTGTATAGAGCAGATCGTTCTTTTCAGTATAAGAGATGGATATGTATGATAAACGCCCGGCGGCTTAGGCCAAAGATCCTTATTGAGATTGGAGGCTGAAGAACAGTCAATTCAATTGGCAAAAGCCGCCTTGCGGACGCTGCAAAGCGATGTCCCTTCGGCTATTGCTTCGCTGCTGAAAACTCTTCAATCAGCATGGTGCCTTTCTTGGCGTAGTTCGCATGCCAAGAGAAAGCTTTCTCTAGCACGTGCGGTGTGTGGCCCTTTGCGGCGAGGGCTTCTTCAAAGTAAGCGCTGAGCTGCTCTTTATATAAAGGGTGAACGCAGCGCTCAATAATTAAGCGGGCTCGTTCTACCGGCGCCAGCCCTCTTAAATCAGCGTAGCCTTGCTCGGTGACAAGCACATCGACATCATGCTCGGTATGATCCACATGCGTAACGAACGGAACAATGCTGGAAATTCTGCCATCCTTTGCTGTTGATTTCGTGACAAAGATAGCCAGGCGGCAATTGCGGGCAAAGTCACCGGAGCCGCCGATGCCGTTCATCATTTTCGTTCCGCCTAAATGGGTGGAGTTCACGTTTCCATATATATCCGCCTCAATCGCCGTATTGATGGAAATCAGTCCCAAGCGGCGGATGATCTCCGGATGATTAGAAATTTCCTGCGGGCGCAGGACGAGGCGATCCTTGTATTGATCTAAAATTGGAAACACTTGCTTCATTTTGCTTTCGGACAGCGTAATGGAGCAGCCTGAAGCAAAGCGGACCTTGCCGCTGTCCAGTAAATCGAATACCGCATCCTGAAGGACTTCCGAATACACCTCGAGATTTTCGAATTCTGACTCCAGCAAGCCGTGAAGTACGGCGTTGGCCACTGTGCCGATGCCTGACTGTAAAGGAGCCAGCTGATTGGTTAGACGTCCCGCTTTGATTTCCTCGCGCAGGAAGTCGATTAAGTGGCTGGCCATAATAGCGGTGTCTTCATCTGGCGGAGTAATCGTTGAAGGTGAATCCAACACATCCGTTACGACAATCCCTTTAATTTTATGGAGATCCACAGGAAATCCTGGGGTGCCGAGACGTCCATCAACAGCAGTCAAAGGAATCGGCAGGCGCTTTCCCTGCTCGCCGACGTCATAGACGTCATGCATGCCTTCCAGTGCGGCCGGCTGAGCTAAATTAAGTTCAATGATAATATTCTTTGCCTTTTCTAAAAAGATTGATGAATTGCCCACGGAAGTTGTCGGGATCACCATGCCGTCCTCTGTAATGGCAGCCGCCTCCACAATCGCAAAATCAATCGGCTGCAGGACGTCCGCACGCACCATTTCCGCTACGTGGGATAAGTGCTGGTCCGTAAAGTACATCTCTCTTTCGTTGATTTTCTTGCGCATTGCTGAATCCGCCTGAAACGGCAGTCTTGTTTGGATAATACCGGCTTCTGCCATCAATTTATCAATGTCACAACCGAGAGAAGCTCCCGTGTAGATGTTCACCTTAAACTTTTCATTTTTAGACCGATCTACTAATGCCATCGGTACCGCTTTAGCATCTCCTGCGCGCGTAAAACCGCTTAACCCTAAAGTCATGCCGTCTTTAATCCAAGAAGCGGCTTCATCAGCGGAAACGATTAACGAGTGCAGCTGTTCATTGCGCAAACGGTCAGTGATTCGTGTGTTCACTAAAAATCCCCCTTGCCATCTTTTTTAATATTCTATCAATTAATTTTTTCTTTCTCATCCGTTTACGCATGAAAAGCCTTAAAAATGTAATAAAGCAGAAAAAATAATACATGAAATAGAATTTAATAATTAAGTGCCTTCCGGAAATGACTGGAATACGTTTGGCTGACAGGGATTTTCATTCTGTTCTTCATAATGAGCAGGAAGGTGGAATGAGAATCCGGCTGAATTTCCTGAATAAAGTTGACATTGACAATGTAGGAACGGTGAACGCGTATAAATAAATCGTTCGGCAGCAGGAATTCCAGCTCGGTTAAATTCATTTTATGATAGCCATCGCCGCTGACCGCCTGCACTCTCGTTTTGCGGCTTTCCGCTTCTAAAAAAATAATGTTATTGTAAGTCACCGGATACCAGCGGTCTTCCGCTTTAATCGTGAAAAATTTAGTGGAAATCGGCGAAGGTTTAGCGGGAAAGATGGTGGTGACGGCACCAATCACTTGGGCTTGATTAAAAAGCGGAACGGCCATGGCATAATAAGGAATGCCGTACACTTCACTGTCGATATATTCAGACACCTGCTGCTTTTTTGTAATGGCTTTTCCGGTCACGCCCCCGCTTTTAAAAGAGTCTCCGGGCCGGATTTGCAAATCAACCAACTTACTCGGCTGATAATAAATAAATTTGTTTGAATCGGAAACTGCGACGGATGTGCTGGCTGGAAGATACTCCTTCATGACATCCATGATGGACGATACAGTTACATAATCCATAATCTACACCTCTGTTTTATTGGTCCTGTCTCTCACTGCAGCAAGCAGAAACTTCCTCATTGCAGGGAGTTTCACATTATACTTATCATATCAAGATAGAAACCAAGAAGGAAGAAAGGATGAGGGTGTTGAAAATTGGAAAGACCAACGCTATGAGAATGCTGGACGCAGCCAATGTGCCTTATGAAATGCATGCTTATGAAAATAAAGACGGCAAGATAGACGGGGTGTCTGTCGCTGAAAAAATAGGCAAAGATCCAAGCATGGTGTATAAGACGCTAGTCACCGTCGGTTCAGAAAATCATCTCTATGTTTTCATCATTCCCGCAGCGGAAGAATTGGACTTAAAGAAGGCTGCCAAGGCGGCTGGAGAGAAGAAGCTGGACCTGCTGCCGGTGAAAGAACTTCCCAAGTACACGGGGTATATTCGCGGCGGCTGCTCGCCAATCGGCATGAAAAAGTCCTATCCGACCTTTATTGACAAGCGGGCAAACGAACTGGAGAAGGTCATTGTCAGCGGAGGAAAAATTGGCGTGCAAATCGAGCTGAAGCCTAAAGATTTAATCGCTGTAACAGGGGCTTTGAGCGGGGAAAATCTGCTCAAATAGTCTTATGTAACAAACTATGAATATTATGTGAAACTTATGTTAATATTCTATGTGTTTTTCATGAAAAAGCTTGAACATGGGTTATTATTTTTAGCTGTATTTTATATAATGTGTTCATACTAATGATCAGGAAGTGGGGATAATGATGGTTGTTGAAAACTTGCTTGAGACAAGAAATTTTTTCACCGGTGAAATTAAAGAAGACTTTTTAGTGGTGTACGAGAAGCTTCAGCAGTCGTCTGCGACATTTAGCGAAAAAGGCTTTGAAGAGGTGGAAGGTGCCACGGAAGAATACGTGAAGTTGCTGCGTGACCCTGGGGAAGACCGTTCGCTCACGAATATTAAATGCTATAAGATTGGCAAGGAATACAAATGCGTAAACGATGCTTTAGAAAACATCAAAGAAGTTCACCGGGATATCTTCAAGTAAGCCGTTGACGCGACAACGATTATTATTGCCGACATATGGGCGATCTCCAGAGGGGATCGCCCTGTTTGTGTGCCCTTCCGTTCCCCTGCCGCTGAAAAAGAGACATAGAGTGTCTACCCCCCTGCATATGCTAGGATGAGGGACAAATTTAATATAAAGAGGTGTGAGCATGAGCGGTAAAGTGATTCGCTATTTTACGAGAGGCCACACGGCAAAAGGAATGTATAGCTTGCTTGAGTCCAATCTTCAAGAGATGGAGAAGGTCTTTATGCTTGAAGGCGGGACGGAGACTGAAAAGAAGACTTGTCTGCGGTTATTAGCCGATCAGTGCTTGCAGCGGGGAATGAACGCGGAATTGATTCATTGTGCGTCTGATCCTGATGCTCTTGAAGCTGTGATTCTGACGGATCAGCAGGCGGCTGTTTGCTCCGTCCCGCTCGCCCGCACGGAAGCCGCTGAAGCTTGCAGACATTACGTAAATATACCGGGAGAGAAAGCGGTTGGTGCTGAACAGGGAGCGGTTATCACCCGGTTGGTGGAGCAGGCTAATATTGCGCGGCAAAATGCCTACTCATGTTTTCAAAAAGCGCTGGCTGTTCATGATGAATGGGAGCTTATTTATATCCGTTCCCTGAATAAACAGCGCGCGAATGAATTAACGGCTCAATTGATACAGCAACTGCTTCCTGATAAAGACAAGCGAAAAAAAGGGAGAGTAAAGCGCCGCTTTCTTGGCGCGGCAACGCCGGTCGGCGCTGTGGACTTCATCGGTTCGTTAACGGATGACCTGTCTTGGCGATATTTTATTAAAGGGCGGCCTGGAACGGGCAAATCGACGATGATGAAGAAAATCGCGGCTGCCGCAGAAGAAAAAGGCTACGATACAGAAGTGTATCACTGCGGGTTTGATCCGAATAGTGTGGATATGGTGATTGTAAGAGAACTGGGGTTTGCTGTTTTTGACAGCACGGCTCCTCATGAGTACTTTCCGGAAAAAACAAATGATGCCATCATTGATTTATACGAGGAAATCGTACCGGACGGAACGGATGAGTTATATGCAGAAGAGATTCAGGATGTTGCTGAGCGATATACCGCTCTTATGCACAAAGCCACTGATTATTTAGCTGAAGCGAAGAACAGCAAGGACCAAATCGAGTCCTTGTACCCGCATCAAAACGATGAAGCCGTTTTAGCCCCCTTATGCAGCGAGATTCTGGAGAAAGCTGTGAAATAGAGGGAATCCCCAAACGGTGAACCCGCTGAAAAAGTAGCCCTCATCACAAAAAGGAGTTCATCACCTGCTGTAAAGGCGATCACTCCTTTTTTTCTATAGATGCACATGATTATAGCAATCCCCTTTTCCGTGCCTTCCGAACAGGGGGGGGTTCCTCCTCCGCTTTTGAAAAGGGCTAACCCCGCCGCGCGGGACAAAGGTTCTGAAATGCATCTATTTTTTTGTTTATTTATTTAGAGTCAGGCTAAAGTCTGACTCTTTGCCCTGCTAAACACAACACAGGTGCTTCATTTGCTTTTCCATAAGAACTCAGCGATGACGAGATCGACCTTCCGGCTTTCGTGCAAGCCGCTGTGGGTCACGGAAGAATCACGAATGATAATTTCATGATAATGATCTTTTGGGACTAGCTGTTTAACGGCAAGAGCGCTTTGAACGGCTACGAGCTGATCGCCTGTGCTGGCAATGGCCAGCGTCTTGACGTTATTAGGAAACAGTCGTTTGTGATGAAAGATTTCCTGTAAAGCAGGAGAGTTGGGCATCAGATCGTATTTCGCAAGTCCTGTGTTTTTGTTCACATAGTCTTTATCGCTTACTCCCAAGAAGGGGCTGCCGATGACGACTAAATGTTTGACGGCGGGATAATCGCGATGGTGACTGTAATTCTGGAGGTACTTAGCGGAGACGAGGCCCCCCATAGAATGACCGACCAGGTTGACTTGCTTCAGATCGTATTGGACCTTCAGCATTTTCATGATCTTGGATAGCCAATAAGCGGTTTGATCAAAGCCCGCCCGGTTGTTTTCAAATAGAACCTGGATAAATTGCGGTTCTTTTGACGGCGTATTGTTTGCGTACTTGACGAGCACGCGCCCATCTTTCGTAACCTTACAAATAAGGGTCTTCTTTCCGAGAGAATTATGCTCAAACCGTTCCAGCATGGTACGGAAAGACCCGTAGGTTCCTTTATGTCCGTGAATAAACAGCGTTGCATCCGCAGGCGGCTCGGCGGCTTGCGGGCTCGCTGGCTCCGCCCGGTTAAGCAGCCAATAACTGAAATACACCAGGCCTATGATGACCAGCGCGATCACTCCGTTTTTCTTCCAAACACCCACTGAACCAGCCTCCTCTTTTTGGCGGATTTTCCACTTTCATTGGAGAAATGATAAGTTATGATCATTATACAAAAAATGTGCAAGCTTTCACATATCTTTTGTCACAAAAAGGGGGAGAAAAAAGGTGAAGAAGTTCGCAGGGTATGTGTGATTTGCAAGAAGGAGCTCTGTTAAGCCTGCGAGGGGGAATCATAAATGAACCATCAGCCGTTGGCCGGAAGAACTAAGGCAGATATCGCAGCATCTTGCTGCAGCGCCTTTAACTCCTGCATCATGCAGGACCGAATGAATCAGGCTTTGCAGTATAAAAAATTTGGTGAGCTGACCAAGGCAGCTCACCAGATAGTTGTTTCACAAGGGTATAAGAGGCAGGAGCTTAAATATCTTTCGTCGCCGCCCGCTTAATGGCCGCCCGCTTTTGATACAGGTTCACAGTAAGGGTTTTGATGACGGCATAGGTAGGAATCGCTAAGATCACACCCCATATGCCAGCCAGATTCCCCGCGGTCAGAATGATGGTGATAACCGTTAGGGGATGGATATCAAGCGCTTTGCCCATCACATTAGGGGAGATCAAATTCGATTCCACTTGCTGAGCCACAAGCATAATAAGCGCTACGTAAAGCACCAATTGCGGATCCTGTGTCCAAGCGACAAAGATGGCCGGGATGACGGCTAAATAAGGCCCCAAGAAAGGAATGACATTCGTCACCATGCCGAACAAGGCAAGAATCAGCGAATAATCGAGACCGATCAGCAGGTAGCCGATATAGAGCATCACTCCGACGAGAAAGCTGACCAGCAGCTGACCTTGGATGTAGGATTTTAATGTTTCATCCAAGTCGCGTAAGGTGTTTTTCACCCAAGCCTTTTGGTCGCCCGAAAAGAAGCCGGCAATAAACGGCTGGAATTTCTCCCGGTCCTTTAACATATAAAATAAGAAAAATGGTGCAAGAACCATTAGAAAAACAGCCTGAAGCAAACCTTGAATAAAGGTGATGAGCCAGCTGCCGAGCGACATCGCCCATTCTTCAATTTTGCCTGCGGCATCTTCCAAGGATTGAATGGCTGCTTCCGGCAGTCTTTCTCGCTGATTCATTAAATAATTGATGCCGTCCTCGGTTGTGCGGGCCATTTGCGGAATATTATCCATCAATCGGGAGGCCTGCTTATTGACGACCGGGCCGATGATGGTATAGAGAACCCAGAAAATCACAATTAACAGCAGAAACACGCTTACTATCGAAGCCCATCTCGGAAAGCGTTTCTTCTCCAGCCACGAGGCGATCGGGCGCGTTAAATAAAACAGCACGCCGGCCAGTATAAGCGGCAGAAAGACCGTCTTCGCTACAATCACCAGCGGATAAAAAATACTTTTGATCTCTCTAAAAAGCAAGATGATAATGAGGAACAGTATAATCGCTATTCCTGTTTGAAACCAAGTTTTATGGGTCACGTGCTCAAGCACATCCTTTCAAGTTCTCCCTGTTTTAATCATATTATACAAGACAGAAGGGCCATTAGAAAATGGTTGCTTGGCAAGCGGGCCCCTTTCTTATGGATGATGTCTCTTCACCAGTTGTTTTTCATTGACAACTATTAGTCTACCCCCTAAACTTAAGTTAAAGGTTTAGGGGGTAGACTAATGTGAGCAAACAGTTGCGGGAAGCGGTCGAGTTATTTGAAGAAGTCATGATTTACGGAACAGAAAGGGTGCTGCGAGCCGTTGATCATCCGTTGTGGCAAGAGTATTCACCTGAACAGCTACAGATGATGGGGATTATTCAAAAGCATGGGCCGGTTGCTTCGAATAAGCTGGCGGCTATACAGGGAGTGCATAAAAGCGCCATTTCCAACCGTCTGAAAAAATTGGCTGAACAAGGACTCGTTCAAATGGTGAAAGCGAAAGAAGATCAGAGGACAAAGCTGATTGAGTTAACCGAGAATGGAAAGGCTGTCATCGAGAAATACAACGGTTTATGCTACAGCTATATTGAACAATTGCTTTCAGATCAAATTGAAGAGCACGAAATCGAGCAATTTATCAAGACGCTTCGCAAGCTTAAAAAAATATTACGATTGGATGGGGAGTAGATGATGAGAAGAATCATTCAGTGGAAATGGCCCATTACGGCTGGGCTGATTGTTCTAACAGCCGTTCTATTTGTGTTGGCCCCTAATCTGTCTAAGCAAGCTGAGAAAGCCGGTTCCTTTCAGCTTCCTGATGAAGCCGATTCTCAGAGAGCGATCGAAATATTGGATAAGGCGGGGGCTGGGGCGGAGACGATCTCTCTTGTCTTTCCGTTAGATGGAAAGCTGAATGAATCGTCTCGCCGGATGATTGCCAAGACGGTGAAGGAGTTAGCTGATCTTGGCTCTCCGGTTCAAGAAGTGATGAATCCTTTTGAAAACAAAGAGATGGAAGAACAGCTAATTTCGAAAGATCGAAAAACGGTGCTTGTGCCGCTGACAGTGGATGGAACGGAAGAAGAAGTCAATGAGCTTGCCGATGAAATCCGCTCAGCTGTGTTGCCGAAGGATACAACTGTTTATTTAACAGGGGAAGCCATTATTAACAACGATGTGAATATCAGCGCCCAAGAAGGACTGAAGCGGACAGAGGTTATCACGGTTGTTCTTATTTTTGCTTTGCTTCTAGCAGTGTTTCGGTCGGTTGTGACGCCATTTGTTCCGCTGCTCGCTGTGGGGATCACCTATTTGCTGAGTCAGTCGGTTGTCGCATTCTTTATTGAATGGTTCGACTTTCCAGTATCTAACTATACGCAAATCTTCCTCGTGGCGGTCCTGTTTGGCATCGGGACTGATTACTGCATTTTGCTGCTCAGCAGGTATAAAGAAGAGCTGCTGGCCGGGCATGCGGTGGAGGAAGCGATTGTGAATACGTACAAAACGGCTGGAAGAACGCTTCTAATCAGCGGATTGGCCGTATTTATCGGCTTTTCGGCGATTGGCTTCGCAGATTTCCCGATATTTAAATCGGCTGTTGGCGTAGCTGTCGGCATCGCAGTGCTGCTTCTAGTTTTATTTACGGTCGTACCCTTTTTTATGGCAGTATTAAAAGATAAACTATTTTGGCCATCGAAGCAATCCGCTGGCCATCGCGACAGCAAATTATGGCTGGCATTCGGCGGTTTATCGGTAAAGCGGCCACTTCTTTCTATGCTGGTCGTAGCCATAATCGCCATTCCGCTGCTCTTTACGTACGATAATCAGCTTTCTTATAACACAGTAGATGAGATTGGCAGTGATTATGATTCCGTGAAGGGGCTTGAAGCAATTGAAGAAGGATTTGGAAAAGGGGACTCGCTGCCTGTTCAGGTCATCTTAAAGGAGAAGAAAGAGGCAGTCAGCGAATCGACTGTTCCTTATATCGAATCCATCAGCCGCGAGATTGAAAAGGAAGAGGGCGTGAAAGAAGTGCGCACGATTACGCGGCCGGCTGGAGACGTGATGGATGAGCTTTATATTGATCATCAGCTTGGAGAAATTACACAAGGATTGAAAAAGGCTCAAGATGGCTTTGTGAACGTGCAAAAGGGCTTGACGGATGTGCAAGCCGGGCTGAATGGCATGGCAGGGCAGCTTCCTGCCGGCGGTGAAGCATCGGCCGGTGCTGGGGATCTAGGACAAGCGGCGCAAGGCATCGGTCAAATTAATCAGCAGCTCGGCCTCCTATCGAAAGGCCTGCAGCAAACGCAAAATATTCCGCAAGCCGTTCAGCAGCTCGGCATGCTGCAGCAGCAGCTTGGTCAAGTGCAGCAAGGGATTGCGAAGGCTGGAGCCCAAGTGGAAAGCTCAACCGGACAGATCGGCCAGATGAAAGGCGGCTTAACGGAGCTCTCTAAAGGAGTGGGAGCGGCAAACCGGGGTCTTTCTGAGATTAAGAGCGGTCTAAACAAAGCCTCCTCTGTGACTGCAAAGATGAGCCAATCTGAAAGCTTGCGGGATACTGGTATGTTTATCCCGGCGGGAACGCTCGCCAAGAAAGACTTTCAGCCAGTGCTGGATCGCTATGCGATTGGCCGAAAAAGCGGGGTTTTGCTTGAAGTGATTTTGGCGGATGATCCATACTCGCCGCAAGCGATTGATACCGTAAAAAGAATCAAAGAAGCGGCGGAACGCTCAGCGGCCGGCACGCCGTTTGAAGAGGCCGAGGTAGCCTATGGCGGAGTGTCCAGCATGAACAGTGATCTGCAAGAAATCTCCTCTGCCGATTTCACCCGAACCGTCACGATTATGCTCGTTAGCTTGATCATTGTTTTATCGGTGCTGTTCCGTTCGTTTATTATGCCGCTGTATATGATGGGTTCTTTACTGCTCGCTTACTTTACATCGGTTTCTGCGGCTGAGCTGGTGTTCGTTAACTGGCTGGGCTATGACGGAATCAGCTGGGCTGTTCCGTTCTTTGGCTTTGTGATGCTGGTGGCGCTCGGCATCGATTACTCCATCTTCCTGCTTGACCGTTTTCGGGAAGAGGCTGCGGATGGAGCGTCTATACCAGGAGCGATGCTGAAATCGATGGCGAAAATGGGAACGGTTATTATGACCGCAGCCATCATACTTGCTGGAACATTTGCCGCAATGATGCCGTCCGGCGTGTTAAGCTTAGTTCAAATCGCTGCGATTGTCATCACCGGTTTATTGCTGTACGGGTTAATCATTTTGCCGCTGCTCATTCCAGCTATTACCGTATCCTTCGGGCAAGGTGCTTGGTGGCCGTTCAAAAGCAGCCAGCAGGCACTAAAAAGAGAGCGTGATTCAGCCGAACTTTAGGATGGTTGATTTACTGGGATATTTAAAGCTTTTAAGGGACTGTTTAAAAAGCGCTATTTCGGCTAATATATAAGCCCAAGAATGTGGGTTTTTTCGGCACATTCTTGGGCTTTGTTTTTTATCCTGCATATAAGACTGTCCTGCTGTTTGAAGGTTCACTTGAAAAGCGTCTTCGCTTTTGCCTTAGAAAATCAAGTGGGCTACGCAGGCGATGATTGGCAGGGTAATCAATGTTCTTAAAATGAAAATGAAGATTAAATCTTTGAATGAAATCGGGATTTTCGTTCCGAGAATTAAGCCGCCGACCTCTGACATGTAGACGAGCTGGGAAACGGACAGCGTTGCAATGACAAAGCGGGTTAATTCACTCTCAATACCAGCGCCGATGACAGAAGGCAGGAACATGTCCGCAAAGCCGACCATAATCGTTTGGGAGGCTTCCTCGGCAAATGGAATTTGCAGCAGCTCCAAAAGCGGAATAAATGGCAGACCGAGCCATTGGAAGAACGGCGTATATTCCGCAATGATAACAGCGGCTGTTCCTAATGTCATCACCGTAGGAGCCACGCCAAGCAGCATATCCAAGACATTTTGGAGACTGGATTGAACCACTTGCATTGGTTTGTTTTTCTTAGCGGTTTGAACCGCTTGCTCAAATCCGTAAGAGATGGCGGAGTGTCCGGCGGGAACTAATTCTTCCGCATCCGTTCTCTTTTCCCCGCTGATAAAGGCATCTTCCTTTTTGGATAACGGGGGAATGCGCGGCAATATTAAAGCGGCGGCGATTCCTGAAAGGATTACGGTTCCGTAGAAAGGAAGGAAGTAATCTTCCAATCCTACTTCAGAAATTACGACTAAACAGAAGGTGACGGAAACGACAGAGAAAGTCGTTCCAATAATGGCCGCTTCCTTTTTCGTGTAAAAGCCTTCCTCATATTGTTTGCTTGTCAAAAGCACACCGATCGTTCCGTCTCCGAGCCAAGAGGCCAAGCAGTCCACCGAAGAACGGCCTGGAAGCTTAAATAACGGCCGCATCAATTTCGTCAACGAGTATCCGATAAATTCCAGCAGCCCAAAGTTCAATAGCAGCGGCAGCAGCAGCCCGGCAAAAATAAAAGTGGCAAACAAAACCGGCAGCAAATCATTTAGCAGGAGTCCGCCGGTGCTGTCCGAATACACCCACTCGGGACCGAGCTGGTATAAAGTCATCACGGCAAAGATCGCCCCCAGCACCCGAACCGCGGCCCAGAAAGGAGTGATATCAAACAGCGAAGCCAAAAATGGCGAGTGGCGCACGAAGGCAGGCCGCACGGCTTTAACGAATAATGTGCCGATCGCAGCCGCCACAATTAAATAAGTGACGATCGCGGGAATCCAAGCGCCGATCACGTCCTGCAGCCAACCGGATAAAAAAGCGATAGGTATCGTATAATCGCCGCCGAGCTTCATGGGGATCATGAACATGATCAGACCGACCAGCGATGGGATGATGAACAGTAAAATATGTGATAAAGAACGTTTATTCGTATCTTCCATCTCTTGTCTTCCTCTCAATGAATAGTCTTGTATATTTATTAATAGGACTCAATTTTAATTCATTTTAAAGAAAAAATCCAGACCTTCTTTTATATTTTGAAATATAAAAAAGTTTAATCAGGTATTTTGAACAAGATATGCTGAGGATATGGAAAAAGAACAGCTTGAAGAACGGTTATGAAAAAGTCGGAGTGGTTCACCGGTTCAGCCTGCCGGATCATGAGCTTCGGCAATGGTGAAGTTTATTTGACCACTCGCCCTTAAAGCATGAGGGAAAATGCTGGCGATGGTCTTTTTTCGTCTTCAGAGTGCACAGAGCAAAAAAGGGGCAGGAATAGACGCTGGATGAAGCTGGTAATACCTTTCTGAAATCTCCCCTAAATATGGGAGTGCAGCCGGTCTGATCGAAGCTTTAGGCGTTGTTTTGATTCGCTTATCCGTCTCTTTTTTGTGCTCGCCTTGACTCGGGGGCAGCAAAGCCTATTTAGGACAGGATTCCTCACACATCCTCTTCTCATCACCTGGTGAATCGTTGCAAACCTTAGCAGCAAGGGAGAGGCTGTCTTAATGTTAGTATACGGCTAATGATCTGATCAGAAGTCCGGAAATGTTTACTGTTTTCAAACCATGATGTGACATCCGCTGCATAGCAGTATTCTATAAAACGTTTTTCAAATAATGAACGACTATTGATCATATAGTAGATAAGAAACATCCAATCAGAATGGAAACTATTGAAAATTTGGTGAACAGAGTATGTAAGAATAATTGTTAAATAAAAACATTTATTACCTTTTAGCAGAATGTATTGTATGATGAAAAAAAACCTAATGGAGAGAGAGGAACGACTTTGCTTCAACCCTTGTTTTTAAATATAGCGGTCCTTGTTTTTTGCTTATATATAGCGGGTTTTTTAATCAGTAAAATGTCCTTGCATTCACTGAAGGCTAAATGGTTATTGGGAGTGCTAGCAGGTGCGCTCGGCTGTGAGCTGATGCTTTTGTCGATCCGTTTAGATGAATATACCTTTACGGATATGAGACACTTAGCTACTGTGATCGCCGCGATTTATGCGGGGCCCTTATCAGCAGGCTTATCAGCTGTAATTATTGCAGCGAAGCAGAAACGTAAGTATAAGAGTAACCAAACCTTATCAGCAGGCTTATCAGCTGTAATTATTGCAGCTGCGAGAATTTTATTATTTGAGTCGTCTTCGCAGGCTTTTGTAGCGGCAGCCAATATGCTGCTGATCGGAGCCGTTTGCATCGCGGCCGCACGTACCTCTTGGTCTCAAAAAAAGAAGTTCTGGTTTATGAACCTTGCGGGAGAAGCCATTGTTTGGTGGTCGCTATCGATCAATTTACAAGAAGACGCTAATTATTGGGGGATCGTTCTGTTCCGCCTGATCGTAGCCGTCATTGGAGGCTACCTTATTTATCATATTACCGAAACGGTGTTTAAAGTAGGTTCTGCTTATTTTGAAAATCAGCACAAGTCGTTAACGGACCATTTAACCGGTTTGCGAAACCGCCGCTCCTTTGATTATGAACTGCGCCATCTATTCAGCGTCAATCGAAAGGGCTGCATTCAGCCTTTTTCCATTTTGATGTTGGACATCGATAACTTTAAACGATTCAATGACCAGTATGGCCATATAGCAGGGGATGAGTTGCTCCGCATGATTGCCAAATGCATGGAAGATGTCGCTCGATCAGCAATGAATATATCCGCCTATCGTTATGGCGGAGAGGAATTTTGCATGATCCTTACTGGATACGGACATAAAAAAGCGGTTCAAGTAGCCGAGGAGGTCAGACAGAAAATTGCCGGCACCCCGTTTTTCTTGCCGAACGGGGAAGCGGTTCATACGACGATTTCCGTGGGCGCAGCCTCCTATCCTGAAACGGCGAAGGCGCTGGAAGCGGTCATCATGGAGGCGGATCAGCTGCTGTATCAGGCGAAGAACAGCGGTAAAAATCAAGTCAGATAGAACCATGGCGGCGCTAATCATAATCAAGGAATACATCAGTCAATCATGCTACAATGAAAGCGACAATATATTATAGGAAGATGCAGGTGACAGTATGATTAAATGTATTGCAACTGATATGGACGGCACATTGTTAAACGGGAAGATGGAGGTGAGTGAGAACAATAGCCGGGCTATTAAAATGGCTCAGGAAAAAGGCATCGAGGTCGTGGTGGCAACCGGCCGCTCTTATTTAGAAGCGCGCTATGCGCTGGATGAGGCAGGGATCTATTGTCCGATTATTTGTGTAAATGGCGCAGAAATGCGCGATGCATCCGGAAAAGTATTGAACAATGCTTTTATCGATAAAGAAACAGCTGCCGAGGCCTATCGCCACTTGAAAGAGATCGGCCTGTATTTTGAAATTTACACGAATAAAGGTACGTTCACCGATGATTATGACAAGGCGCTGGATATCATGGTTAATATTTTCCTTTCCGCCCATTCCGAAGTGCCAAAAGAACAGATTCGCGAAGCGGCAAAGGAACGTTTCACTAAAGGCCTTCTGCATCAGGTACATAGCTATGACGAGATCATCGAGAGCGATGTCTTCTCTATTAATAAATATATTGCTTTTTCCTATGAGGAGAGCAAGCTGCAGCAAGCGGTAGCAAAGCTGAGCGAATCTCCAATCCTGGCGATTAGCTCCTCCGGAAGCCATAATATTGAAATCACTCACCAAGAAGCTCAAAAAGGCATTGCTTTGGAGAAATTCATTAAAGAAAGAGAGATTTCATTTCAGGAAACGATGGCGATCGGCGATAATTTTAATGATATTTCCATGCTGGAGCGCGTTGGCTACTCAGTGGCCATGGGAAATGCTGAGCCGGAAATCAAGAAAGTTTGCAAATACGAGACGGCTGTGAATGATGAGGATGGGGTCGCAGCAGCCATTGAACGGTTTGTCAATGCATAACGAAAAGCAGCTTTGACTTGTTTGGCCCCAACGAAGGAAAAAAGCTTGAGAAACGCGCCGGTCAAGGCAATGGCCGGTGCTCCGCTCATGCGATATTCCCCCTGCCGAGGGTAGAAGAGATTCTCAACAAATTGCAAGGAGTCCCTATCCAAAGCTGCCATTAGTATGTTAAAATAATTCTCAAAATTCGAATAAAGAAGGGGAATAATGTGAGTAAAGCTTTAACGAAAGTCAGAGTAGAAGACATTGTGATGGCGTATCAAACATTAAAAGACGTAGCCGCAAAAACGCCGCTTCAAAAAAATGAACTGCTATCTGCCCGCTACGGCTGCAATATTTATTTAAAACGCGAGGATTTGCAGATTGTCCGCTCATTTAAATTACGCGGAGCCTATAACTTCATTCACAGTCTGTCCGAGGAAGAACGAGCCAAAGGCGTAGTGTGCGCAAGCGCCGGCAATCATGCGCAAGGAGTCGCCTTTTCCTGCAACGAATTAAATATTAAAGGCACGATTTTTATGCCGTCCACGACCCCCCGGCAAAAGGTGTCACAAGTGCGGTTATTCGGGGGGAAGCATGTCGAAATTGTGCTGACAGGAGACACCTTTGATGATTCGTATGTCGCAGCGATGGAATTCTGCACAAAAGAAGGAATGGAATTTATTCATCCTTTCGATGACTATCGGACAATTGCCGGGCAAGGAACCGTTGGAGTCGAAATCATGAATGATATGTCCGATCCGATTGATTATGTTTTTTGTTCGATCGGAGGAGGCGGCTTGGCGGCCGGTGTCGGCTCTTATATTAAAAGCATTAGCGCCCGCACAAAGATGATCGGCGTGGAACCGGAGGGAGCCCCCGGCATGAAAACATCGATCGCTAACAGCCAGGTCACATCTTTGGAAAAAATCGACCCCTTTGTCGATGGTGCAGCCGTTAAACAGGTTGGACATATCACGATGGATATTTGCAAGGATATGCTGGATGATATTGTGATCGTTCCTGAGGGCAAAGTGTGCACCGCCATTTTGAAGCTGTACAATGAAAATGCCATCGTAGCCGAACCGGCCGGAGCTCTGCCCATCGCGGCTCTTGATTATTATAAGGAAGAAATCAAAGGAAAAAACATCGTTTGCGTCATCAGCGGCGGCAACAATGATATCGACCGCATGCAGGAAATTAAAGAACGTTCCTTAATCCATGAAGGGCTTAAGCATTACTTCATCATCAGCTTCCCGCAGCGGGCCGGCGCTCTAAGAGAATTTTTGCATGAGGTTCTTGGAGAAACGGACGATGTCACCCGCTTTGAATACACGAAACGCACGAATCGCGATGAAGGCCCTGTCCTTGTCGGCATCGAACTGACCCATAAGGAAGACTATTTCCCGCTCATCAATCGCATGAACCAAAAGGGATTTCCGTATATCGAAATCAATGAAGATCCGTTCTTATTTAATTTATTGATCTGATAAAGGTGAGGAAATCTGAAAAAATTGAAAAACCGGAGAAAACGCTTGAAAAGCAGCCCCAGACCCATGAAGGGTTTGGGGCTTTCGATTAGATATCGCTTACTTTGTCTTCGTCCCAGCGGTAGCTCCAGAAACGTTCGAATTTGACCCGCTGAATGGTCGCTTCATCATGTTGGCTGAGAAGCTTTTCGATTTCTTTGAGCATCCAGACCGTTTGGGAGATATGGGCGCGCATGGAGGCCATCTTTTGCTCGAATGTATCGCTTACGTCATAGATGATATCCGGAGCCCCAAGCTTGGTTTCCGTATTATTAGCGAAGGCAACGGCGTGGAGCTTTGGCCGCTCGTTCTCCGGCAGGCGTCGGATGGCGCGGACGACGGCCCGAGCGGTCGCTTCATGGTCCGGATGGACGGAGAAGCCCGGATAGAAGCTGATCACTAGAGAAGGCTTCAGTTCGTCCAGCAAATCAGAAACGAGACGGACCATTTTATGATCATCCTCAAACTCCAATGTTTTGTCGCGCAGTCCCATCATGCGCAAGTCATCAATCTTCAGTGCTTCAGCCGATGCCAGTAACTCGGCTTTGCGGATGTCTGGCAGCGATTCGCGAGTCGCAAATGGGGGATTGCCAAGATTTCTGCCCATTTCTCCGAGCGTCAGGCAGGCGTAGGTAACCGGTGTGCCGCGCTTTGTATGGGCGGCAATCGTTCCGGAGACGCCGAATGCCTCGTCATCAGGATGCGGAAAAATAACCAGCACTTGCCGTTCTTGTTCTATTTCCATCACCATGTCGTATTCACCTCTTCTAGTGGTTAAAAGGCTTTTCGCCGAGCTGCAGGGCGACAGCTAATTTTCCGTCAAAATCATGGCCGGCGAGCAGCAGTCTTCCTTTTTCATCAAAGCCGAAATGGGTGAGGCCTTCCGCATACACCCAGCCAATCATCAGCTTTAATCCGACACGGTAAGGGCCGTCGCCGACGATTTTCCCGTGTTCAAATTTTATTTGAGCATTGCGGATATATGCTCCCGCAGAAAAAAACTTTTCATTTAAGTGAGAGGCATATGCGCCATTCGTAGTTTCCAGATGAATATATACTTCTTTATTAGCCAAGCGATTAATAACTTCTTGAACTTTCGGTACGATAATTGGCTCCACATTCATCCTCCTCTCTCAGCCTATATTCAGTATTTTACTAAAACAAAGCGCTGAAAGCGAAAAAAAGAGACTGCCCGTTCATCGGACAGTCAAGCTAAGCTTAGCCGTTGACTTTATTAAAAGCGCCATGCATCACCGGGCCAACGTATTGGTTTAACCGAAAGCCGTGGCGGATTGCCGCGTTGGCAAAAGCCTTCGCATTGGCGACGGATTCTTTAACGCTAAGACCGTTAGCTAAGTTGGCTGTGATAGCTGCCGCAAATGTGCAGCCAGCGCCATGGTTGTATGTGGTAGCGATTTTTTCCGCTTCTAGCACAGTGAAATCCGCCCCGTCATAAAACACATCGATGGCTTTATCATGCTCCAGCTGTTTTCCGCCTTTAACGACAACATTCTTCGCCCCTAAGTCGTGGATCTGCTTGGCCGCCGCTTTCATATCATCGACTGTGCGGATCGGACCGGCCCCGGATAATTGCCCGGCTTCAAACAGATTTGGGGTGATCACGGTCGCCAGCGGAAGCAGGAATTCGCGCATAGCTGCAGGCGCTTCGGGATTTAATACTTCATCTTCCCCTTTGCATACCATCACCGGATCAATGACAACCTTGTCCAATCCATTGGCTTTAATATGTTTTCCCGCCACCTCAATAATTTCTGCCGTAGCGAGCATGCCTGTTTTCATCGCGTCAATGCCGACGGACATCGCTGTTTTCAGCTGCGCTTCCAGCGTATCAATGGATAGCGGGTGAACACCGTGGCTCCAATGGTTATCGGGATCCATCGTAACAATCGTCGTTAAAGCGGTCATCCCATAAACGCCATGTTCTTGAAAGGTTTTTAAGTCCGCTTGAATGCCGGCACCGCCGCTTGTGTCGGAGCCCGCAATGGTTAAAGTTTTTTTCATTGTCATGTTGTCAAGCCCTCCTATTGTATCCATCTGCCCATATCTCAATATCGAAATTGTATTCTGCAGGTACTCATATTCTAAAAAAGATAATCGGTGAATACAAGTTTTTTCAAGTGATGCGCCTCATAGAGACTGGTAAAATATATAGGAATAAACAGAGAGAAAGGAAGATAAGATGGACCAGCGAGACAGAGAAAAGCTAGAGCAGATGGAAGCACTGCTGCGGGAATTGAAAGCGGGAAAGCAGCGAACAGCCGCTGCCGCAGCAGCAGGAAGAGCCCCCGTTTACACAGCGGGAAGACTGACCCGCGGTTGGCGGATGTTTTTGTTATTGGCTGTGATTCTGCTTGGCATCATCGGTTTCAGCTCCTTTTATTCAGGCGAAGGGCAGCATCAATCCGGTGCTTTTATTGAACAAATTAAAGATTTGAATTCTCTGGCTACGGCTGAAGCCTATTCAAAGGCGGTAATCGAGCAAGAGGATAATGAGATCTTTGGCAAGAAAATCGGGGTGGACGTCCCTGGAACGAAAAGAAAAATTCTATTGATTATTCCCGGAAAAGTGATGGCAGGAGTAGATTTAAGCAAAGTAGGGAAAGAGGATGTCCAAGTAAATGAAAAGAACAAAACGATCCGTATTTCGATTCCCAAGGCGGAAATTCTGCAGGATCCTGTTTTAGAAACCGGCCAAGTTAAAACCTTTTCTATTGAAGGGCTGTTTCGTGAAGAAGTGGATTGGGAGGAGGGATATGAACTGGCGGAGGAAGCGAAAAAGCTCATAAAGAAAGAAGCGGTGAAGCAGGGGCTGCTGCAGCGTGCTGAGCAAAATGCTGTACAATCCTTGGAGCAGTTTTTTCAACAGCTGGATTATCAGGCAAACGTGACGATATCAAAATAAGGGAGAGGATACTTTGGAGAAACAAATTTTGAAAAATGATTGGCATCAGCTGCTTCATGAAGAATTTAAAAAGCCTTATTATTTGCAGCTTCGTGAGTTTTTAAAAAAAGAATATGCAACAAGAGTGATTTACCCGGATATGCATGACATTTTCAACGCGCTGCATTACACGCCCTACGGAGAGGTAAAGGTGGTCATTCTCGGCCAGGACCCTTACCACGGACCGGGACAGGCTCACGGGCTGAGCTTTTCTGTTAAGCCGGAAGTGCCGCTCCCGCCATCTTTAAGAAATATTTTTAAAGAGAGAAAGCATGATCTTGGGATGGACATTCCTAATAACGGCTATTTGGTTCCTTGGGCGCAGCAAGGGGTGCTATTATTAAATACAGTGCTGACTGTCCGTCAGGGAGAAGCCCATTCTCATCGGGGAAAAGGCTGGGAGCCGTTTACGGACCGTATAATTTCGTTAATAAATAAACGGGATAAACCGGTCGTGTTTGTTCTTTGGGGACGGCCTGCCCAAAGCAAGCTGGCGCTCATTGATCAGCGAAAGCACCGCATTATTACATCCCCGCATCCGAGCCCGCTTTCCGCAAGCAGGGGATTCTTTGGGAGCCGGCCTTTTTCTCAGGTGAATGAATACTTGTGTGAACTGAATGAAGAACCGATTGATTGGCGCATCCCTGATCGTTAAATCTCGACTTTTTTCCTTGTTTCACGTGGAACATCGACAAATTCAATAAACGGAGAGGAGAAAGATGGAGAAAGTAAATTGTTTTCAGTGCCGGCACTTTTTTGTTACATGGGATCAAAGAAATCCGCGCGGGTGCCGAGCGCATCGATTCAAGACGAAGCAGCTGCCGTCGGCTGTTGTGCAACAAGCTTCCGGCAACCCATGCTATCATTTTGCCCCCAAGAAGGTAAAAAAATAAAAGAAGGTTCCAGAAGATGCCAACAAGTCTGAGAAAGCGTTATAAACATTTGTTTAATAGTATCGCTGCGATGATATTGATGAATATTATCGGTACGATCGGCTTTATGATTTTTGAGCATTTGAGCTTGTTTGATGCCCTGTGGCTGACGGTGATTACGGTGCTCACAGTCGGGTACGGAGACACCATTCCTGTCACGCAGGAAGGGAAAGTGTTTGCTTTAATTATTATTCCGGTCAGTGTAGGAATTGTATCCTATGCAATCGGGGCTATTGCTTCCCTCGTGGTCGAGGGGGAATTTTCTACATCAGTGAGGGCGAGGAAAATGAATAAGAAATTGGGGCGTTTGCAGCAGCATATTATTGTATGCGGGCTTGGAAGAGTGGGAGAACAAGTGCTAGCGCATGTAAGGGAGAAGCAAGATATCCAAGCTGTTTTTATTGACCGGGATGAGGAGCTTTTGCGGCGCTTGTTAAAGCCTGATGAATGCTGTATTCATGGAGATGCGACGGAGGATCAGGTCTTAAAGTCGGCGGGCATTGAACGGGCATCCGCGCTTGTGGCGACCTTGCCGAGCGATGCAGATAACGTGTTTATTACGCTGACGGCGAAAGGGCTCAACCCTCAGCTAACGATTGTCTCCAGGGCGGAACGGGATGAGACAGCCGCGAAGTTAAGAATGGCCGGAGCCATGAAAGTCATCAATCCATCCTCCATCGGCGGCAAGCAGATGGTTATGTCGATTTTGAAGCCGCTCAGTGTCGAGTACATGGATCGCGTGCTTTCAGCCGGCCACCATGAATACAATATTGAAGAAATTTCGATCCAGCCCGGCTCCCCATTTGCAGGCCGTTCCCTTAAAGAAACAGATATCCGCAATCAATACAGCGTGACCATTGTAGCCATTCTCCGGGGGAATGAAATGCTGGGCACACCAAAATCAGAGGAAAAACTGCAGGTGCATGATAAAATAATAGTGTTTGGTGCTGAGGAAGATTTAACGCATTTTGAGAAAGCAATTACGCCTTGATGGGAGGTGCAAGAAATGGATATTTCGCATCAATCTGTGCTGGATAGAATTGAAAAGGAAATTCGACAGGCGCGGCAGGCTGAAACAAGCGATGCCATCAAACGGCATATACATACGATGAAAGCGCTGTGTGAAGTGATGCTTGAAGCGTCCGAAGAGGGAAGAGGCGCCGCTGCTCCCGTTCCCGGCAGTCAAGTCCAGCAGCCAACCATCCATCAGGGAGGTAAGAAGCTGACAACAGATGACGGAGCAAATGGGGAGTCGATCTTTGATTTTTAAGGAGGGATAAAATGAAAACATTTATCATTATTGGCGCAATCAACGCCTTTTTATCAGTTGCGTTAGGAGCATTTGGCGCTCATGGACTGGAGGGAAAGGTCGCGCCTAAATATCTGGATATTTGGAAAACAGGCGTGCAGTACCAAATGTTTCATGCCGCCGGTCTTATGATTGTGGGGCTGCTTATGGGGCAAATTCCCGCCAGCGCCTTTCTTACGTGGTCCGGCTGGCTGATGCTGATTGGGATTATTTTATTCTCCGGCAGCTTGTATATCTTGACATTGACACAAATCAGCGTTCTTGGCGCAATTACTCCACTCGGCGGCGTGGCTTTTTTAGCCGGTTGGGTGCTGCTTGTTCTTGCTGTGCTGAAACTGTCATGACAAAAAAAAGAGGCGATCCGAAGGGATGCGCCTCTTTTGCTGATTGGTCGGGCTTCATCGCGGCGGGTAAGTAGCCATTTGCCCGCCGCCGAATGGGTATTGATATTCAATTTCTTCGTCAAACGTAATGTAATCTAAGTAAACCATCGGCAGCAAGTAGCGGCGGCCTGTTTGCGGATCGCTCAGTACTAAGTGATCGCGGCCGGCGGCTTCAATCACTCCTTTGAAGATCTTAGCGTTCCACTCGCGGTTATTTTCGAACGTCATATAGACGGTGGCGACTTTTCCGCGGTTTAGTCTCAATATATTTTCAATATAAGACTCTTCTGTCGGCAGCATGCCTGGCACGGTTTGTCCGGCAGCAGGTGCAGGAGTTCCTCCTGCAGCAGGAAGGGTAGTTCCAGATGGGTACATATACATTGGATTTTGCTGATAAGTAGCCGGCATGCTATACATATATGGTGTAGCAGATGGTTGCTTCATGAAAATCCTCCTTTAGTTTATTAATAGACACTTGGACAGGCTGAATACGTTGGGGCAAAGAAACAATGCGACTTGAATCGGCCGGTGTTGTTTTGACTGAACCATTGTGCCGGGCAGCTCCCCGTAGGCTTGAAGAACCATAACGAATACGAGGCTGGATGATAGCGGCCGCCCTTAATGGTTTTACGCGCAAGGTTGATATCTTTTTGTCTGGCGCGCTGGTAGAAGTATCCCTTTATGGTGGCTTCAAATCCTCCAGGCCGTTGAAATACCATGGCACGGATTGTGCGGATATCTTTAAAATCAAGGCAATCGGCGCGCGTGCGGTTGACGCCGACATTGCCGACCATCAGCATCCCCAAAGGACCTTCGCCTTCCGCTTCTGCTCTCATTAACCGGGCTAATAGCTTCACATCCTCTTCATTGTAAGGAACAACTCCCAAATTCCCACCTCGCTTTATCTAACCGCTTTTCAATTAATATGTATTGTTCAACCTGGCATTTCATGCATGCAAAATAAAGTGAATCTTCAAACGGCAGGGATCTTTTCCTTCTTGCTGATGAAAAGAAGAACCAAGGCTGCTATCGCAATGCCCTGCTGCAGTGCCTTTGTCACCAGCGGCGTGCCGGAGAATCTTCGCATAGAACGCTGGTTCTCGGATCCTTTCTTAAAGGGGAAGTCTTGCGGCATCTTACAGGAGGGATGAAATGATCGCAGACATCAATGAAAAAAGACCGAAACAGGGAGTCAGGAAATGGCTTTCAGACTGCGTGATTTGAAGCCATGAAAAAAGACTGACCCCATAAACAGGGATCAGCCTGGAAGTTCAAAGTATTAGTTGACCTGCAGCATCTGTTCGAACTTATCGCCATCGAGCAGGTGGCCGACGAAGAAGGAACCGAATTCGCCATAGCGGGCGCTGACCTCATCAAAGCGCATTTCGTATACTAGCTTTTTAAATTGAAGGACGTCATCAGCGAATAAAGTCACGCCCCATTCGTAATCGTCAAATCCGACAGAACCGGTGATGACTTGCTTTACGAGGCCGGCGTATTTGCGGCCAATCATTCCGTGGCTGCGCATTAACGCGCCGCGCTCTTTCATTGGGAGCATGTACCAGTTGTCTTCACCTTGGCGGCGCTTATCCATTGGATAGAAGCAAATATAATTTGCTCGGGGAAGCTCAGGATACAAGCGGGCACGAATTTGCGGATTTTGGTACGGGTCCTCATCAGAAGATAAGTAATTGCTCAATTCAACAACCGAAACGTAGGAATAGCTTGGAATCGTATAATCAGCTATTTTTAACTTGTTAAATTCCGTCTCGACAGCATTGAGCTCTTCCATCGTTGGGCGAAGGATCATGAGCATGAAGTCCGCTTTTTGACCGGTCACGCTGTAAAATGCATGGCTGCCTTCCTTGGCTTCATGCACTTGATTCAGCTTGTTTAAAAATTGTTGGTATTCATGAATCGCGGCTTGGCGCTCATCGCTGGAGAGCATCTTCCAAGTGGTCCAGTCGATGAGGCGAAAATCATGCAGACAATACCAGCCTTCAAGTGTTTTTGCTGCTTCGCTCATTGTATTCACTCCTATGTATTGTATTTTCACTTACAAATATAACATAGTTTCCTTGGCAAACCGAAGGAGACGCTTTCAATCATGCGTTATAATGAAGAAGGAAATTTTACATTTTTCTTGAATTCTTTCCGCAGAAAGGTATGCTGAAATTAAAGAGGCAAAGGAGGACATGTGATGAGCGATTTATTTTCTGGTTTAAAAGATAAGGTGATCGGACAGGAAATCAGAATTGTATTTCCGGAGGGTCAAGATGAGCGAATTTTAAAGGCGGCAGAACGGTTAGCGGCTGAGAAATTGCTGACTCCGATTCTGATCGGCCATGAACAGGAAGTGAAAGTAAGGGCAGCGGAATTGTCTGTTTCTCTGAAGGGAATGGAGATTGCCGATCCGAAGAACTATTCCCGAAAGGAAGAACTGGTTCAAGCTTTTGTGGAGCGCCGAAAAGGAAAAGTGACGGAGGAGCAAGCGCGCGAAATCCTGCTGGATGAAAATTATTTTGGCACAATGCTCGTTTATAACGGAACGGCTCAGGGGCTTGTCAGCGGAGCAGCCCACTCCACCGCAGACACTGTTCGCCCCGCGCTGCAAATTATTAAAACCAAGCCGGGTGTGAAGAAAACTTCGGGCGTCTTTATCATGGTCCGCGGCGAGGAAAAATACGTGTTTGCCGATTGTGCGATTAATATTTCTCCAAGCAGCAGCGATCTGGCCGAAATGGCGATTGAAAGTGCCAGAACGGCAGAAATGTTTAATATTCCGGTACGAATCGCCATGCTCAGCTTTTCAACAAAGGGCTCGGCGCAATCTCCGGAAACGGAAAAGGTAGCGGAGGCTGTGCGCCTGGCCAAAAAGCAGGCGCCGATCTTAGCAATTGACGGAGAGCTGCAATTTGATGCGGCCTTTGTCCCGTCCGTTGCTAAGAAAAAAGCTCCTGATTCAGAAATTCAAGGGGATGCCACTGTCTTTATCTTTCCAAGCTTGGAAGCGGGGAATATCGGCTATAAAATGGCGCAGCGGCTGGGTAACTTTGAAGCGGTCGGTCCGATCCTGCAAGGCTTGAATGCGCCTGTCAATGACTTGTCCCGCGGATGCAATGAAGAGGATGTCTACAAGCTCGCCCTTATTACAGCGGCGCAGTCACTGAGTTAAATGTTGAAATCCGGTATAATAGGGAAAAAGACCAGACAGGAAGCATTTTTTTTAAAGGAACGGTCAGCGGCTGTTCCCCGGTCAAATTTGAGAGACAGCTTCTTACAGCAAGAAGGGGAAACAAGAGATGCGAAAGAATGAAGAATTGCTGCAGCAAGAGGAATGGCGGTTAATTGACCAGTCAAGCTTGGGGCCCATGTTTGATGCCCTGCAATCATTTGCTTATGATGATACGCTGTGCACGTCTGTCGGCGCAGGCTGCAGTCCTGCCACCGCCAGAGCGTGGGTTCATCATGAAACGGTTGTACTGGGAATTCAAGACACTAAGCTTCCGTATATAAATGAGGGCATACAAGTGCTTAAAGAAGCGGGATATCGAGTGATTGTCCGCAACTCCGGAGGATTGGCTGTTGTGCTGGATGAAGGGGTGCTTAATTTATCGCTGATTTTTCCTGATACGGAAAAAGGCATCGATATTGACCGCGGTTATGAAGCGATGCTCACATTGATTAAACGGATGTTTGCAGAGTGGGCCGATCAGATCCAAGCCTTTGAAGTAGTGGGATCTTATTGCCCGGGAAGCTATGATTTAAGCATTGGCGGCAAAAAGTTCGCCGGGATTTCCCAGCGCCGCATTCGCCGCGGGGTGGCCGTGCAAATTTATTTGTGTGTCAGCGGAAGCGGAAGCGGCCGCGCCGAATTAATCCGCCGTTTTTACCAAGCAGGTAAAAAATCGGAGATAACGAAGTGGGATTACCCGAGCATCCAGCCGGAAGTAATGGCTTCTTTATCCGAGTTGCTAGGTCAGGAGTTCACGATTCAAGACGTCATGCTTCGTTTTCTGACCGCCTTGAAGGCATGCAGCGGACGCTTGTTTGCCAGCTCGCTGCAAGCGGAAGAATTGGAGCTGTACCAAGGATATCTGCAGCGGATCAAGGAACGAAATTGTAAAGCACTGTCCATGCATTCATAATATTCAACAGGCTGCCGAATTTTCGGCAGCCTGACTTGGCAATAGGATGGTGGCCAGAATCTCGGTCACAAGCCGTCGCGCCTGTGTGGCAAAGAGCGCCACTTCGGCGTTCTGTCTTATGCTGGTCGCCGCTGGGCGAGCGCCTTCCGCATTTCGTTGTTGTCCAGCTTCGCCTCCTTGGGGCTCGAGGTCAGATGCCCGTCAGACTGCATGGCAAAAGAACGCCATTTTGTCTGCCGTTCATCTGCTTGTCGCCCCAGGGCAGTCGGCTCCGCATTTCTTTTGTTCAGCTGCAGGGCCTAGCCCCTCGGGTCACAAGCCAGCCCGCCGAGAAAGGTAAAGAACACCTTTCTATGCGTTCTGTCTTGTGCCGGTCGGGGCAGGACGAGGCCCTTCCGCATTTCGTGATCCAGCTGCAGGCGCTAGCGGCTCGAGGTCACAAGCTCATCTGTCTTCAAGGTTCAAGAACAACCTTGCAGTCAGCTGATCTTGTGCTGGTCGCCGCTGGGCGAGCGCCTTCCGCATTTCGGTTTATTCTGCCATTTTTTCTAGGTTGCCGTTTCGGTCCATTTTGAAGGCGGTGGAGTTTTGTTCTTCTTCATCGAATAGGATGAGTTTTCTGGCTCGGTTCATAATTTTCATTAGTGTTTCATAGTCTTCTTGCATGGTTTCTGAATTTTGTTCGAGTTGTTTGATTTTTTCTTCCAGTTTTTCTTTTTCTTTAGAGGCTTCTTCCAGTTCGCGCTTTAATCTTGCATTCTCTTGTTTTAAGCGGTCTGTTTGGTAGGAGGCGCCTGTTAGAGTTTGCAGATAGGCGATGACCTTTTCCATTGTCATTCCGCTTGTGCTGTTGGCCTCTGGGTTTAGTGGAATAGTAGCTGGCACTTCCTCTAAAGCGATTTCCACATCGTTGCCCAGCGGCAGCGACATCGCCTCGACTTCTTCAATGGAAGGAGTCGGCGGCTGGTACAGCAACTTTTTCTTGCCGCCATGTTCTTTGCCCAGCAGCCGGTTTCGCTGCTTCCGTTGTTTTTTTGCGAGCGCGAGCGCCTTTTCATATTGATGGCGGACGACCGCATTCCAGCGAAAGCCGCAAGCGGCAGAAGTCCGGTTTAATTTATCGCCCACTTCCTCAAAAGCATTCAGCTGCGTGCTTCCTTCGCGGACATGGCGCAGCACGGTTTCAGCCAGAAAAAGATCATCTTCCTCTGACCAAGCATCTTGTCTATTTTTCACTGATATCATCTCCTCTTTAAAAATGGTATTACTGACAGGATGAGCAATTTTCATTAAATTTATACCAATATTAAAAAATAATTTTATTCTGCTAGTTTACTGTTTTAGCCGTCATCATCGCTTGGTTTTGTCAGTTAAGATGCTTGCAAACCCGGCGCATTAGAGGTAAAATACCGTTTAGTTTGAAGTTAAAACAGAAGGGATTTGTATATAAATGGCAAACGAATTTCGGGTTTGCGATGATTGCCAGGCTGTTAACTTGAAAACTCTGCTGCCAAAGCTGAAGGAGCTTGATCCAGATGCCAGCGTGGAGATCGCCTGCCAGTCTTATTGCGGACCTGGACGCAAAAAAACATTTGCTTTTGTCAATAATCGGCCGGTGGCTGCGCTGACAGAGGAAGAGCTGATTGAAAAAATAAAGAAAAAGTTAAAAAAATAAATGGAAATCACCTAACCGTTCGCTTTGGATGAGGTGATTTTTTATTTGTGACCCTCCAGAAAAGAATCATTCCGTTGAGCAAGGAATGGTTCTCTTATTCTCACTATATGCAAAAGCCCGATTGATTCTTCTCTTTATCTCAGGAAAATTGGGAATGCCCGCTTTTTTATCCCGCGTGCAAGCTGCCGTGAGACTCCCGCTTCGCTGTCAGCCTTTATTCTTGGGGGATGACCGCGGCTTGAAGGTGCATTTCATGAAAAGGAGGCGGGCGCTGGAGATTGTCGCGATTTATTCCGTCAATTCGCCCAGTTTTCGCTATAATAAAAGCATAACGAAGCATGAATGGGGGTACTGAATGGCAATGGAATATTCAAATAGAAGGTTGCAAGAAGAAAAAGTGTTTAAAGACCCTGTTCATCGATATGTCCATGTCCGCGATCTGGTTATTTGGGACTTGATTGGGACGAAGGAATTTCAGCGCTTGCGCCGGATACGTCAATTGGGCACGACCTTTTTGACATTTCACGGAGCGGAGCACAGCCGTTTTAATCATTCGCTCGGCGTGTATGAAATTGTTCGAAGGATTGTCGATGATGTATTTGCCGGGCGTTCGGAATGGAATGTTGAGGACCGGCTGCTTTCCTTATGCGCTGCTTTGCTTCATGATGTTGGACATGGGCCGTTTTCCCATTCTTTTGAAAAAGTGTTTCAATTAGATCATGAAGAATTTACAAAAAGGATCATTTTGGGAGATACGGAAGTGAATGCGGTACTGCGGAAGGTCGATCCGGATTTTCCTAAGCAAGTAGCGGAGGTGATTGGCAAAACGCATGAAAATAAGCTGGTCATCAGCTTGATATCCAGTCAGATTGACGCTGACCGAATGGATTATTTACAGCGTGATGCTTATTTCACAGGCGTCAGCTACGGTCATTTTGACATGGAGAGGATTCTCCGCGTTATGCGCCCGCGCGAAGATCAAGTTGTGTTTAAACGAAGCGGGATGCATGCGGTGGAAGATTATATCATGAGCCGCTATCAGATGTATTGGCAAGTATATTTTCACCCAGTGACGCGGAGTGCTGAAGTGCTGCTGACGAAGATCCTGCACCGTGCGAAGGCTTTGGCGAGCCAAGAATATGCCTTCAAATATAAGCCGCTTCACTTTTATTCTATTTTTCAAGGAGAATATACACTGGAAGATTATCTAAAGCTTGATGAAGCAATCATGCTTTACTATTTTCAAGTATGGCAGGAAGAGGACGATCCTATATTGCGGGATTTATGCCGCCGCTTTGTGAATCGGGATTTGTTTAAATATATCGAATTTGATCCGGCCAAAGAATACCGTAAGCACAGCGAGCTGGAGGGGCTGTTCAAAAAAGCAGGGATCGATCCGGAATACTATTTAGTTTACGATTCTTCCTCTGATTTGCCGTATGATTTTTACCGTCCGGGGGAAGAAGAAGAGCGGCTGCCGATTTATTTATTAATGAAAAACAATGAGCTTCGAGAGATTTCACGCGAATCGGATATTGTGGACGCTATTTCTGGGAAAAGACGTACGGACCATAAATTATATTTTCCCGCCGACACGCTGTATGATGAGTCATCCAAACGCAATATTAAGCGACAAATTCGCTCAATATTAGAAATATAATGCTGGGAATGATAAAGTGGGAGTTGAGTTGTTTTGTTAAAAGAGCACGCGAAATTGATGGGGGCGTTTGCCGCCTGCGGAGAAGTGGTGGGCAGAAAGAAGCTGCAAAAAATGATCTATATTGCCAAGAAGATTTCATTTCCGTTCCAAGAGAAATTTGAGTTTCATTTCTATGGCCCTTATTCTGAGGAGTTAACTTTGCGGGTGGAGGAACTTTGCAACATGGGATTCGTTCATGAAGTGCGGGAGAAGAAGGGCGGCTATTATCAGTACCGCTATACGGTTACAGAAGAGGGTGAGGCCTTTTTGCGGCATTCTGAAGTGGACATGCCTCGCTTGAAAGAAATTGTGACGGAGATGAACAGCCAAAGCGCCCGCTTTCTGGAATTGGTGTCGACGGTTCTTTATTTCGATGAGCTTTCAAGAGAAGAAGTAGCTGAGAAGATCTATACGCTAAAGAGAAAGCAAGGCTACACAGAAGAGGAAATTGACAAAGCTTATCAATATATTGAACAGCTGAGAACACTGCAGTAAAAAACTCGCCCGCCGGCGAGTTTTTTGGTTCGGATTATTCTTTATCGCTTAAACGTTTCCCAGCAACCGCATAATGATTTTTGGACATTTCCTCGATAAAAACAACGACGTTTTCAACAGGTGCGCCTGTTGTTTCGCTAACTGCGGCAGTCACTTTTTCCGCAAGGGCTTTCTTCTGTTCTTCTGTGCGGCCCTCAAGCATTTTCACTGTTACATATGGCATCTCGTTCTCGCTCCTTTTCTGTACTGATCCATCAAGCTACAATTAAATTGTAAGCTTTCCGCTTCGGACAGGCAATACAAGAAGAGAAGGAAATATTAGAAATTGAGCGAAAGAATCATGTACAATAAAGTGAGCCTTCAAACAGTGGTTTTGCTTTCATCCCCGCTGCTGAGGCGTTTGCAGCTTTTGGTTTTCCGCTTTCTTCTTGAAGGGGAGATAAAGGCACCCTGCATGCGGGATCAATATAATTAACGAAAAAAAGGAGACTGTCATTTGGAAAGATTTTTAGCCTTTTCTTTAGAAGAATTGCCGTTTGTGATCATATCGCTGCTTGTGGCGTTCACATTGCATGAATTTGCTCATGCGTATGTGGCTTATAAGTTTGGGGACCGCACAGCAAAGGAGCAGGGGCGGCTGACCTTAAATCCCGTGCAGCATCTCGATCCGATCGGAACCATTTTCATTTTGCTTGCCGGCATTGGCTGGGCCCGTCCTGTTCCTGTGGACCGGCGGAATTTTGAAAATCCCCGTCTTGCCGGCATATTGGTGTCCCTCGCTGGTCCGCTGAGTAATTTTTTAATTGCGGCTGTCGCTTATGCCGTGCTGTATTTTGCCGCCGGGTTCAATATTCCGATGTTTTTTGTGGATTTGCTGAATATGATGATCTGGCTGAATTTAGTGCTGTTTGTCTTTAACTTATTGCCGTTTCCGCCGCTTGATGGCTACCGGATTATTGAAGATGTTGTCTCACCGGCCGCAAGAATGAAACTAACGCAGTATGAACAATATGGCACGCTGATTTTTCTGGTTATTGTAATTACGCCTTTGAATCAATTCATTATCCAGCCGATCTTCAGCTTTGCCCTGCCGGCATTGCTGCAAGGGTTTGGCTCGATTTTTTCCCTATTTAGCTAAATCAATAAAGTAGGAGGAGTCCGTCATGGAAAAGAAGAAAAAGATAGGCTTTAACATTATCAAAAACGATCCGACAGACGGTCATAAAGGCTTTGGCAAAGGCTCGCTCAGCTTGGAAAATGTGTCGCCCGTTCTGATTGATGTCGAGGAGGAGAACGCCTTTATCGACATCGGGGCTATGCATGCCCGCAGCGCAGTGGAAAAAGGCATTAAGTTTCTTCCGAATAAAGACGAAGTGCCGGAGGGGGCTAAGCCTTACTGGCTCGTTTGGGTGACGGTGGACCGCCGCGAGGAAGGGCCTTTCTATGCTGGAGTGACTGCGTGTGAAATGACCGTGAACCGAGAAGCCCGCCGCGGGTACAAATCACTTCCTGAGCATGTCAACCGCATGGATAAATCATTAAAAAGACAAATTATTGTGGATCACATGGATGCCCGCTCGAAAAAAGTGCTGAAGGACTTTTTGCAAACTCATAATCAGGAAATGTGGGAACGCTCCGAACCGCAGTTAAAAGCCGATCTGGCTGAATGAATATCCTGGTTCTTCCTTAGAAGTGAAGAAATTGTGAACATTTTGGGGTTTGCGGATTACATCTTGCTGATTGCCAGGAAAGAACGTACACTTAAATTAAGTGATTCAACTGCATAAGCTAGGACAATAAAAAAGCCTTGGGCCGCACACCCAAGGTTTTTTATGGTCACGCTTTGCCTTTTGTTTTAAAAAGGAAGGAGTTGATCCAGCCAGCTTTCTGGTTTTTCTTTCTTCTTTTTCTTTTTTGGCAAGTGCTCCATACAGTATTCCTCCGGCTCTGTCCCTCTCACAAAGTACATTTCCCGCTGAACTGGACAGTACTTGCTGGCGATCTTGCCGTTTTCAGGATTGATCGCGACAGCGGTGACGCCGCGCGGCTGCGGAAAAGGCTTAGGGTCTTTTCCGCGATGCGCTTTCTCCATAAATGCCAGCCAAATTTTTTTGGCGTAGGTTTTATCGTCTGCAACCGTGAAGGTCCGGCCATCGTCATATCCTGCCCAGACGCCGGCTGTCAGCTGCGGCGTGTAGCCGATCATCCAGTAGTCAAACTTCGTAGAGCCAGATTTTCCCGCGTAGGGTCTCGTGGTTCGAGGGGCAAGAGAGGCCCCGGTTACGCTTGTATAACCATTTAATTTCGTATCAAATATTCCGGTCATCATATGGGTTAACACTGCCATCTGTTTCGGATCAAACCGCTGCTCCGGGTTCGGCTGATGCTCATAGAGCACTTCTCCTTGCGCCGTTTCCACGCGCTTAATGAAGACGGGTTCCTCGTGCTCTCCTCCGTTCGCCATCGTGGCGTAGGCATTGGCCATATCGAGAACCCGCACGCCGGATGTGCCAAGGGCGAGCGAGGGCACCGCCTTCATTGGAGTGGTAATCCCAAAACGTTCAGCGGTCTTGACCAGTGTTTCCGGCTGTAAAAACAAATGGGTCTTTACCGCGTAAATGTTGTCGGATAAGGCTAGGGCCTGCGCCATCGTAATATCCTTCCCGGCGTATTGATGATTGAAGTTTCTCGGCGTGTACGTCTCACGGCCGCCGTCGTACGTGAAGGCGGTCTCCTCGCTTCTTAATTTCGTCGCCGGTGTAAATCCGCTTTTGAGCGCTGCGTAATACAAGAGAGGCTTCAATGTGGACCCCGGCTGGCGAATTGCTTGCACCGCCCGATTATAAGGGCTTTCTTCATAATCTTTTCCTCCGACAAGCGCGGTTACATGATGATTTTGCGGTGAAATGGCAACAAGGGCCGGCTGCACCTCGGAATCCTCGTCGATCGTCTGCTCAATCACCTCTTCAGCTATCCGCTGATGCTTCAGATTCAACGTCGTGTAAATGCGCAATCCGCCTAAAGCGATCGCCTGCTCGTCGATGCCGAGTTTGGAGGAGAGCGCTTGCTCGGCAGCTTCAAGAAAGTAAGGAGCCTGTTCCATCTCCGCATGCGGATGCTTCCCGACGATCTCCAGCTCCTCTGAGTAAGCCCGTTTCAGCTGCTCCCCAGTGATGATCCCTTCTTTCTTCAGCTCCCGCAAAATCAGCCGCTGACGTTCTTTCGCCTGAGGCATGGATGTCAGCGGCGAATAATTGGACGGGCCCTTTGGAATCCCTGCCAGAAGACTAGCCTCCCCAAGTGTCAGCTGGCCGGCTTTTTTGCCGAAGTAGAACTGGCTGGCCGTTTCAATTCCGTAAGCGCCGTGCCCATAGTAAATTGTATTAATATAGCCTTCTAAAATCTCTTTCTTGGAATAATACATTTCCAGCCGGGCGGCATAGACGGCTTCTGAGAATTTTCGCTTCCAGGTCTTATCATGAGACAAGTAGAGATTGCGGGCATATTGCTGTGTGATCGTGCTGGCTCCCTGCACTTTGGACATGGCTTTTAAATCGGCCCATGCAGCACCGGCCACCCGCTTATAATCAAATCCGTGATGGTCAAAAAACTTTTTATCTTCAATAACAAGAGTAGCCTGCAGCAAATAAGGAGATACTTCATCAAGAGGTACCCAATATCTTTTTTCTGCGGCCTGACTCTCGCCGATCACTTGATCATTATCGGCAAAATAAAGAGTGGACTGGGGAACGGCAATCTCCGGCGCGCCGAGAAGTTTTAAATATAGATAGCCGCCTCCTGAAAGCAGCAACAGGCCGATTAAAGTGAAGCCGCCGGCAAACGCCAAGGCGCGCGTCCATTTCTGCAGTTTAGGGAAGGACAGGGTAGTAGCTTTCATAGAATCGCCTGCCTTAAAAGAATGATTACCTACTAGTATGAAAAAAACGGCCCGCTTTTAAACATGCTTGATAAAATTCTCTTGAATTTTTGCAAGATTCCTCTATACTTTGTTCAGTGCAGACTGCACGGACGCATGGAGAAAGAAATCTGCTTAATTCTCTGACAGAAAGGAAGAAGACAGAATGGGTGGACTTTGGTATACAGAAAAACAAACTGAAAATTTTGGAATCACAATGAAGGTAAAACGGACGCTGCATGCGGAGCAGACCGATTTTCAATATTTAGAAATGGCGGAAACGGAAGAGTGGGGCAACATGCTGTTTTTAGATGGCATGGTGATGACTTCTCAGAAAGACGAATTCGTCTATCATGAAATGGTCGCTCATGTGCCTCTATTCACCCATCCAAATCCGGAAACGGTGCTAGTTGTCGGAGGAGGAGACGGCGGCGTGATTCGCGAAGTGTTAAAGCATCCGAGCGTGAAGAAAGCGACACTTGTGGATATTGACGGCAAAGTGATTGAATACTCGAAAAAGTTCCTTCCAGAAATTGCTGGCGAGCTGGATAATGAGCGCGTTGAAGTGAAAGTGGGAGACGGCTTTATGCATATCGCCCAAAGTGAAAATCAATATGATGTGATTATGGTTGATTCCACAGAGCCAGTCGGCCCGGCGGTGAACCTGTTTACTAAAGGATTTTACGCAGGTATTGCGAAAGCGCTGAAAGCTGACGGTATTTTCGTCGCGCAAACGGACAACCCGTGGTTCAAAGCCGACCTCATCCGGGAAGTTCAGCGCGATGTCAAGGAGATTTTCCCGATCACGCGTTTGTATATCGCGAACATTCCAACCTATCCGAGCGGCATGTGGACATTTACCATCGGCTCGAAAACCTATGATCCGCTTGAAGTTCGTGAAGAACGATTCCATAAGATCGATACGAAATACTATACGAAAGAGCTGCATAAAGCCGCCTTTGTCCTTCCTAAATTCGTGAAAGAGCTGACTGAATAATGAAGAGCAAGAACCGGCAAGCTTGAAGAATAAAGTGAGGCTTCAAACAAGGGCTTCATTCATCTCCGCTGATGGACAGAAGAACAAAGGCTGAGATCACCGCGTTCAGCTGCATCGGGCATTTAGTGCCGTAAGATTCTTGGCTCTCTGCAGCACTCTTGAAGCGGGATTCGTACGGCATCTTATAGGCGGGAGAAATCCAGGCGGTTCCTTTGTCTGGGTTTTTTAGATAAATGAAAGGTGGGATTGCTTATGCGTTTTGATGAAGCTTATTCAGGGCAAGTATTTATCGGCAGTCATCCGAATTATGAGGAAAGTGAAGTGGTCATTTACGGCATGCCGATGGACTGGACGGTGAGCTATCGTCCCGGCTCCCGTTTCGGTCCGGGGCGTATTCGTGAAGTATCGATTGGTTTGGAGGAGTACAGCCCGTATTTAGATCGGGAGCTGGAGGAAATCAATTATTTCGATGCTGGAGATATCCCCCTTCCGTTTGGCAATGCTCAGAAGAGCCTTGATTTGATCGAGGAGTATGTGGAAGGCTTGCTGAAGGATGGGAAATTCCCGCTCGGTTTAGGCGGAGAGCATTTAGTATCGTGGCCGGTCATGAAGGCGGTCGCGAAGAAGTATCCGGATTTGGCGATTATTCATATGGATGCGCACACAGATTTGCGGACGGATTATGAAGGCGAGCCGCTTTCCCACGCCACGCCGATTCGTAAAATCGCTGAACAAATCGGCCCTGCCAATGTCTATTCATTTGGCATCCGCTCCGGCATGAAAGAGGAATTTCAGTGGGCCAAGGAAAACGGCATGCACATTTCCAAATTCGAGGTGCTCGAACCGCTGAAAGAAATATTGCCAGCGCTTGCCGGCCGGCCGGTGTATGTAACGATTGATATTGATGTGCTTGATCCGGCTCATGCGCCCGGAACGGGAACGGTGGACTGCGGCGGCATTACTTCTAAGGAGCTGCTGGCCTCCATTCATGAGATCGCCCGCTCTGAAGTCGATGTTATCGGCGCTGACCTAGTGGAGGTTGCTCCCATTTATGATCCCTCTGAGCAAACGGCTAACACCGCTTCCAAGCTCTTGCGTGAAATACTGCTCGGCTGGACCTGCAAGAAATAAGGCGGAGCAAAACAGCAGGGGTTCCGTCATATCCGCTGCTGAAAAAAGAACGAAGGCTGACAGCGCAGCGCTCTGTTGCGGCGCTTTTGTCAGCTGCATCATGCACGCCCAAACGAATCGGGCATGTATAGACTTTTGCTTCTCTCGATCATTCTTAAAGTGGAATTATGCGGGATCAAAGCATGTAACCCCCTTGAAGACTTGCGTGCCTTCAAGGGGGTTTTAGTCTAGAAATCTTTATATTCATTCAAGCGATATTTATCGAGAATGCCCATCTTTTCAATATGCCGTTTCGCTTCCTCATCACCGAACTTATAAATTAATCCATAGGCGGCTAAGAGAGCCTGATCGTAGTGGTCATTCTCTTTGTCATATGAGTAATCAAGGTATGGAACGTGAGCGCGGACAAATGTCTCCACTTCGGCAGAATAGTTTTCATCAAATACTCGCTTAATATAATGGGCTTCCTCCTCTGTGGCTTCAATCTTAAAATGGCCTTCGCCTTCCGGAGTCGGCAGTACTTCTTTGCTGGCCGGATCGACATAATAGGTTCTTTTCATCTTTTCCATCTTAACAGCTCCCATCTTTTTACTAATGATGTACCACTGCTTCGCCATCTTTAATCATCTTGGCCGGCTGTATTTCCAATATTGCAATTTCCAGCAAACATTTTTATACTTAATAAGTTATAGGGAAGAAATTATTGAAGGATGTGAATAGCTTGACCACCAATCAGCAAGCATGTATTCCTGTGAACGTATGCTTGAAAACAAGCATAGAGCTTGATGGGGAGAAAGAGAGCTATGAACTTTCGCTTTCAGGGGAATTTTACGAAAAGAATCGTGCGTTTTATTTAAAATACGATGAAGAGCAAGAAGAAGGAACGGTTCATACGATCGTCAAGTTTGTGGAGAAAAGGGCGCTGATCATACGAAGCGGAGCGGTTAAAATGCGCTTGGCTTTCGATCTGGGCCAACCAGTCAGAGGCTCGTATGAAAGTCAATATGGCACACTATTATTAACGACACAAACGAATACACTTACACATAGCTGTACATACAATGAAACAAGCCTGCAAGGAGCGCTCCAGCTGAACTATTTGATGCAGATGCAGGGAGCGCCAGCTGGAAAGTATTCTATGAATATTGAATTTACAGGGAGGAAATAACGGGATGAATATTGCGGAAAAAGTACAGGAAGCGTTAAGAAAAGAAGTGAAATCGGCGGTTATTCAATCTGGGCTGGCGAAGGAGGAAGACATTCCGGAAGTTATTTTGGAGACGCCAAAGGATAAGGAGCATGGAGATTACTCAACCAACATGGCCATGCAGCTGACGCGCATCGCCAAAAAAGCGCCGCGCGCGATTGCCGAAGACATCGTTGCGAACTTTGACCAAACGAAGGCCTCCATCGAGAAAATTGACATAGCCGGACCGGGCTTTATCAACTTTTACATGAACAATCAGTATTTGACGGAAATCGTGCCGGCTGTTCTGAGAGAAGGAGAAGATTACGGCCGCACGAATGCCGGCAACCATCAAAAAGTTCAAGTGGAGTTTGTCTCCGCTAACCCGACAGGCGATCTGCATTTAGGCCACGCTCGCGGAGCGGCAGTGGGGGATTCTCTCTGCAATGTCCTTGAGAAGGCTGGCTATGATGTGACGAGGGAGTATTATATTAACGATGCCGGCAATCAAATCCATAATTTAGCTTTATCGGTAGAAGCTCGTTATTTTCAAGCGCTGGGCATGGAGAAAGAGATGCCTGCTGATGGATATCATGGCCAGGATATTGTAAAAATCGGCCAGCAATTAGCGGAAGAGTTTGGCGATCAATTCATGAAGATGAGTGATAAAGAGCGCTATCAAACATTCAGAACGCACGGATTGAAATATGAAATGGCCAAGCTGCAGACCGATTTGGAAAACTTCCGCGTGGCGTTTGACGTTTGGTATTCGGAAACCTCTCTGTATGAGAGCGGAAAAATTGACGAGGCATTAGCGGCATTGCGCGAAAAAGGCTACATCTACGAAAAAGATGGCGCTGTCTGGTTCCGTTCCACTGATTTTGGCGATGACAAAGACCGCGTGCTTATCAAAAAGGATGGCTCTTACACCTACTTAACGCCGGATATCGCCTACCATAAAGATAAATTCGACCGCGGCCATGAAAAGGTGATTAATATTTGGGGAGCGGATCATCACGGCTATATTCCGCGGATGAAGGCGGCTGTGGAAGCGCTCGGCTATCGGGCGGATAATCTGGAGGTCGAAGTCATTCAGCTCGTTCACTTATACAAAAACGGCGAGAAAATGAAGATGAGCAAACGGACAGGAAAAGCGGTCACAATGCGTGAGCTTGTCGAAGAAGTGGGTCTGGATGCGGTGCGTTACTTCTTCGCCATGAGAAGCGGCGATACGCACATGGATTTTGATTTAGACTTAGCCGTTTCTCAATCGAATGAAAATCCCGTTTACTACGCGCAATACGCACATGCCCGCATCAGCAGCATCTTGCGCCAAGGCGAAGAACAGGGATTTAAGCTGAGCGCCGATGCGGATCTGTCGCTGCTCGGAGCCGAAAAAGAAATCGATCTATTAAAGAAAATGGCCGACTTCCCGCAAGTGGTGGCGGAAGCGGCAGAAAAGCGCATTCCGCACCGGATCCCCAACTACATTCAAGAGCTGGCGGCGGCATTCCACAGCTTCTACAACGCCGAAAAGGTGCTTGATGCTTCCAATAAGGCACTATCTGAATCACGCTTGGCGCTGATTAGAGCGGTACAAATCACACTGAAAAACGCTTTGCAGCTGATTGGCGTTTCCGCTCCGGAAAAAATGTAATCAAAAGCATCCGCAGAAGGGATGAAATAAGCAAAGAAAGGCTTTCCTGTTTCAGTGGAAAAAGCCTTTTTCTGCTTGTCATAAAAAGGCGCGCACAACCGAAGCAGCTTGTTCTTTCAGGCGCTCGCTGGCCGGCAGCCGCTGCAGCTTTTGGCGGGTGATAGGCTGTGACTGGCTGATGTCCTTTTCGATTACGGGCTTGACCTGCTCTTTAATAAAGGCGGTACTGAAAATAAAGCAGTTGCATTCTTCATTCGTGAGCTGGCTGCGCTGATCGAAGTTCGCCGTGCCGATATCAACGATCCGGTCATCAAAGTTAATGATCTTCGCGTGAAAGAATCCATTTTCAAAGAAATACACGCGAACATTCTCATAGTCAAGCAAACGGCGCAAATAAGGATAGGATGCTTGCTTGACGAGCGGATGATCCGCATGACCCGGCAATAAAATGGTGATGGCCACGCCTCTTTCCAGCGCATTCAGCAGCTGATCAAAGACCGGCTTCGTCGGGATGAAGTAAGGGGTGCCGATAAAAATCGACCGTTTCGCTTGGCGGATGCACGAAATCAGCTTCTTTTCCAGCTCGCCGTTTCGCGAAGGCATGGTCCGGTGCTCCACGGCATTTTGCGTTTGAGTTTTTTCATAAGAGGCGCTTGGCTCCAGTGACGGGCGGCCTTCTTGATTCCAATCTGCCAGAAACTCTTCCTCTATATCCTGCACGCCCTCACCGGTGAATCGCAGATGAAAATCGCGCCACGGGGACAGCTGCGGCTTAGGGCTCTGGTTCACGTATTCGCGCCCGACATTAAACCCGCCGATATATCCGATGCGGTTATCTATGACGGTGATTTTCCGGTGGTTGCGGCAATGCAGCGAATGAAAGAAAAATGGAAAGCGCGGTTTGCTGGAGAAATCGGCGATAACGCCTGAACGCTTCAGATCATCAAGGACCGGCTTTTTAACTTTATGGCTGCCAAGCCAATCCATCAATAAATAAACCTCGACACCCGACTGCGCTTTCTGTTTGAGCAAAGAAAAGAAGGATTGGCTAAACTGATCGTCCTTTACAATATAGAATTCGCACAAGATCCGGTGTCTGGCTTGCTTCATTTCCGCAAACAGCTGGTCAAATAATTCAGGGCCGCTGCTGTAAAAGGTCACATGGCTGTTTCTTCGAGGATACAAGCGGCCAGCAGCGGCCTGTTTTCGGCCAAAGTAAAGATCCGAACCGATCCATACCAATAGAATAGAGAGCCCGGCAATCCACCACATCAGTGATCCTCCTCCCCGGAATTTATTTGCTGTTTAGCCTTCCCCAAAAAGCGAATAATCCTCTCTTTTAGCTTATTTTTTGAAAATTTTTAAATAAGCAGTTGACTGAATGCTCATTCACTATATAATGGAGATATAACATTCAGAATTTTTTTTATGTTCTTTATTATCGGGTTGGAAGAGGTGTTTTAGAAAGGAGTGGAAGAAAGGCAATGAACGGTCTATTATGGATTAACTTAGCGGCTTCCGTTTTTGTAATCGCTTACGGTATTTATTTGTTTGTTTATTTATTGAAAACCCGCTACAGCTATATTCAATTGGGCAAGAAGGAAGAGTTTGACCATAATGTGAAAGAGCGGCTGCGAAATATTTGGATCTATGTGTTCGGTCAAAAGAAATTGCTTAAAGACAAGCAGAGCGGCGCCATCCATGTGATGTTTTTTTACGGATTTCTGCTGGTGCAGCTCGGCGCGATTGACTTTATTATAAAGGGGATTGTACCCGGCGCCCATTTGCCGCTCGGACCGCTGTATGGCGGCTTTAAATTTTTTCAAGAAATCGTGACGCTCATCATTTTAGCAGCGGTCGTTTGGGCTTTTCACCGCCGCTATATTGAGAAGCTTGTCCGGCTGAAGCGGGGCTGGAAAAACGGCCTCGTGCTCATTTTCATCGGCTCACTGATGCTGTCTGTTCTTGTCGGCAATGGCATGGACTTGATTTGGCACGAGGGGCCGGACGTTCAGTGGACGGGAATGGAGCCGGTTGCTTCAGGGATTGCTGCAGCGCTGGCAGGAATCGGAGAAACGGCAGCCATCGTCCTTTTCTACGTCTCCTGGTGGGTGCATTTATTGGTCCTTTTAGCGTTCCTTGTATATGTGCCGCAGTCCAAGCATGCGCATTTAATAGCTGGACCGGCAAATGTCTATTTTCACCGCTTGGATAAAGCGGGGACGCTAAAGCTGATCGACTTTGAAGATGAATCGCAGGAATCCTTCGGTGTGGGGGACATTCGCGATTTTACTCAATTGCAAATGATTGATTTTTATGCATGTGTAGAGTGCGGGCGCTGTACAAATATGTGCCCGGCAACCGGAACGGGAAAAATGCTGTCGCCGATGGATCTGATAGTGAAAATGCGCGACCATTTAACCATGACGGGAGCAGTTGTCACCTCGAAGCAGCCATGGGTGCCGGCATTCTCCTTTTCGGGAACGAAAGGGAATCAGCTGGCGAAGGCCAGCGCGGCAAGCGGCGGCGGAGCGCAAGCGGCGGCGGAGCTGTACAATCCGCGCTTGATCGGTGATGTCATCACGGAAGAGGAGATCTGGGCTTGCACGACTTGCCGAAACTGTGAAGATCAGTGTCCGGTTATGAATGAGCATGTCGACAAAATCATTGATTTGCGCCGCTATCTCGTGCTGACGGAAGGCAGAATGGACTCCGAAGCTCAGCGTGCCATGCAAAGCATTGAGCGTCAAGGAAACCCGTGGGGGCTGAACCGCAAAGAGAAGGAAAAATGGCGGGATGAGCGCGAGGATGTAAACGTGCCTACCGTCAAGGAAATGAAGAAAGCGGGAGAAGAGTTTGAGTATTTGCTTTGGGTCGGCTCCATGGGGGCGTTCGATAATCGCAGTCAAAAAATCGCTTTATCCTTCGCGAAATTATTAAATGAAGCGAAGGTGAAATTTGCTGTTCTAGGCAATCGGGAGAAGAATTCCGGGGATACGCCGCGCCGGCTTGGAAATGAATTTCTATTCCAGGAGCTGGCGACAGCCAATATTGCCGAATTCGAAAAACATGAAGTCAAGAAAATCGTGACAATTGATCCTCACGCCTATAATATTTTCAAAAATGAGTATCCGGATTTAGGGTTTAAAGCGGAAGTATATCATCATACCGAGCTGCTTAACAAGCTGATTCAAGAAGGCCGCTTAAAGCCGCAGCATGAAGTAAATGAAGCAATCACCTTCCATGATTCATGCTATCTGGGCCGCTATAATGAAGTGTATGACCCGCCGCGTGAAATCTTGAAGTCCATTCCGGGTGTTAAGCTGGTGGAGATGGAGCGCCGCCGCGAAACGGGAATGTGCTGCGGCGCCGGCGGAGGACTGATGTGGATGGAGGAAGATACGGGGCACCGGGTAAATGTGGCGCGCACTGAGCAGGCGCTGGCCGTGAACCCGTCTGTCATCAGCACTGGCTGTCCTTACTGCTTGACGATGCTTTCCGATGGAACGAAAGCAAAGGAAGTGGAAGATCAAGTGGCCACTTATGATGTCGCCGAGCTGTTAGAGAAAGCGGTGTTTGGTCCGAAAAAAGCGGCGGAAATACCGCCAATAGAGAAGCGAAAGCCAGCTGTGACCGCCGAGGCGGAGCAGGCGCAAGAGGAGAAAGCTGCCGTCCTTGCGGAAACAGCCTCCGCGGAGGAGAAAGAGCGAAAGTAAAAAGGATAAGAAGGCGGAGCGGATATGGAATGAGCCGCTCCGCTGCTGAATATATTTTTTGAATCTTCTGTATAGAGCTTCAATTTTTCTTTGTTTTACTTTACAATAATGGAAGAAGATAGAAGGGGCAGGGGATGTCCCTTCTCTTGCGGCATTTTTTCGAGCGAGCGTTCAGTCAGAGTTGTAAACGTTTACTTATCCTAATTTTGAGGAGGAAGAAGCTATGGCGAAAACAGTGATTATAGACGGGGCACGCACGCCTTTCGGAAAGTTCGGGGGAGCTTTCCGTCCGATGACCGCCTCGCAGCTTGGCGGGGCAGCGATCAAGGAAGCGTTAAAACGGGCGAATATCAGCCCAGAGCAGGTGGACGAAGTGATTATGGGAAATGTTCTTCAAGCGGGTCAGGGACAGATCCCGTCGAGGCAGGCTGCCAGAGAAGCCGACATCCCGTGGGAAGTGAAAACGGAAACGGTCAATAAAGTATGTGCTTCCGGGCTGCGCAGCGTGACGCTTGCCGATCAGATCATCCGCGCGGGCGATGAAGAAGTGATTGTAGCAGGCGGAATGGAGTCGATGTCCAATACACCTTACGCTTTGCCGAAAGGACGATGGGGATTAAGGATGGGCGATGCGCCGCTGGTTGACTTAATGATTGCTGATGGGTTGTCCTGCAGCTTTACAGGCGTGCATATGGGAACATACGGAAACGAGACAGCAGCCGAATTCAGCATATCCCGTGAAGAGCAGGACGAATGGGCGGTGCGCAGTCATCAAAAGGCCATTGAGGCGATCGCAGCCGGCAAAATGGCAGAAGAGATTGTCGCCGTGGAAGTGCCTCAGCGCAAAGGGGAAGCGGTCACTGTTCATCAGGATGAAGCTCCGCGCCAGGATACGGCGAAAGAAGTGCTGGCTAAGCTTCGCCCGGCTTTTGGAAAAGAGGGAACGATCACAGCGGGCAATGCGCCAGGCATTAATGACGGAGCTGGCGCGCTCGTGCTTATGAACGAGGAGCGGGCGAAGAAAGAAGGACGCAAGCCGCTCGCAACGATTATGGCCCACGCCGAAGTGGCTGTGGAAGCAAAGGATTTTCCACAAACGCCGGGGTTAGTCATTAATGAAATCCTGAAAAAAACGGGGAAATCGCTGCAGGACATCGATCTCTTTGAAATTAATGAAGCCTTTGCGGCGGTTGCGCTGGCCAGCGGCAAAATTGCCGGCTTGGATTTGGAAAAGGTCAATGTGAACGGCGGGGCCGTTGCGCTCGGCCATCCGATTGGAGCGAGCGGGACGAGAATCATTTTAACGCTTGCGTATGAACTGAAGCGCCGGGGCGGCGGCGTTGGAATCGCGGCCATTTGCAGCGGCGGCGGCCAAGGGGATGCCATTATGATTGAAGTGCAGGGATAACAGCTTCTAAGCGGAGGAGAACGGTACGAACAAATAATGAAGGGCGGAGGGGAAAGGATGAAAGTCAAAAAGATTATGGTCATCGGCGCCGGACAGATGGGCTCCGGCATCGCACAGGTTTGTGCACAAGCCGGCTACGAGCTGGTGTTAAATGATGTAAAGGATAAACATTTGGAGCGGGGACTGGAAGTGATTCAAAGGAATTTATCCCGTCAAGTAGAGAAGGGGCGCATGACGGAAAGGGAGAAGGAAGAAGTGCTGGGCCGTATTGTCCGCTCGACGGATCTGCAAGATGCCAAGGAGGTCGAGCTTGTAATCGAAGCAGCGGTTGAAAACATGGAGGTTAAGCGTCAGATTTTTGCCCAGCTGGATGATTTTGCGCCGGATCATGCCATATTAGCTTCCAATACTTCTTCTCTGCCTATTACAGAAATTGCGGCGGCAACGAATCGGCCTGAACAAGTGATCGGCATGCATTTCATGAACCCTGTGCCGGTCATGAAGCTGGTGGAGATTATCCGCGGGCTGGCAACGGCGGATGAAGTGTACAAAACCATTGAACAGATCACTCATACGCTCGGCAAGGTGCCAGTGGAAGTCAATGATTTTCCGGGATTTGTCTCCAACCGCATCTTAATGCCGATGATCAACGAAGCCGTTTATACCTTGTATGAAGGGGTGGCGACGAAAGAGGCGATTGATGAAGTCATGAAGCTGGGGATGAATCATCCGATGGGGCCGTTAACGCTGGCTGACTTTATCGGTCTTGATACATGCCTCTATATCATGGAAATTCTGCATGACGGATTCGGCGATGATAAATATCGCCCCTGCCCGCTGCTAAGAAAGTATGTAAAGGCGGGGTGGCTCGGAAGAAAGTCCGGCCGCGGCTTCTACCGTTACGAATAAGAGCAGGGAACAACAGGGGGGATCAATCATGGAATGGCGTTTGACAGAAGAGCAAGAAATGATGAGGAAAATAGTGAGGGATTTTGCTAGAGCGGAGATCAGCCCGCGGATTGAGCGCATGGAAGAGGGGGTATTTCCCCGCGAGATCCTAGACAAGATGGCAAATCTCGGTCTGTTGGGGATCACGGTGCCGCAAGCATACGGCGGCAGTGGGATGGACTTTGTTTCTTATATTATGGCCATTCATGAGTTATCGAAGGTGAGCGCCACCATCGGCGTGATTTTGTCCGTTCATACGTCCGTGGGCACAAATCCGATTCTTTACTTCGGAACAGAGCAGCAAAAGCAAAAGTACGTGCCCAAACTGGCAGCAGGCGAATATTTGGGAGCATTCTGTTTGACTGAGCCCGGTGCCGGTTCGGATGCGGCTGGCTTGAAGACGCGGGCGCTTAAAAAAGGGAATCAGTATATTGTCAACGGCTCTAAAGTATTTATTACCAACGGGGGAGAAGCGGATACATATATTGTTTTTGCTTCCACTGATCCAGAAGCGGGAAGCAAAGGGATTTCCGCTTTTATTGTTGAAAAGAATACGCCTGGATTTTTGGTCGGCAAGGACGAAAAGAAGATGGGACTGCATGGATCAAGAACCGTTCAGCTGACATTTGAAGATATGAAAGTCCCGGCTGAGAACCTGCTTGGGAGAGAAGGAGAGGGTTTTAAAATAGCCCTGGCCAACTTAGACACCGGCCGAATCGGCATTGCCGCTCAGTCATTAGGCATCGCTGAAGCAGCATTTACAGAAGCCGTTCAGTATGCGAGGGAACGCCGGCAGTTCGGCAAACCGATTGCCGCTCAGCAAGGGATTGCTTTTAAGCTGGCCGACATGGCCGCAAATGTGGAGGCTGCGAGGCTGCTCGTGTACCGGGCTGCCAGTATGCGCGCTCAAGGATTGCCATGCAGCAAGGAAGCTTCCATGGCCAAGCTCTTCGCCTCTAAAACTGCGGTAGAAACGTCGATCGAAGCGCTTCAAGTGCATGGCGGCTACGGCTACACGAAGGATTACGCAGTGGAACGCTATTTGAGAGATGCAAAGGTAACGGAAATTTATGAAGGTACAAGTGAAATCCAGAAGCTTGTGATCAGCAAACATTTATTGAATTCAAAAGGGCGGGGGAAATGAAATGAACTTCCAATTATCAGAAGAACACGAAATGATACGCAAGATGGTGCGTGACTTTGCCAAAAACGAAGTAGAGCCGACAGCGGCAGAACGGGATGAAGAAGAACGTTTTGATCCAGAGCTGTTCCGGAAAATGGCCGATCTTGGCTTGACCGGTATCCCGTGGCCGGAAGAGTACGGCGGCATCGGCAGCGATTATTTAGCTTACTGCATTGCAGTGGAAGAATTATCGCGCATCTGTGCTTCCACGGGGGTTACCTTATCGGCTCACACCTCTTTAGCGGGCTGGCCTGTCTACAAATTCGGTACAGAAGAGCAAAAACAAACATATTTAAAGCCGATGGCGCAGGGGGAGAAAATGGGCGCATACGGCTTAACGGAGCCCGGGTCCGGTTCAGATGCGGGCAGCATGAAGACAATGGCTCGCTTGGAAGGGGACGAATATATTTTAAACGGTTCCAAAATCTTCATTACGAACGGCGGCATTGCGGATATTTACATCGTATTTGCCTTGACTGATCCAGCATCGAAGCACCGCGGAACGACCGCTTTTATCGTTGAAAAGGATTTCCCGGGATTTTCCGTCGGCAAAAAAGAAAAGAAGCTCGGCATTCGTTCCTCCCCGACAACGGAGATTATATTTGAAGATTGCCGCGTGCCCAAAGAGAACGTGCTGGGAGAAGAAGGTGACGGCTTTAAAGTGGCGATGATGACGTTAGACGGCGGCCGAAATGGAATTGCCGCTCAAGCGGTCGGCATTGCTCAAGGGGCCCTTGACGCAGCCGTTGATTATGCGAAGGAAAGAAAGCAATTCGGCAAGCCCATCGCAGCTAATCAAGGCATTTCGTTTAAGCTGGCTGACATGGCTACAGCGATCGAAGCCTCCCGCTTGCTGACATATCAAGCGGCATGGCTGGAATCACAAGGCATGCCGTACGGCAAAGAATCGGCTATGTCCAAACTGATGGCCGGCGACACCGCCATGAAAGTGACAACAGAAGCCGTACAAATCTTTGGCGGCTACGGCTATACGAAGGACTATCCGGTCGAGCGCTATATGCGTGATGCCAAGATCACTCAAATCTACGAGGGCACCCAAGAAATTCAGCGTCTCGTGATCTCCAGAATGCTAACTAAATAAAAAAAATCTTCAAGCGGTGGGGTTTGTCATTCACCCCGCTGCTGATAAGAAGAACAAAGGCTATGGCCGCAGCGTTCTGCTGCGATGCCTTTGTCACATGCATCCTGCAGTCTTGAACGACTCGGGCTTTTAAGGTGCCTTTATCCCCCGCTCCACTCTTGAAGGGGGGAGATAAGGGCTCTTGCTTGCAGGGGTAAAGAAAAGCGGCAAAACAGCAAGAAAGCCGAAGAAGGACCATACAAAGTTTTATAGGCAGAGAAGGAAGAGGGAGCGTTTCTTCTCTCCGCATCTTGCGGTTTTAAAAAAGGCGGTCGATAGAGGTGAATCACAATAAGAGGAAGGTTCATGCATCTGTGAAAGATGAGCAATTAATTGCAAAAAGGCGGGCTGAAATGATCAGAGGAGCGGTCCAGCTTTTTAAGCAGAAAGGCTTTCACCGGACGACAACCCGAGAGATAGCGAGGGCTTCGGGATTCAGCATTGGCACGTTATATGAGTATATCCGGACGAAGGAAGATATTCTTTACCTGGTGTGTGACAGTATTTACGATCAGGTGAAAGACCGGCTGCAAAGAATGGACTTGGAGGCCGGTACACTGGACAGCTTGAAATTAGGTGTCTCCTATTATTTCAAGGTGGTCGATGAGATGCAGGATGAGGTGCTTGTAATGTATCAGGAAGCTAAGTCGCTTTCTAAAGATGCGCTTCCTTATGTGCTGCAAAAAGAGATGGAAATGGTCGGTATGTTTGAAAAGCTGATTCGGCGGTGCGCGGAAAATAAGGAGCTGGCTATGGATGAGCAGACGATTCATATGCTGGCGCACAATATATTCGTTCAAGGGCAGATGTGGGGATTTCGCCGCTGGAGTTTAAGAAAATCATTTACGATTGATGACTATATTGACTTGCAGACGAAGTTGCTTTTTTCCGGGATTAACGGCTTTCAATCCGAGAATTAAGGGGGAACATGCATGAGTCAAACAGGGGAAATTTATAAACCGAAGCATCCGGTCCGCTTTGTCACCGCTTCGAGTCTTTTTGATGGGCATGATGCCTCGATCAATATCATGCGCCGGATTTTGCAGGCGAGTGGAGCGGAAGTGATTCATTTAGGGCATAATCGCTCGGTTGAAGAAGTTGTAAGCGCTGCCATTCAAGAGGATGTCCAGGGGATTGCGGTTTCCTCCTATCAAGGCGGGCACATGGAATACTTTAAATATATATATGATTTACTGAAAGAGAAAGGCTGCGGGTATATTCGGGTATTTGGCGGCGGGGGCGGAGTTATTATTCCTCGGGAAATACAGGAGCTTCATGAGTATGGAATCGCTGGGATCTTTTCTCCGGAGGACGGCCGCCGCTACGGGCTGCAGGGGATGATAAATCGCATGCTTGAAGCCTGTGATTTCTCTCCGCTGACGTATTCCCTCGAGGATCAGCTGGAGAAGCTGTCCCGGGGAGAGATTCCTGCTATAGCTAAGTTCATCACGCTTGCGGAAGAACAAATGCGAGCGGATAATGACGAGCAATCTGCGGCCAGGGAGCTGTTTGACCAGATGGAGGCGATGAGCGGCAAGGCTCCGGTCATCGGCATTACAGGGACAGGGGGCGCTGGGAAGAGCTCCCTGACAGATGAGCTGGTCCGCCGCTTTCTGAATGAATTTCCGGATAAAAAAATCGCCGTTCTTTCGGTTGATCCGACGAAGCAGAAAACCGGCGGCGCATTGCTCGGTGACCGCATCCGCATGAATGCGATTTTCAATGAGCGGGTGTTTATGAGGAGCCTGGCTACAAGAAATGCCCGATCGGAGCTTTCACTGGCCGTAAAAGATGCCATTCGGGCGGTGCAAGCCGCGCGCTATGATTTGATTATGGTGGAAACGAGCGGGATTGGCCAGGGGGATGCCGAGATTGCGGATATCGCCGATGTGTCAATGTATGTGATGACGAGTGAGTTTGGCGCTCCCTCCCAGCTTGAGAAAATTGACATGATCGACTTTGCTGATTTGATCGTCATCAACAAGTTTGAAAGGAAAGGGTCAGAAGATGCCAAGCGGCAAGTGCAAAAGCAATATCAGCGCAGCCGCCTTTTGTTTGACCGTCCGCTGGAGGAAATGCCGGTTTATGGAACGATCGCCAGTCAATTTAATGACAAAGGCACGAATACGCTGTTTGCCGCACTGGTGGCGGCGATCAATGACAAAAAGCAGACGGATTGGGCGACCTCCTACCGCGAAAAGGGAGAAGCGGTTAAGCAACATGTGATCATTCCTAATGAGCGCCGCTATTATTTGCGGGAAATTGCTGAGACCGTGCGGAATTATCATAAGCGGTCAGAGGAGCAAGTGAACGCAGCCCGCCGCCTGTTTCAGCTCGAAGGGACGCTGGAAGAAGCGCGGGCGCAAGCGGCTAGCGAAGAGGTCCTTGAGGTGCTCGAATCATTAAAAGCAGCGGCTGAAGAGCAGCTGACTCCCGAATCCAAGCGAATCCTGCAAGAGTGGCCGGCATTGAAAAAGAAATATAGCGGCAAGGAGCTGGTGACGAAAGTCCGAGATAAAGAAATCGTCACGGAGCTTACGGCAACGAGCCTATCCGGTTTGGCTATTCCAAAAGTAGTGCTGCCGAAATTTGCTGATTACGGAGAAATTCTCCGCTGGGTTTATAAAGAAAATGTGCCGGGAGCCTTTCCGTTTACAGCAGGGGTGTTTCCATTTAAACGAAAAGGGGAGGATCCGAAGCGGCAATTTGCCGGGGAGGGCACACCTGAACGAACGAACCGGCGCTTCCATTATTTATCAAAGGATGAGACCGCTAAGCGTTTAAGCACTGCCTTTGATTCTGTCACCTTGTATGGCGAGGATCCGGACCATCGCCCGGACATTTACGGCAAAGTAGGCGAAAGCGGAGTCAGTGTTTGTACCTTGGAGGATATGAAGAAGCTTTACAGGGGCTTTGATCTGTGCCACCCTTCCACCTCTGTTTCGATGACCATTAATGGACCGGCGCCGATTATTTTAGCGATGTTTATGAACACAGCGATTGATCAGCAGGTGAAGGCGAAGGAGGAGGAGCTGGGCCGAGCTCTCACTGCTGAAGAAACAGCTGACGTGCGGGCCCGTACGCTGCAGACGGTGCGCGGCACGGTGCAGGCTGATATTCTGAAGGAAGACCAGGGGCAAAACACATGCATCTTCTCCACTGAATTTGCTTTGCGCCTCATGGGGGATATTCAGCAGTACTTTATTGACCATTCTGTCCGCAATTATTATTCGGTATCCATCTCGGGATATCACATTGCGGAAGCGGGAGCCAATCCGATTTCACAGCTGGCGTTTACCTTGGCGAACGGGTTTACTTATGTGGAATATTATTTAAGCCGCGGGATGGACATAAACGCTTTCGCTCCGAATCTGTCGTTTTTCTTTTCCAATGGGCTCGATCCGGAGTATACGGTGATCGGCCGCGTGGCGCGCCGCATTTGGGCGGCGGTCATGCGCGATAAATACGGGGCCAACGAGCGCTCGCAGAAATTAAAATATCACGTGCAAACCTCCGGCCGTTCTCTGCATGCGCAGGAAATTGATTTCAATGATATTCGCACAACGCTTCAGGCGCTGATGGCGCTTCAAGATCACTGCAACTCACTCCACACGAATGCCTACGATGAAGCGATCACCACTCCGACGGAAGAATCCGTCCGCCGGGCGATGGCGATTCAGCTGATTATTACGAAGGAGCATGGTTTATCGAAGAGTGAAAATCCGCTTCAAGGTTCATTTATAGTGGAGGAGCTGACCGACTTAGTGGAGAAGGCCGTACTGGAGGAATTTGAAAAGATCAATGACCGCGGCGGAGTGCTGGGGGCGATGGAGACACAGTATCAGCGAGGGAAAATTCAAGAGGAATCGATGCATTATGAAATGCTTAAGCACTCGGGGGAATTGCCCATCATCGGTGTAAATACGTATTTGAATCCCAATCCCCCGACTGAAGAAGAGATCAATAATATGGAACTCGCCCGCGCAACAACGGAAGAGAAAGAACAGCAAATCGCTCATTTGCGTAAATTTCAAGAAAAGCATAAAAAGGAATGCGACAAAGCGATTCAGCGTTTGAAGGAAACGGCTGTGAACGGAGGCAATTTGTTTGCTGAGCTGATGAGCTGTGTGAAAGTGGCAAGTTTGGGCCAAATTACGAAGGCCCTTTACGAGGTCGGAGGACAATACAGAAGAAATATGTAATCAGAGCGGGCCGAAAAGAAGGCATTTATTCTTTTGCGGCCGCTTTTTTTTCTGAAAAAGCGGTTGAATCGGCTGGAAATAGGAAAAAAAGATACAATAAACGTTGGCTTGCACAATTTCTTTACATTATTCCGAAGATTTTCTTTTATAATAGATTCAAAACCGTTTAAAATGAAAGAACGAATGGATGAAAGGGGTGTGGGAAGGTGAAGCAGATAAAGAGCTATTTTTTACTAATGGCTGGTACGGTTATATCCATTTGGCTTTATGACCGGTACCTTGGCTCCATCCCCTTCATCCTTTTTTCTTTATACTTATTTTATAAAGCGTACACAGAAATTAATAAAGAAAGGATGCCCGGCGGCACCGCCGGCAAAGGAGCTTCAGAAGAAAAAGTGAATGAATCCTAACGAAAGTCTGGCATATTGAAAGCAGTTTTGTTTATAATGAAAAATATGACCTTTTTCACTTCAATAGAGTGTGCAAATAGAGAAGGGAAGTGCGGATGTGAATTTAAAGCAGTTGTCTAAAGAAGACAGAAGAGAAATGTCCTTAATTGAAGTGGCTTATGCCATTTTCAAGGAGCAAAAACAGCCCCTTGCGTTTCAAGAGCTTCTTGAACGAATCCAGCAGTTCATGGAACTGAGTGATGCGGAACTGAAGCAGCGCATGGCTCAGTTTTATACAGATCTTAATATTGACGGCAGATTTATTGTTCTGGACGAGAGCCGCTGGGGGCTTCGAAAGTGGTATCCGATTGATCAGCTGGAAGAAGAAGTCGTGCCGACGGTAAAGTCCAAAAAGAAAAAGACGAAAAAAGCGCCGAAAGAAGAGCCGGAATTTGAAGAAGATGTGGATGAAGCGGACGAAGAGCTCGATTTTGATGTGGGCGACATCGATGAATTGAATGATGAATTGGATCTTGATGAAGACGAAGACATTGACGAGTTTGATGAAGAAGAGGAAGAATTTGACGGCGATTTAGTGACAGAAGATGATTATGATCTCGATGAGGATGAAGAAAAAGAGCAAAAATAAAGAAATGAAATCTCTTCTTGACTTATTTTAGCCCAAATTGTAGTATTTTATTTGGGCTCTTAAAGAGATGATGTTTACGTTTATAACGCTCCCTTTACTTATTTTAAGTAAACGGGGCGTTTTTGTATTTTTAAGCCCCGGCTACATGTATGCCATGAAATAAGTGCATTCTAGAAATAATAGATTGAAGGGGGCTTTTCAAATTGACTAAATATATTTTTGTAACAGGCGGAGTTGTTTCTTCTTTAGGAAAAGGAATTACAGCAGCTTCTCTTGGCCGCTTGCTGAAAAACCGCGGGCTAAAGGTAACCATTCAGAAATTCGATCCGTACATCAACGTCGATCCGGGAACGATGAGTCCTTATCAGCATGGAGAGGTGTTTGTGACGGAAGATGGAGCGGAAACCGATTTAGACTTAGGCCATTATGAGCGCTTTATTGATATTAATCTGTCTAAATACAGCAACGTGACGACAGGAAAAATTTACTCGACGGTTTTGCGCAAGGAACGCCGCGGGGAATATTTAGGCGGAACGGTGCAGGTCATCCCGCACATCACAAATGAAATTAAAGAGCGTGTGATGCGCGCAGGCAAAGAAACAAAGGCTGATGTCGTTATCACTGAAATTGGAGGAACAGTGGGAGATATTGAATCACTGCCTTTCCTGGAAGCAATTCGCCAAATTAAAAGCGATATCGGACATGATAATGTCATGTACATTCATTGTACGCTCATTCCGTATTTAAAAGCGGCGGGCGAAATGAAAACAAAGCCAACGCAGCATAGCGTGAAAGAACTGCGCAGTCTGGGAATCCAGCCGAATATTATCGTCGTCCGCACAGAAATGCCGGTCTCTCAGGAGATGAAAGAAAAGCTGGCTTTATTCTGTGATATTGAGCCGGAAGCCGTTATTGAGGCATTGGATGCGGATACGCTTTATGCGGTGCCGTTATCCCTGCAAGACCAAAAAATGGACGATTTAGTTTGCCGTCATTTAAAGCTGCAATGCCATGATGCGGAAATGACGGAATGGAAGGCGCTTGTAGAGAAAGTCCGCAATCTGTCCCGCAAAACAAAAATTGCCCTTGTCGGTAAATACGTGGAGCTTCAAGATGCTTACATTTCTGTCGTGGAAGCATTGAAGCATGCCGGCTATACATTTGATGCTGATATTGAAATTGACTGGGTGAACTCTGCTGAGATTACAGCAGACAATGTCGAAGAGCGTTTGAAAGATGCGTCAGGTATTTTAGTGCCGGGCGGATTCGGAGACCGCGGCATCGAGGGAAAAATGGAAGCTATTAGGTATGCCCGTGAAAACAAGGTGCCGTTTTTCGGTATTTGCTTAGGCATGCAGCTTGCTTCTATTGAATACGCCAGAAATGTGCTTCGTTTAGAAGGAGCGCACTCTTCTGAAATTGATGCAAACACGCCTTATCCAATAATCGATCTTCTGCCTGAACAAAAGGATATTGAAGATCTCGGCGGAACGCTTCGCCTCGGCTTGTATCCATGCAAGCTGCAAAAAGGCACAAAGGCATTTGCGGCCTATAATGATGAAGTGGTGTATGAGCGCCACCGCCACCGCTACGAATTCAATAATGAATTCCGCGAAATGATGGAGAAGAAAGGTTTTATCTTCTCCGGAACAAGTCCGGATGGACGCCTGGTGGAAATTGTGGAGCTGGCGGATCATCCTTGGTTCGTCGCGGCTCAATTCCATCCAGAATTCGCTTCTCGTCCAACGCGCCCGCAGCCGCTGTTCCGTGACTTTATTGAAGCTTCGTTGAAATAACGACGAAAATCCCCTTGAAGCACATGCTTCAAGGGGATTTTTCATGGCTTCTGACCGTATTTCCGGCTGCTCCGCCCGGAAATTAACAAGGTCCACCCGAAAACGAAAGAAATCCGCCCGGAATCATCCCATTTCTGGCAGTTCTTCATTGTCCAGCAAAATTTCATCCATAGTGATCTTCAGTAAAAAGTAAATATAAAGTCCGGCCATGCCCGAGGAAAAGCCGGTGCGCCCGCCGCTTTCATCAGGAATGAGCCCTTTTATTAAGTGGGTGTCAATGAAGAAATCGGCGATATCGGCCAGCGATTCTTGATCGGACGCGGCTGCGCCGGCAATGGCCACAAAAGGCACATGCTTTTCCTGCAAAGCCTTAGCAACGGCGATGGCTTGTTCATCATGAGCAAAACGAGTAACAAGCACCGCGCGATCCACAGCGGTTAACGCGCTGATATCGGAAAGCTCCTTAGCATGAGGAAGCGGCTCCGCTCCCTCAAGCGCCTCTGCTTCCACGGCTTTCATTTCCCGAAAACCCTTTATATAAATCGCACCCTCACCTATCGCAGCTTGCGCCAGCAGGCGTGCGCCATCCTCCACCGTTTCCGCTTCTTTGTCGGCAATTCGCTGAAACAGTCCGTTTAACTGAGTAGTAAACATTTTCAACAACGAGCTTCACTCCTTTTCGGCCTTCATTATATCGCTCTTTGTTTGCGGGATCAAAGAACAAGTAGACTTGTGAAATTAATTGGCCGAATTAGCAGGAATTCCAGAGAAGGAACAAGAAATAAAAAATATAGTCATTGGCAGGGGGGTATAACGTGAGTGGAAAAATTCTGATCGTGGATGACCAATTTGGCATTCGCATTTTATTGAATGAAGTGCTGCAAAAGGAAGGATATGAAACCTATCAGGCCGCTAACGGTGTCAAGGCGCTGGAGCTTGCCGATGAACATTCGCCGGATTTAGTGCTTTTGGATATGAAGATTCCGGGAATGGATGGAATAGAAATTTTAAAAAGAATGAAGCAAAAAAACAGCGATATTCGCGTGATTATTATGACCGCTTACGGAGAATTAGATATGATTCAGGAGGCGAGAAACCTCGGCGCGTTAACGCATTTTGCGAAGCCTTTTGATATTGATGATATTCGGGAGACAGTCAAGCATTATATCACCAATTAAAAGGAAAGCGCCATGGGCTTTTTTTGTCTTTTCGATTGGTAAAGATCGGCTTGTTTTGATATGATACAAGTGTAAATTGATTTGCAGGAAAGACGTTTATACACTTACGAAGTGATCAAGGAGGAAAAATTTATGCCTTTAGTTTCCATGACAGACATGCTGAACAAAGCAAAAGAAGAAAAATACGCTGTAGGACAATTTAACTTAAACAATCTTGAGTTTACACAAGCGATTTTGCAAGCGGCAGAGGAAGAAAAATCACCCGTCATTCTCGGAGTATCTGAAGGCGCCGGCCGCTACATGGGCGGATTTAAACTGGTTGTTGAAATGGTGAAAGCTTTGATGGAAGAATATAAAGTAACTGTGCCAGTGGCGATTCACTTAGACCATGGCTCCAGCTTTGAAATGTGCGCAAAAGCCATACAAGCAGGGTTTACTTCCGTGATGATCGACGGGTCTCATCATCCGTTAGATCACAATATTGAATTGACGAAGAAGGTCGTAGAGCTTGCTCATATTCATGGAGTATCTGTTGAAGCTGAGCTTGGACGCATCGGCGGCCAGGAAGATGATCTTATCGTGGACGATGCGGAAGCGATGTACGCTATTCCGGAAGAATGCGACCGCCTCGTGCGCGAAACAGGGGTAGATTGCTTTGCACCTGCATTGGGCTCCGTCCACGGTCCATACAAAGGGGAGCCAAATCTTGGCTTTGACCGCATGGAAGAAGTGATGAAACTTACAGGCGTTCCTCTCGTGCTTCACGGCGGAACAGGTATTCCAACGAAGGATATTCAGCGGGCCATTTCTTTAGGAACAGCGAAAATTAACGTCAACACAGAAAACCAAATCGCTTCAGCAAAGACCGTTCGCCAAGTATTAGCGGACAAGCCGGATCTTTATGACCCGCGCAAATACTTAGGACCTGCACGCGAAACCATTAAAGAAACCGTAAAAGGAAAAATGCGCGAATTCGGTTCTTCAGGAAAAGCGTAACAGTTGCCAATAGCTGAATGGATAGAGGAAACCGCCTTATTTCTGTAAGGCGGTTTCCGTGCATATTTTTCTGATCAAAAATATAATAAAGCGGACTGCCTGGCTTGCGGGCAGATCGGATAAAAGGAGCGATGACATATGAAGTTTTTTATCGATACAGCTAATATGGAAGAGATCAAAGAAGCACATTCATGGGGAATTCTTTCAGGGGTAACAACGAACCCGTCCCTTGTAGCGAAAGAGACGGTTCCATTTCATGACCGCCTGCGCGAGATCACAGATTTAGTCAGTGATTCAGTCAGCGCCGAGGTGATTTCCCTTGATGCGGAAGGAATGATCAAGGAAGGGCGTGAGCTGGCGCAAATCGCTCCGAACATCACCGTCAAAGTGCCGATGACGCCGGAGGGATTAAAGGCGGTTGCTGTTTTTTCTAAGGAAAACATTAAAACGAATGTGACATTAATTTTCAGCGCTAATCAGGCGCTATTAGCTGCTCGGGCAGGTGCTACATATGTCTCTCCGTTTTTAGGCCGCTTGGATGATATCGGCGCCGACGGATTAGAGCTAGTGGAACAAATCGCCTCCATCTTCGCTATCCATGACATTCCAACCGAAATTATTGCGGCTTCCATCCGTCATCCGCAGCATGTTACAGAGGCATCATTGCGCGGTGCACATATTGCCACTGTACCGTTTAAAGTATTAAAGCAACTATTCCAACATCCACTTACAGATAAAGGAATTGACGCGTTTCTTGCTGACTGGGAAAATCGAAAAGCCAAATAATAAGGCCATTTCCTCATACATGATTTACCTCGTATGGGATAAACTAATAAATATTAAATTGGCTGTAAAACATCTGGGTATTATTCCTTTTCGATGCTTAGTCAGTGCGTGAAAGAAGGGAGTCAAATATGGAAAAGCTGAAAATTGTAGGAGGACATCCGCTGAAAGGGACGATTCGGGTGGACGGGGCGAAGAATAGTGCTGTCGCCCTCGTTCCAGCGACGATTTTGGCGGAGTCTCCCGTCACAATTGAAGGGCTGCCGGACATTTCTGATATTCATATGCTGAAAGGATTGCTCGAGGAGATCGGCGGCGACATCACTTTTCAGCATGGCAAGATGAGAGTCGATCCTGCCAATATGATCGCGATGCCGCTTCCAAACGGAAAAGTGAAAAAGCTGCGCGCTTCCTATTATTTAATGGGAGCGATGCTTGGAAAGTTCAAGAAAGCGGTCATTGGGCTGCCCGGCGGCTGCCACTTAGGGCCGCGTCCTATCGATCAGCATATTAAAGGGTTTGAAGCGCTTGGAGCAGAAGTGACCAACGAACAAGGTGCTATTTATTTGCGGGCGAAAGAGCTGCGCGGAGCTAGGATATATCTTGACGTGGTCAGCGTGGGCGCAACAATCAATATCATGCTGGCGGCTGTCAAGGCCAAAGGCCGAACCGTTATTGAAAATGCGGCCAAGGAGCCCGAAATTATTGATGTTGCCACATTGCTCAACAATATGGGAGCAAAAATTAAAGGAGCCGGAACGGATGTCATCCGCATTGAAGGTGTGGATCACCTAGACGGCTGCCGCCATACGATTATCCCCGACCGCATAGAAGCGGGAACCTTCATGATTCTTGCAGCAGCAGTTGGCGATGGGATCGTGGTGGACAATGTTATTCCGCTTCACCTGGAGTCCTTAACGGCCAAGCTTCGTGAAATGAATGTGCCGGTGGAAGCAGGGGATGATCAAATCTATATCGGCAAGGCGGAAAAACTGAAAGCAGTGGATATTAAAACACTTGTGTACCCCGGGTTTCCAACAGATTTGCAGCAGCCTTTTACCGCTGTATTAACGAAAGCGGAAGGATCTGCAGTCGTGACCGATACGATCTATTCAGCTCGCTTCAAACATATTGATGAATTGCGGAGGATGAACGCCAATATGAAAGTAGAGGGCAGATCCGCGGTGATAAACGGTCCTGTACAGCTGCGTGGTGCCAAGGTGAGAGCGAGTGATTTGCGGGCGGGAGCCGCTCTCGTAATCGCCGGACTGATGGCCGAAGGAACTACGGAAGTGACAGGGCTTGAGCATATTGACAGGGGATACAGCCATCTCGTTGAAAAGCTGAGCGCCCTCGGAGCAGAGCTTTGGCGGGAAGAACTTTCGAAGGAAGAGCTGGAACAAATAAAAAGCTAAATATTTCTTCTCCGCACTTTCAGCTAAATGTGTTACAATAAATATGTTGATTGTGACATACGGATTAAAATCTGCAGCTGTAATACAGGAGGAAAAACAAAAATGGAAAGAAGTTTATCAATGGAGCTTGTCCGTGTAACGGAGGCCGCAGCATTAGCTTCTGCACGCTGGATGGGACGAGGCAAAAAAATGGAAGCTGACGACGCGGCAACATCCGCCATGCGCGATGTATTCGACACCATTCCGATGAAAGGAACAGTGGTGATCGGAGAAGGTGAAATGGACGAGGCGCCAATGCTTTACATCGGAGAAAAGCTCGGAACAGGCTACGGCCCAAGAGTGGACGTGGCGGTTGATCCCCTGGAAGGAACGAACATAGTGGCATCTGGAGGCTGGAATGCGCTGGCTGTATTGGCCGTAGCAGACCATGGCAACCTTCTGCATGCGCCGGATATGTATATGGAAAAGATCGCGGTAGGTCCTGAAGCTGTTGGACAGGTTGACATTAACGCTTCGGTGCTGGATAACTTAAAAGCGGTAGCCAAAGCGAAAAATAAAAACATTGAAGACGTGGTAGCAACCGTCTTGAATCGTCCGCGCCACGAAGAAATCATTTCGCAGCTGCGCGAAGCAGGCGCCCGCATTAAATTAATCAATGATGGTGACGTAGCAGGTGCGATCAACACAGCGTTCGATCACACAGGCGTAGATATTTTATTCGGTTCCGGCGGAGCTCCAGAAGGGGTTATCGCAGCCGTAGCGCTGAAATGCCTGGGTGGAGAAATCCAAGGACGCCTACTGCCGCAAAATGATGCTGAACTGAAGCGCTGCGAAAAAATGGGAATCGACGTGAAGAAAGTTCTTCTCATGGAAGATCTCGTTCGCGGAGATGATGCGATCTTCGCAGCTACCGGCGTCACAGACGGCGAATTAATGCGCGGTGTTCAATTTAAGGGCACCTATGGAGAAACCCACTCCATTGTGATGCGGGCTAAATCCGGAACAGTGCGCTTTGTCGATGGACGTCACAGCTTGAGCAAGAAGCCGAACCTAGTGATTAAGCCTTAATGAGCGACTGACTAAGCAATCAGGCAGCGGCTGAACGGGCTCTTATAACGGGCCTGTTTCCCGCTGTTTACTTTTTATTTAACCCACTATTACTGCTGCATAGACTATGCTTGCAACCGCACAGGCAAGATAACTTTTCCTTCCTTTTACAATTTACTTATTGATTCAATAATCCCTAACAGTTAAAATAGGTATGTTTTTATCTTCTTTATGATTAGCTCGCTTATTTACATAGGGGAGAATTAAATTAAAGTGTGGTGCCAATATGGAAGAATTAACTATTTCTTATTTAGAAAATTTAAAGCTGAAAGAGCTTTATGAGCTAGCACGGAAATTCAAAATTTCATACTACAGCAAACTGACGAAAAAAGAACTGATATTCGCTATTTTGAAAGCGCGCGCAGAGGAGCAGGGCTATTTCTTTATGGAAGGCGTTCTGGAAATTATTCAATCGGAAGGCTTCGGCTTTTTGCGGCCGATCAATTATTCGCCAAGCTCTGAGGACATCTATATTTCCGCGTCGCAGATTCGCCGGTTTGATTTAAGAAACGGTGATAAAGTATCCGGAAAAGTCCGGCCTCCAAAGGAAAACGAACGCTATTACGGCCTCCTTCATGTCGAAGCCGTGAACGGGGATGATCCGGAATCGGCGAAAGAACGTGTACACTTCCCAGCATTGACTCCTTTATATCCGGATCGCCAAATTCTGCTTGAAACCAATCCAAAAAATCTTTCCACGCGCATTATGGACTTAATTGCTCCGGTAGGCTTTGGCCAGCGGGGATTAATTGTCGCGCCGCCCAAAGCTGGTAAAACTATGCTGCTGAAGGAAGTGGCTAACGCCATTTCCTCCAATCATCCGAATGCTGAGCTGATTGTTCTTTTAATCGATGAGCGTCCGGAAGAAGTGACGGATATTGAACGTTCGGTGCAAGCGGAGGTGGTCAGCTCCACATTTGATGAAGTGCCTGAGAACCATATTAAAGTGGCCGAGCTGGTGCTTGAGCGGGCCATGCGCTTGGTGGAGCATAAGCGGGACGTGGTTATTTTAATGGACAGCATTACACGGCTTGCGCGAGCGTACAATCTAGTGATCCCGCCAAGCGGCCGGACGCTGTCAGGCGGGATTGACCCAGCCGCTTTTCACCGCCCGAAGCGCTTCTTCGGTGCGGCCCGCAATATTGAAGAAGGGGGCAGCTTAACCATTCTAGCGACTGCTCTCGTTGATACGGGCTCCCGGATGGACGATGTTATTTATGAAGAGTTTAAAGGAACCGGAAACATGGAGCTTCATCTGGACCGCTCTCTCGCTGAACGCCGGATTTTCCCTGCCATCGACATTAAGCGCTCCGGTACGCGCAAAGAAGAATTGTTGATGGAGAAAAGTCAGTTGGATATGATCTGGTCCATCCGCAAAACGATGTCCGATTCACCGGATCTTTCCGAGAAATTTCTTCGCAAGCTAAGGCAAACGAAGACTAATGCCGACTTCATCAAGCTTCTTTTAAGTGACATTAAAGCGAATGGAACATCCAAACGAATTTTGTAATTCTTAATTGATTTTTGCAGGAAGGCTTGTTATAATGTTGTCAGTGTGTTTAGCAACTGAGTGCGGTGGTTTTAAGCTGTACTTCTTATAGACTTACTCTGTTTCAGATGATTCAGGGCGGAAGGAGATGACAAGAATGAAAGCAGGAATTCATCCAGATTACAAGAAAGCGACAGTAAAATGCGCATGCGGAAACGAATTTAAAACTGGTTCTATCAAAGAGGACATCAGAGTGGAAGTTTGCTCTGAATGCCATCCATTCTACACAGGCCGTCAAAAATTCGCTGATGCAGGCGGACGTGTTGATCGCTTCAACAAAAAATACGGCTTGAAGAAATAATTAAAAATAAAAGAACAGGCAAGGAGTTAATGATTAACTGCTTGCCTGTTTTTTATATTCCCAATAGGATACCCCACCTTTAATGAGTTGTGAAAGTGAGGCTTTTTCCATGTATGTGATGAAACAAACCGGATGGTTGGAAGTAATTTGCGGCAGCATGTTCTCTGGGAAGTCAGAAGAGCTGATCCGCCGTGTCCGACGGGCGCAATTTGCCAAACAAATGATCATGGTCTTTAAACCGGAGATCGATAACCGCTACAGTGAAAAATCGGTTGTTTCCCATAATGGATCTTCTGTCATTGCTCAGCCAGTGAGCAAGGCGGAGACAATTTTAACAGAAGTTACAGACGATGTAGATATTGTAGCCATTGATGAAGCGCAGTTTTTTGACGAGAAGATTATCCAGGTCGCCCAGACCTTAGCTGACCGGGGACATCGAGTGATCTTGGCTGGATTGGATCAGGATTTTCGCGGCGAGCCATTTGGCCCGATGCCTGCTTTAATGGCGGCCGCGGAGCTGGTGACGAAGCTTCAGGCGGTTTGTGCGGTCTGTGGTTCACCGGCCAGCCGGACTCAGCGGCTGATCAATGGTCAGCCGGCTGCTTACGATGATCCGGTTATTTTAGTAGGAGCTTCCGAAAGCTACGAGCCGCGCTGCCGCCATCATCATGAAGTGCCGCATGCCGCTGGCGTGTCCGAACAAGAAGCCCTCATCGAGAAAAATCAATAACCGTTCGGATAAACCTCCTCCATTCAGGTGAATCTAGAGTAGAGGAGGTTTTTTTCATGCGAATGTTTCTAATTGCCATCATGTCCGCTGCCGTATTAAGTGCGTGCGGCGACAAGGAGGCATCCAATGAAAGCTGGATGGAAAATGAGGACGGAAGAGAATTCGCCCCTGGAAGCTTAACGGAAACGCGGGCGGATGAAGCGAAGCAAGATGACCCGGTGAACACGAATCAAAATCCCAATTTTCTTGATTTGTCCCCGGAGCAGCCCACAACGGGCACTGATATTGACAAGGCGAGAGATGTTGTCCGCCGCTATTCTCCTTATGCTCCGGGCGCCGTATGGGTCAATGGCGACCGGATGCAGGTGACGGTGCATGAACGAAAGAGCGAGCGTTATCAAGCATCGGACGAAAAGGCCGTCTATGAAAAGTTAATTCAGGCTCTGCCGCGCTATAAGATTGATGTAAAGGTTAAAAAGCGCAGCTAGCTGGTGCATGAAAGCGTGAAATTGCATCGCCACTGACAAAAGAGGGCTCTCCAACGGCTGCGCCAGCCGGAGGACGGGGGCTCTTTTTCTTATGTGAGCGGAGGCTGAACCCGCTCTTCCGCTTTTCTTTTTGATATAATATAATAAAGTACATTATGGACTTAAAATTGAGGTGAAGTCATGTTTGATCGGTTACAGGCGGTAGAAGACCGCTATGAGAAATTGAATGAGCTTTTAAGTGATCCCGAAATCATTAATGATCCGGCCAAGCTGCGTGATTATTCGAAGGAGCAGTCGGATCTTGAGGAAACGGTTCAAGTATATCGTGAATATAAAGAAGCGAAGGGTGAATATGAGGACGCGAAAGCGATGCTTGAAGAGAAGCTGGATGCGGACATGCGCGAGATGGTGAAAGAAGAGATCCAGGAGCTTGAAGGCCGGCTTGGGGGATATGAAGAACAATTGAAGCGCCTCCTTGTGCCGAAAGATCCGAACGATGATAAGAACGTCATAATGGAGATTCGCGGGGCAGCCGGCGGCGATGAAGCGGCGCTGTTTGCCGGTGATCTGTACCGGATGTACAGCCGGTATGCGGAAGCGCAAGGCTGGAAAATCGAAGTGATTGAAGCGCACCCGACAGGCTTGGGAGGCTATAAAGAAATCATCTTTATGATAAACGGAAAAGGCGCTTATTCAAAAATGAAGTTCGAAAACGGCGCTCACCGGGTGCAGCGCGTGCCGGAGACGGAATCAGGCGGACGCATTCATACATCGACCGCCACTGTCGCTTGCTTGCCGGAAGCGGAAGATGTGGAAGTGGACGTTCACGAAAAGGATATTCGGGTGGACACATTCGCTTCAAGCGGACCGGGCGGCCAAAGTGTCAACACGACGATGTCCGCTGTGCGCTTAACGCATCTCCCGACAGGCATAGTCGTGTCCTGTCAGGACGAGAAATCACAAATTAAAAACAAAGAAAAAGCAATGAAGGTGTTGCGCGCCCGCATTTATGATAAGTTTCAGCAGGAAGCGCAAGCAGAATACGATGCCCAGCGGAAATCAGCTGTCGGTTCAGGTGACCGCTCCGAGCGCATTCGCACGTATAATTTCCCGCAAAACCGTGTGACAGATCATCGCATCGGTTTAACCATTCAAAAGCTGGATCAAATTCTAGAAGGCAAGCTGGATGAGGTATTGGAAGCGCTCATTATGGAAGAGCAATCCTCCAAGCTTGAAAAGCTGCAGGACTAGCCGATGTCTAAAAAAGTATACGAAGCCCTCCATTGGGCTTCTTCTTTTTTAAGGGAGCACGGGCGGGATGCCAATGCGGGAGAAATTCTATTACAGCACGTGCTGAAGATGCGGCGCTCAGAATTATTCGCTCACTTGCATTTAGAATTAACGAATCAACAGCTGACGGAGTGGCGGCAGCAAGTCGAAAGACATGCAGAGGGCGTCCCCGTACAATATATAACCGGCAAGGAAGAGTTTTATGGAAGAAGCTTTCATGTGAACCCGAGTGTGCTGATTCCGCGGCCGGAAACAGAAGAGCTGATTTGGCATGCGCTAAGACTGATGAAAGAGCATTTTCCTGAAACAGCTTCTTTAACGATGGCCGATATCGGCACAGGGAGCGGCATTTTGGCGATTACAATGAAGCTTGAACGGCCTGACCTTGATGTCTATGCGGTCGATCTCTCGGAGGAAGCGCTCCAGACAGCGCAACAGAACGGAGAAAAATGGCAGGCGGATGTGAAGTGGATGCAAGGAGATCTTCTAGAACCGCTGGCGTCGGCAGGGATTAAGCTTGATGTGCTTTTATCCAATCCGCCGTATATTCCGATCGGCGACAAAGAAGAGCTTTCCCCTGTCGTGGCCGACCATGAACCGCATCTCGCGCTGTTCGGTGGAAAGGACGGTCTTGCGATCTATCGCCGTTTTAGTGAGCAGCTTGCCCGAGTGCTAAAGCCGCGGGCGCTCGTCGGTTTCGAAGTCGGCGCCGGCCAAGGGGAGGCGGTCGCTGCTTTGCTGCAGAAGGCCTTTCCTGAAGCGGCGGTTGAAGTTAAGCGGGATATCAACGGCAAGGACCGGATGGTTTTTTTAAGAAGATCCTAGTTTGAAAGACAATAAAAAAAGTGAGATTCATTGTTTAGGTTTTTCTCCTTTTGGACAGAATGATGGCCAGGAGGGGAAAAACATGAACAAAAAAATAGCAGGTATATACCTATTGATTATATCCGTGGCGACGATCATCAGCTTATATATGCCCGGTCAAGCAGAAGAAGCGGAAGAAACGGTCGTGATACCGAAGGAAGCGATTCGGCTGCGGATCTTGGCAAACAGCGATAGCGAGACCGATCAAGCACTCAAAAGGAAAATCAGAGATGATGTCAATCAAGAAATCACAAAGTGGGTGGCGGATCTGAAGGAGCTGCCGCAGGCTCGTCAATTGCTGAAGAAAAAGCTCCCTGAAATTCAGCGGATCGCTGCAGAAAGAGCAAGGAAAGAGGGAGTCGGCGATCCGATTCAGGTGGAGTTTGGCAAAGTGGACTTTCCGACGAAATTATACGGTAATTTTCTCTATCCGGCGGGAGAATATGAAGCGATTCTCATTACGATAGGGGAAGGGGAGGGAGCTAACTGGTGGTGCGTGCTATATCCGCCGCTATGCTTTCTGGATGCCTCCAACGGGACAGCGGTCAGTCCCGGTGTAGAAGAAGATGCGCGGCAAGCTTCACAGGAGGAAAACGCGAAAGCAGAGAAGAGACCCGCGTCCGCACCCAAAGCCAAGCCGCTTAAGGCTCCGGTTTATGCGGAAGGCAAGGAAGTCACTCCGCAAATTAAGCTGGCGATTGTCGAATGGTTCAAAAGAGATTAAAAGAATATCAGCGAAAGTGGTGAAGATGGGGATAAACAGCTGTGGATTACAGAGAAATTGCGTTATTTTTCAGAAATTTATCCACAGCTATCCACAGATTTATACACAAAAGCAAAAAAACTATCCACATTTTGTGGATAAACTCCTTTCGTTTGTGAATATCTGGGTATATAGTATTCAATAAACGGGAAAAACACTGAATATGAAAAAAGGTGAACGAATTGATCACAAAGTATTGGCATGTGGATAAAGATGTGGATGATTTAAAAAGTTATCCACAAATCAAAGAAGCGGCCGCTTTACTGAAGAATAATGAAGTGGTGGCTTTTCCGACAGAAACGGTTTATGGCCTTGGCGCTAATGCCCTATCTGAGGAAGCCGCAGCGAAAATATATGAAGCGAAAGGGCGGCCGAGCGATAATCCGCTGATCGTCCATATTGCGGATCAGGCGCAGCTTGAAAAGCTGGTCGCCGATATTCCTTTGCAAGCGCAGAAAATGATGCAAGCTTTTTGGCCGGGACCATTAACCATTATATTTCAAAAGAAGGATCACGTATTAGCGGATAAAGTAACAGCTGGACTGGAAACGGTAGCGGTGCGCATGCCGAATCATCCGCTGGCACTCGCCGTTATTCGTGAAGCGGGCGTTCCGATTGCAGCTCCAAGCGCCAACCGCTCAGGAAAGCCAAGCCCGACCGCGGCTAAGCATGTATGGCAGGATCTGGAAGGGAGAATAGCCGGTGTGCTGGATGGCGGTGAAACGGGGGTCGGCGTGGAGTCGACCGTTGTGGATTGCACGGCGGAGGTACCGGTGATTTTGCGGCCGGGTGGCATTACAAAAGAAGATATGGAAGCCGTGGTAGGGAAGACGGTTTTTGATCCAGCATTGAAAAACGCTTCGGAAAGACCGAAATCGCCGGGTATGAAGTATAAGCACTATGCACCGAACGCGCCGATGTATTTAATGGACGGCAGCCGTCAGTGGATACAGGCGCAAATTGATGCAGCGCGCGCGCAGGGAAAAAAAGTCGGCATGCTGACAACAACAGAAGAGGCGCCGTTCTATCGGGCTGAAGTTGTGATCCCATGCGGCAGCAGAAAGAATTTGGCCTCTGTAGCCCATTCCCTTTACGATGTTCTTCGTACTTTTAATGAAGCCGATGTGGAAGTGATCTTCTCGGAAACCTTTCCATATGAGGGGGTCGGAGTCGCGGTAATGAATCGTTTGGAAAAAGCCGCTGCTCACCGTTGGCGGAAAGAGGAAGAGGCTTCCCCATAAGCCCCTTAGGCAAATCCTAACGTTTCGTTGGGGGTCACAAGAAGAGAGAAAAACAATACCTAAACATGACAGGAAAAGGACGTAACCATGACATAGGCAGGACATTGGAGCGAACGGCTTATGCCGCGGAAATTTAAAGGTGCAGAGACTTACTGTAAATCAAATCGTAGAATAAATAGTGAATAGCCAAACAAGAAACGAGAAAATGGGGTTTGTTGATCTTTGGCTTTAAAATTCCCTTATTTTGCGTTTTAATAATTTTAGGACTTTTAATTAAAAACGATTAGAAGCGAAGATAAAAGATTCTGAAGGGTGATGAAAGTGAAAAGGGATTCAGAAAAAACGATTCAAGAATTGTTAAAAGAGCTTTCTGAATTAAATCGTCAAGACAAGAATCAAATTCGAAAACTGTCCGCTAATGAACATGGGGTTATATTGCTGGATAGAAATAATCCATCTGATGTCGAATGGTATGAAAATGATAACGCTTATGATCTGATTTAAATAAAATAAGCCTCCTCAAAAGATCGAGGAGGCTTAAGTAATATTGATATGACCACTCTACGAGATTCTCTATATATCCGAAGAACATTGACACTTAGTACAGGCTGGTTATCATCAGCAATTCGTTCACCATAGTCCTCATCTCAGCTATAAAACGTATCTTTCTATTCTGGATCCGAAAGAAAGTGCCGCTCCCATTTTACTGCTTCTTCGATGTCCTCATTTTCCTTTATGCTTATAGAAAAAGTGTAGGCCGGCACCGAAAATATGTAACAGGTATCAGCTTCGTATATGTTCTTAATCATGTATAACATTGCTTCTGTTTCGTTATTGAATACTGACTGCTTAATATCTCTAGCTATAGCGTTCGTCCGCTATCTTCCTCCTTTTTCCCGCATTTTAAAAATTTGATAATGTCGATATCGACAGCTTTTCGTATGTTCCATTATTTTATAATCTTTATCAACACTCCACACTTCTAATCAGAAAGAAGTACTTTTGTTATTCGTATTTTTTGCTAACCATTGTGAAAACTCCTTTAATCCACACTTTGAATGTAACTTTCCGATTTCACTAGAAGAAGCAAGTGGCTAAGAAAATATTACAAAAATAGCTAGTTACTTTTAATCTCAAAGTAACTAGCTATTTTTATTAATAACAATTAGTTTTTCCAGGAAATTTTTTCTCCATTTTCTTACTACAATCTAGGAGAATGGAAGACACGGTAACTATAACACCTGCTATATTGCTTCTTATTCCTAAAGCTATTATTTTTTTAGCTGCTAAAGTGAATTCTTTATCAGCAATCAGGTTAGCTATAGTGGAAATTGTCGTTACAGGCCCGTAATTTGCTTTTAATCCATTTTTTATGCAAGTATTTTCGGCTTTGATATATGCAGGTTTTTCTTTCATCCCGTGCCAAGCACAAGCTGCTAATCGAGGTGAGATTATTTGTTCTGGAACCTCTGCGAATAAATTATTTTCTTCTAATTGTTGGATTACTTCTTTTGAACCTTCTAATCCAGCTAACTCTTCTTCGAATTTCTGTTGATTAAAGCCTATAAGTTTATTGTTTTGTGTAACTTGTCCGGATTCATAAACTAATTCTAGCGATTTAGCTAACAGTTCAACTTCTTCCTCTGAAACTTCAATTTCTTCTTCAAATGTTTGTTTGTTGCTTTTTGCACTAGCTGTGGAAGTAATGGTCCCGATTAACAGTACAACGATCATGAAAGTAGATAAAACCTTATACCAATTTTTAATATCTTTCATTTTTTTGTACTCTTTTTATAAAATGTTTTTTGTAACAGCCAAATAATTAATAAGAAAAATAAAGCAAAAATAATTCTAGAAAATAAACTAAGTGCTAAATTGGATTGATCAAAAAAGTCTACTGAAACAATAAATGTTAATAAAAATCCTAATAAAAATATACTTATATACCTAAGTACCATATATTCCCTACCCTTGTTGTATAATAACATAAATGTAATTGAAAAAAGATTCTTTTTTTAAACATTTAAAAGCTTGTCCTTCTAACTCTTATATTAAATAGCAATTCACCCCTTTTTTGGAAACCCCTAATTTTATGTATTTTTCCTTGAGCGCCTTCAAGGTAACCAGTGGGTATTTAAATCTATAATTATTGAACATAGATATTAGTTCCATAAAAAAGATTGTAGATCCAACTTTTAGCCTCTCAAATCCAATAATCTGTGATTGGTGAAAAGTTCCAGCTATGGGTTTGGCATTTCTTCTGGTTTATAAAAACCGTTGGGCATAGCTCCAATATAAACATTGTCACTTGTTATCTTTACTTGTTGTACCAGATATATAACATTAGAAATACTATACTGGCTTGTTTGACTTTCATAGGAGTTATTCAAATTTTCAGCAGCTTGAACTTCATTTTCTGTAAATAAATCTGTTGTTACAATTCCTAATGTTAATGTGTCAATTAAAAACTCCCTCACTATTAATTTCCTAAAAAATAAAAAATATGTATTTTTTTCACAATCAATGTTATTATCTTTAGGCTTTAATATCAAGTTAATTTTTGTTTTTTTAATAATTTTTTCGATATTTTGTTTATTTTAATTTTTCATCCAATAGGAAAACATGCATGCCAATGAGAATATTCTATTGGATAAAAACAGCCTGCCATTATACTTTAGGGGACTGTGTAACAATAAAGTCAAATCTCGGAATAAGTCTTAGCGGCTATTAGGAATCCTGTCATATAAAAGAGATAGGGTTCCTTTTTAGAGTTCACTTTTTATTTCTCACATCCCTCTAACTCATCCGCAATCTTGTTTAGTTCCTTCTTGACCTGCTTGTTTTGCGACATTGGAATATGTATCACACGATCTTTGTTGATCATCAAACTGAATGGCTCATTATCATGAATCAGTCTAGCAATTGATCTCAAGCCATCTGCTTCATACGTTCCCACTACGGTAAAGCCAGCAATCCCTCACATGACAAAACGCTCACTATCGAAAAAACCATCAATAATTTTCAACTCATCTATCATTTGTCGCCGATCCTTTTTATAAGGCAATATGCCCCAAATTTATTATAGCTTGTAAAGCATCCGAAATTTTAGAAGGGTAAAACACTCTTACACATAAAAGTCCTCTAATGATTAATCAAACTCATCGACAGCCTTTAGCAGGTCATCCGTGTAAATATTAAATAAATAACATTCCTGGTCGTGCTCTATCCTTTGAATAAAATTTGTTTCCTGAAAAGTTTCATAATCTATTTCTTCCACAAGAACAGCTATATAATCCATAGTCTCATTTTTAGGTTTGACCTTGAACATCGCCTTAGGCGGATTTTAAAGAAAATTCTGCTGTTCCCGTGCATATGTTGAAGAGTAGCACGTCCAAAAGGGAAGGGAATGGTGGAGGAATGGGGGAACTGCTCACGCTAGCGATGATGGCCGTTGCCTTAGGAATGGATGCCTTTTCAGCAAGCTTAGGGATCGGCATGCGCCCGATTCGGCGCAAGCGCATTTTGGTGATGGGCCTGGCGGTTGGCGCATTGCATATTGGTTTTCCGTTTATCGGCATGGTGGCCGGGCGCTTTTTATCGAATCTGTTTGGCGAAGTGGCCAATACGGCTGGAGGCATCTTGCTGATCCTAGCGGGGCTGCAAATGATCGGCTCCATCCTAAATAAAGATGAAGAGCGCAGAAGCGTGCCGTCTGGATGGAGCTTGCTGCTTTTCGCTGTCATCGTCAGTTTAGATAGCTTTTCGGTAGGGTTGACGCTGGGGATTTACGGAGCAAGAGCCGCGCTGGCATTAGCGCTTTTCGGCGGAATAGCCGCGGTGCTAACGTGGAGCGGTTTGCTTTTGGGCAAACGAACAAAGGGGTTGCTTGGATCCTATAGTGAAGCTTTTGGCGGGTGCATATTATTCGCATTTGGGTTAAAATTACTATGGCCAATAGGCTGAAAAAGATAGAACTAAATTCCCTCTTTTGAAAAGAAATCCTATATAATAGAAGCAAGGCAACTTGTATTGGGAGGGAAAATGCATTGAAGATTTTATTTGTCTGTACGGGAAATACGTGCCGCAGTCCAATGGCCGAAGCGCTGCTCAGGCACAGGCGCCCCGATTGGAGTGTGAAATCCGCAGGGATTTACGCGGCTTCAGATTGCCCGATATCTGAACAGGCCAAGCTGGCACTGGAGGAAAAGAAGATTGATGCCGAGCATATTTCCCAAGGAATATCAGAGGAAATCTTGGAGTGGGCGGATGTGGTATTAACGATGACCGCAAGTCACCGAAGCATGCTGATTTCGCAATTTCCCGAAGCTGCACAGAAAATCCATGTGTTCAAGCAGTATGTCCGGGGTCAGCAAGAAGACGTCCAGGATCCATTCGGAGGTTCAATCGAGCAGTATCGCATGACGCGCGATGAGCTGGAGCAATTAATGGAACAACTGATCGAAAAGCTATCAAACTAGTCGGAGCAGTCTAGAAAGGGGACAATTATGGAAAACGTCCGTCAAACTTCATTTGGATTAAGAAAAAAACTAGTTGCATTAATTACGGTTCTTGCAATAATTACGTATTCGACAAGCGGATTTTTTATTTACTATGTATATCAAGCGTTCTTTTCTTATGTGAACGAAGTATTGTTTACAGTTATCACCTTATTATTAGGGATTATCTGGTCGGGCATTCTCGCGTATTTTGCCGGCGGTTATTTTGTGAAACCGCTGAAAAGGCTGGAGATGGCGGCAATGGAAGCGGCTAAAGGAAACATTGAAAAAGATGTCGAGCTGCCGAAAAGCCGCGATGAAATTCATTCACTGGCCCAGGCTTTCAATAATATGCTTGGCAATTTGCGCCAGATGGTTCACAGTATTGAAAATAATTTCGAACGCACGAATGAAAGCGTGGAACAGATCTCTGCAGAAGCGTCTAACGCCTCCCGGAAAGCGGGAGAAATCTTTCGGACGGTCGATGAAATTGCTGCCGGAGCGGAAAACTCCGCAATGGCCATTCAATCCACTGCGGAGTCGGTCGAGGATGTCACCAGCCTGGCTGCAGAAGTTCAGCAGAAGGCGAAGAATTCGGCTGTGCAGGCCGAGGAAATGGTGGACGATCTGCAAAAAAGCAAGGCGGTATTTCAATCTCTTATTTCAGGGATGGAGCGCCTGTCATCAGAGAACGAGCATTCCTTGCAGGCGGTCAAGGGAATGGAAGAAAACGCCAGGAAAGTGGAGCAGATTATCCAGTTGGTCGGCGATATGGCTGCACAAACCAATTTGCTTGCTTTAAATGCGTCCATCGAGGCGGCTCGTGCCGGCGAGCATGGGCAAGGATTCGCTGTCGTGGCGGAAGAAGTCCGCAAGCTAGCAGATGAAAGTGCAACAGCTGTTCAAGGAATTTCTGAACTGATTAAGCAAATGCAGCAGGATGTTGATCAAGTAGTGAATAAGATTTCTTCTCAAGTAAGCTCTGTCGCAGCGGAAGTGGAGAAGGGGTCAGCTGCCAACACGGCCATCGAGCGGATGACAGAGAAAATTCATGAGGTAGCAGCAGCCGTGCAAATGATCTCCGGATTGGTGGACAAGCAGATGGACAGCATTCAGGTGACCTCCAGACAATCGCAAGAAGTAGCGGCCATCGCGGAGGAAACATCTGCGGGCGCAGTGGAAGTCACACAAGCGACAAAGCAGCAAAAAGAGGTCATGAATCATATTGAAGAAGTCATACAGCAGCTGAAACAGCAGGCGGAAGATCTGAAGTCAACCATCACCCAATTTCATCTGTAACAAAGCGGCAGAGATCTTTGTTTGCCTATGAAGCGGTTCTGTGTCAAAATGAAAAGAAAAGAGTGGAATGGAAAGGAGTTTCTGCGGTGAAAATTGCGATTGCTTCTGATCATGGCGGAGTGAATATTCGGGAAGAAATCAAAAGCCTGCTTGATGAGCTTGGGATGGAGTATGCGGATTTTGGCTGCGAATGTGAAGGATCCGTTGATTATCCGGACTATGCTTTACCCGTGGCAGAAAAAGTGGCTAAAGGAGAATTTGACCGCGGCATTTTAATATGCGGAACAGGGATTGGCATGAGTATCGCGGCCAACAAGGTCCGCGGGATTCGCTGTGCGCTCGTCCATGATTTATTCAGCGCTAAAGCGACGCGGCAGCATAACGACAGCAACATCCTCGCTATGGGGGAACGCGTAATCGGTCCGGGGCTGGCCCGCGAAATCGCCAAAGTATGGCTGACAACGGAGTACGAAGCTGGCCGTCACGAGAATCGCGTTGGCAAGATCAAGGCGTATGAACAACAACAGTAAACCGAGGTGAAGAGCTTTGTCTTCATTGAAAGATTGGGAAGTAAGCCTTCAGCAATTGCTGCGGGAGTTTCAACAGCAAGCGCAGCTGCAAAAGGGACAGCTGATGGTCATCGGCTGCTCGACCTCTGAAGTAGCCGGGGAGAAAATCGGAACCGCCGGCACGATGGAGGTGGCTGAAGGGCTCTACCGAAAGCTGCGGGCGTTTGCGGATGAACACGGTCTTCATCTGGCGTTTCAATGCTGTGAGCATTTAAACCGGGCGCTCGTTGTAGACCGCGCGCTGATCGAATGCCGCAAGCTCGAGGAAGTGTCCGTCGTGCCTGTGCCGAAAGCGGGAGGAGCGATGGCCGCTTATGCGTTCGCGCAGAATCCGAACAGCGCCGTCGTTGAACATATTCAAGCGGATGCCGGCATCGACATCGGCGGCACACTGATCGGCATGCATTTGAAGCATGTGGCGGTTCCGGTCAGGACAAGCATTAAATCAGTCGGTTTTGCTCATGTGACCATGGCGAAAACCCGTCCGAAGCTGATCGGCGGAGAAAGAGCAGTTTATGAAAAAACGAATATAAACGGAAGTTGCACAAACTAATGTTAAGAATTAACCGGATTTTCTTTGAAAATGCCGGTTTTTTATTTAAAAAAATTCGTTATCTATCGAGATTTCATTTGAAAGATCATCAAAACATGTTAGAATGTAAGAGAATTTATAAAATTGGCAATACATAAAGTCGGAGAAAAGAATCTATTGATCGGGAGAGGGGTTAGAAAATGAGTAAACTTGAGACACAAGATTCAGCGGTATTTCATGCGGTTCAAGATGAATTAAAGCGGCAGCAGACGAAAATCGAGCTCATTGCTTCAGAGAACTTTGTCAGCGAAGCGGTGATGGAGGCGCAGGGTTCTGTGCTCACGAATAAATATGCGGAGGGCTACCCAGGCAAGCGTTACTATGGCGGCTGTGAGCATGTCGATGTTGTGGAAAACTTAGCCCGCGACCGCGCGAAAGAAATCTTCGGAGCCGAGCATGTCAACGTGCAGCCGCATTCCGGCGCTCAGGCGAACATGGCTGTCTATTTTACTGTGCTGGAGCACGGCGACACCGTTCTGGGGATGAATCTGTCTCACGGTGGCCACTTAACACACGGCAGCCCGGTAAACTTCAGCGGCGTGCAATACAATTTCATTGAATACGGCGTAGATAAAGAGACGGAAACTATCGATTACGAGGATGTGCGAAAGAAAGCGATCGAACATAAACCGAAATTGATCGTCGCAGGGGCAAGCGCTTATCCGCGCGCCATTGACTTTGCGAAATTCCGCGAAATTGCAGATGAAGTCGGCGCTTATTTAATGGTGGACATGGCTCATATTGCAGGGCTTGTTGCAGCGGGTCTTCACCAGAATCCCGTACCGCATGCCGATTTTGTCACAACGACTACGCATAAGACTCTGCGCGGACCCCGCGGAGGAATGATCCTTTGTAAAGAGGAGTTCGCGAAGAAGATTGATAAATCTATTTTCCCGGGTATTCAAGGCGGACCGCTTATGCATGTCATTGCGGCAAAAGCGGTAGCGTTAGGCGAAGCGCTTGATGCGAGCTTTAAGGATTATGCGCAAAACATTGTGAACAATGCCAAGCGTTTAGGTGAAGGGCTGGCCAAGGAAGGCCTGCGTCTAGTATCCGGCGGCACCGACAATCATCTTCTTCTCATCGACCTTCAATCTCTAGGATTGACAGGAAAAATAGCGGAAAAGGTGCTGGATGAAGTCGGTGTAACCGTTAATAAGAACACGATACCATTCGATCCGGAAAGCCCGTTTGTCACAAGCGGCATCCGCATCGGAACCGCCGCCGTCACCAGCCGCGGATTTGATGAACAGTCGATGGATGAAGTGGCTGCGATTATCGCCGATACACTGAAAAACCATGAAGACGAGGCGAAGCTTCAAGAAATCAGCGAGCGCGTGCGAAAGCTGACAGCAAGATTCCCATTATATAAATAATGAATGAGCGAGACGGGACCATCGAGACCTGTCTCGCTTTTGTTTTTCATTGTTCTTCTTCTGTTTTTTTTGTAAAATAAGATGAAGCTTCATAAATATCTCCGAAGAGCGGAGAATATAGCTGCTCCCGCGGCTTATTTTTTTGCCGTGGGGAAGACGTTTGCTAGAAGAAAGCTTTTATGAAATGATAGGATACATAAAGAAAAGGGAGCGATAACTTTGGGAAAAGTGTATGTGTTTGATCACCCATTAATTCAGCACAAATTAACTATGATCCGTGATAAACATACAGGGACGAAAGAATTCCGGGAGCTTGTCGATGAAATTGCGACACTGATGGCATTCGAAATTACGCGCGATTTGCCGCTTGAAGAAGTCACCATCGAAACGCCGGTTTGCCAGGCGAATACGAAAATGCTGGCCGGCAAAAAACTCGGTGTCGTTCCTATTTTGCGTGCGGGCATTGGCATGGTGGAAGGGATTTTGAAGCTGATCCCGGCAGCTAGAGTTGGACATGTTGGACTGTATCGCGACCCGAAAACGCTGAAGCCGGTTGAGTACTATGTCAAGCTTCCGACTGATGTCGAAGAGCGGGATTTCATCGTTGTGGATCCGATGCTGGCAACGGGAGGATCAGCTGTGGAAGCAATCAATTCCTTAAAGAAGCGCGGAGCGAAAAATATGAAATTCATGTGCTTAGTCGCCGCCCCGGAAGGAGTCGAAGCGATGCAAAAGGCGCATCCCGATGTCGATATTTATATCGCTGCGCTGGATGAGAAGCTGAATGAAAAAGGATATATTGTGCCAGGGCTTGGAGATGCAGGAGACCGCTTGTTCGGAACAAAATAATCAAAAAGTAGGTGCATATGAAATGAATCGCCCAATTAAAGTAATGACCATTTTCGGAACTCGTCCGGAAGCCATTAAAATGGCTCCGCTCGTGCTGGAGCTGCAAAAGCATCCGGAGCATTTCGAATCGATCGTAACGGTGACTGCCCAGCACCGTCAAATGCTCGATCAGGTGCTTGAAATTTTCCGCATTGTGCCGGATCATGACTTGAACATTATGAAGGACCGGCAAACGCTGATTGATGTCACCACTCGGGGCCTTGAAGGCTTGGATCGGGTGATGAAAGAAGTCAAGCCGGATATCGTGCTGGTCCACGGGGACACTACGACTACTTTCATCGCCAGCTTAGCGGCATTTTATAATCAAATTGCCGTAGGACATGTAGAGGCTGGATTGCGCACATGGAATAAATACTCCCCGTTCCCTGAAGAAATGAATCGCCAATTGACAGGTGTGATGGCTGATTTGCATTTCTCGCCGACGGATCAAGCGGAGCGCAACCTTTTAAATGAAGGAAAAAAAGCGGAGACGATCTTTGTTACAGGCAACACAGCCATTGATGCCTTAAAGACGACAGTAAAAGAAGCATACAGCCATGAAGTATTGGATCGCATCGGCAGCGACCGCCTTGTGCTGATGACGGCGCATCGCCGCGAAAACCTGGGAGAGCCGATGCGCAACATGTTCAATGCCGTTAAGCGCCTCGTTCAAGAGCATAAGGATATTCAAGTCGTGTATCCTGTTCATTTAAATCCAGCTGTCCGCGAAGCCGCCCGTGATATTCTCGGCGATGATCCGCGCATCCATTTAATTGAACCGCTCGATGTGATCGACTTCCATAACTTCGCTTCAAGAGCGCATTTAATTTTAACCGATTCTGGCGGCGTTCAGGAGGAAGCTCCATCACTAGGCGTGCCTGTGCTTGTTTTGCGGGATACGACAGAACGCCCGGAAGGGATTAAAGCGGGCACTCTGAAGCTGGCCGGAATAGAGGAAGAGAACATTTACCAGCTAGCGTCAGAATTGCTGACGGATCAAGCGGCGTATGAGAAAATGGCCAAAGCCTCCAACCCATATGGAGATGGAGAAGCTTCCCGCCGCATTTGTGAAGCGATCCGCTATTACTTTAAAGCCGCTGACTGCAAGCCCGATCGATTTTAATTGCTGGCAAGCGATTCCAACACCCGTGGGATCGCTTGCTTATAAGCCTCTTTTAAAATTTGATCATTTTGTGAAAGATTCGTTACAAAGTGTGATCTTTTTCACTCTAAACGCATTGACATTAAAAAACCCCTATTGTATGCTTACAAAGGGTAAAGAGCAATGTAGAATATATATATATTGTAACCGCTTTTTCTGGCGGTAGCCACCATTGTGAACCCGGAGGGTTTCGCATGAATAAGCGGAAGAATTCGTTTCGAGCAATGGCGCTGTACAGTTCTATTTTAGCTCAGCTGACCGGGTCCATTCTTTTCGGTATTTTCTTTGGAAGCTGGCTTGATACAAAATGGAACACAGACCCGTTTTTTATGATTATTGGACTGTTTTTGGGTTTGAGTGCGGGTGTTTATTTCATGCTGCAATCAGTCCGCCAATTTTATTCGGGAGATTAATTTGCTATGCCAGAACTCCAGCACACATTTACACGGCACCGAAAGTACATAATGTACCTGCTCTCCATTTTCGTATTCTGCTGGGGGATTACGCCCTATAAGCCTGAATTTGCAGGCCTCACCCTTGGGACAAGCATCAGCTTTTTTAGCTATTGGCTAATGGTCAATCGCATGCGCCGATTTAACTGGGCGCTAGAGAACGGCCAAAAAGTTCCGTCGCTTGGCACCTTATCGAGAATGGCTTCAGCAGGGTTAGCTGCTGTGATTGCCCTTCGTTATCCAGAACAATTCCATATCATTTATACCGTTTTGGGATTAATGACATCCTACTTTGTCATTATGATAGATTTTTTTATTCAACTTTTAATAAAACAGAATAACCGGTGAAGAGAGGTGAATACAGTTGCAACACAAAAATCCAACGTTGACATGGGAAGTATTTGATGGCTTTTCATTAACGTTTAACTTAGCCAATATGCTGATGATCACAGTGGCTAGTGCCATTGTTCTTTTAATTGCCGTGATCTCAACAAGAAAATTGGCGATGAAGCCTACTGGGCTGCAAAACTTTTTTGAATGGATCATGGACTTTGTAAAGGGGATCATTCAAAGCAACATGGACTGGAAAACAGGCGGCCGCTTTCATGTACTCGCCTTGACCTTGTTCCTATACATCTTTGTGTCCAATATGCTGGGTCTTCCATTTTCAGTCGTCTACAATGACGAATTGTGGTGGAAATCACCAACGGCGGATCCAACTATTACATTAACACTCGCCGTGATGGTAGTGGGCTTAACCCATTATTATGGTGTGAAGATGAGGGGAATCGGAGAGTACACAAAGGATTTCTTCCGCCCGATGGGATTTTTGTTTCCATTAAAAATCATTGAAGAGTTTGCCAACACACTCACACTTGGCCTCCGGCTTTACGGTAACATCTTTGCCGGTGAGATTCTGCTAGGATTGCTGGCGGGAAGCCTGGCTACCGGATGGGGAGGAACTATTGCCGCCATCATACCAACGCTTGCTTGGCAGGGATTCTCTATATTTGTTGGTGCCATCCAGGCATTTATTTTCACAATGTTAACAATGGTGTACATGGCTCATAAAGTGAGTCACGACCATTAAAATATACCCGGTTCATTTTATGAACAAACAAATTTTAAATTTATTGATACATTAAAAGGAGGAAATTTTTACAATGACAGGTTCAATTGGTCTATTAGCAGCAGCAATCGCGATTGGTCTAGGAGCACTTGGTGCAGGTATTGGTAACGGCTTGATCGTATCTCGTACAGTTGAGGGGATCGCCCGCCAGCCAGAAGCGCGCGGTATGCTTCAAACTACAATGTTTATCGGGGTAGCACTAGTTGAGGCGCTTCCAATCATCGCTGTAGTTATTGCATTCATGGTTTTAGGTCGATAATTCAAGCAATATCAGCGCAAGCGCTGAAGATGAAGCGTTATATCAGATGGCGAAGATCATTCCAAGCGAACCTTCGCCATTCCTTTATGTTTGACAGATACAATGACAACTTGATCCCTCCGAAAGGGGAGGGGCGGATACTCTTGAAGGGAGTGAAGTGAGCGTGTTAGCGAACACATTTGTACTTGGAGCTGGTCCTGGCTTTAACAGCGGGGATATCCTGTTCCAATTAGCTATGTTTATTCTTTTACTATTGTTGCTCAAAAAGTTGGCCTGGGGCCCGCTTATGGGAGTCATGCGTCAGCGTGAAGAGCATATTGCTTCAGAAATTGAAGCGGCTGAAAAGAGCCGAGTGGAAGCTAATAAATTATTGGAAGAAACTCGCGCCGAGCTGAAAGCGTCTCGCCAAGAAGCGCAATCCATCATTGAGAACGCTAAGAAAGTCGGCGATGATCAGAAGAATGAAATTATTGCTGCCGCTCGTGCGGAAGCTGATCGATTGAAGGAATCTGCAAAGATGGAAATCGAGCAGCAGAAGGAACAAGCGATGGCGGCACTTCGCGAGCAGGTTGCTTCCTTATCTGTTTTAATCGCGTCTAAAGTGATTGAAAAGGAATTGGATGCATCTGATCAAGACAAGTTAATTAATGAGTATATTAAAGAGGCAGGGGAAGAGCGATGAGTAATTCCGCAGTGGCCAAACGCTATGCGCTAGCTCTTTTCGAAGTTGCCAAAGAACAAAATCAAGTCGAAGCAATTGAAGAAGAGCTTCGGGCAGTCAAGTATGTATTGGCTGACAATGAAGACCTTCTTCCATTGCTCGAATCACCTAAATTGACGATCGGCCAAAAGAAAGCTCTTCTGCAATCGGCCTTTGCTCAAATTTCTCCTTACACACTCAATACGCTGATGCTTTTAACCGAGCGTCATCGCGAGGGGGAAATTGCGGAAGTAGCCGATGCTTACATAGAGTTAGCCAATGAAGCGCGCGGCGTGGCGGAAGCAACCGTAATATCCGTTCGTCCATTAACGGAAGCGGAAGAAGCCACCATCTCTGCTCAATTCGCTAAAAAAGTTGGTAAGCAGTCATTAAAGATCACAAACGTTGTCGATACCGGTTTACTCGGAGGGCTGAAAGTGCGCATCGGCAACCGGATATTTGATGGCAGCCTCCGCGGAAAGCTAGATCGTTTGCAAAAGCAACTAACAGTTAGCTGATAAGAAAGCAAAACGCAACAAACACAATACGTAATTATACTAAAAGAAGTGAGCAAATTAACGGCAACGATTAATTTCTCATTAACCACTAATATATGAGGGGTGAAATTCATGAGCATCAAAGCTGAAGAAATCAGTGCGCTGATTAAAAAGCAGATTGAGAACTTCCAGTCAGATATGAAAGTAAGCGATGTTGGTACAGTTATCCAAATTGGTGACGGTATTGCTCGTGCTCATGGCCTCGACAACGTCATGGCTGGAGAACTTCTTGAATTCTCAAACGGTGTCATGGGACTGGCACAAAACCTGGAAGAAAACAACGTAGGTATCGTTATTCTTGGACCTTACACAGATATCCGTGAAGGGGACGAGGTTCGTCGCACAGGACGCATCATGGAAGTTCCTGTTGGCGAAGAATTAATTGGACGAGTTGTGAACTCTCTTGGACAGCCAGTAGACGGTCTTGGCCCGATTAACACAACCAAAACACGTCCGATCGAAAGTCCGGCAACAGGTGTAATGGACCGTAAATCTGTTCATGAACCGCTGCAAACAGGTATTAAAGCGATTGACGCGCTTGTGCCTATCGGACGCGGCCAGCGTGAACTGATCATCGGTGACCGCCAAACAGGTAAAACGTCTATCGCGATCGACACGATTCTTAACCAAAGGGATCAGGATATGATCTGTATCTATGTCGCTATCGGACAGAAGGAATCAACCGTGCGGAACGCGGTGGAAACGCTTCGCAAACACGGTGCGCTCGATTACACGATCGTCGTAACGGCTTCGGCATCTCAGCCGGCGCCAATGCTATTCCTTGCGCCTTATGCAGGGGTTTCAATGGCTGAGGAATTCATGTTCAACGGCAAGCACGTGCTGATTGTATACGATGATTTATCTAAACAAGCGGCTGCTTACCGTGAACTTTCCCTATTATTACGCCGTCCTCCAGGCCGTGAAGCTTATCCTGGTGACGTTTTCTACTTGCATTCCCGTTTGTTAGAGCGCGCAGCAAAATTAAATGATTCATTAGGCGCAGGTTCGATCACGGCTCTTCCGTTCGTTGAAACGCAGGCAGGCGATATCTCTGCTTACATCCCAACGAACGTTATCTCAATCACCGACGGACAAATCTTCTTGCAGTCAGACCTATTCTTCTCAGGCGTGCGCCCTGCGATCAACGCCGGTCTTTCTGTATCCCGTGTAGGTGGGTCCGCTCAGATCAAAGCGATGAAGAAGGTTGCCGGTACCCTTCGTTTGGACTTAGCCGCTTATCGCGAACTGGAAGCTTTCGCCCAATTCGGTTCGGATCTTGACAAAGCGACACAAGCGAAGCTGAACCGCGGAGCCCGTACCGTTGAAGTATTAAAGCAAGACTTGAACAAACCGCTCAAGGTTGAAAAACAAGTCGTGATCCTTTATGCCTTAACTCGCGGTCTATTGGATGACATCCCAGTAGAGGATATCCGCCGTTTTGAAAACGAGCTATTAAGCTGGTTAGATCACAACCACACACATGTGTTAGAGCATATTCGCACAACGAAAGAGCTTGCTCCTGATGAAGATATGAAAGCAGCGATCAACGAGTTCAAAAAGACGTTTGCGAAATCTGAATAATGAACCGGAATCTTGAAAGAGGGGCTTGATTGTTGGTGAATCATCCCCCTTTCATTCTCCTATTTCTAACATAAAAAGGGTGGTGAGAATCAGTGGTATCGTTACGCGATATAAAGACTCGGATCAACTCAACGAAAAAGACGAGCCAAATTACAAAAGCGATGGAAATGGTCTCCGCTTCCAAACTAAACCGCGCTGAAAACAATGCTAATAAATTTCTTCCTTACATGGATAAAATTCAGGAAGTGGTCGCATCCATTTCTCTTGGAAGCCAAGATGTCACACATCCGATGCTTATCTCCCGCCCAGTGAAGAAAACCGGGTATTTGGTTATTACCTCTGACCGCGGTTTGGCGGGAGCTTACGACAGCAGCATTCTTCGCCGCGTGTATAACGTGATTCAAGAGCGCCATAAATCACCGGATGAATATGTCATCATTGCCTTCGGACGCAAGGGCCGTGATTTCTTCATTCATCGCGGAATGAATGTGGCATTGGAAATTGTCGGACTTCCAGATCAGCCTGCTTTCTCTGATATTAAAGCGATTGTCAAAAAATCAGTTGATATGTTTGCCAATGGTGCCTACGACGAGCTTTATATGTATTACAACCATTTCGTCAGCGCCATTCAGCAAGATGTCACAGAGAAGAAAGTGCTGCCTTTAACGGATATTGCAGCTTCAAATAAATTAACATCTTATGAATTTGAACCATCTGCTGAGGAAATTTTGGAAGTATTGCTTCCTCAATATGCGGAAAGCCTGATTTACGGTGCTTTGCTTGACGGTAAAGCAAGTGAGCATGCTGCCCGGATGTCAGCAATGAGAACAGCAACAGACAATGCAAAAGAGCTTATCAGCTCTTTAACACTTTCATACAACCGCGCACGTCAAGCAGCGATCACTCAGGAAATTACAGAGATCGTCGGCGGCGTTGCGGCTTTAGAATAGTAGAGGAAATCGGAAGGCTGGCTGCAGCTGGATGATACAGGCTGCGGTCCCTTCTTATATGGCACTTTGCAAAGTGAAAAGCTAGAGGAGGGAAAGAGATGAACAAAGGACGCGTTCTTCAAGTTATGGGTCCAGTTGTTGACGTTAAGTTCGAAAGTGGTCAACTGCCTGAAATCTATAACGCGTTAAAAGTGCAGATTCCTGCACAAGCGGATAAACAAGCTTCCGAATTAACTTTGGAAGTAGCGGTTCATTTAGGTGATGATTCAGTACGTACGGTTGCGATGGCATCAACCGATGGACTGCAACGTAACACAGAAGTAGTGGACATGGGTCGCCCGATCTCTGTTCCAGTCGGCGATGTCACTCTTGGACGTGTATTTAACGTATTGGGTGATACCATTGACTTAAACGAAGAAATTCCTGCTGAAGCGCGCCGTGACGCTATTCACCGTCAGGCTCCCAGCTTCGAACAACTTTCCACAGAGGTTGAAATTCTTGAGACAGGAATTAAAGTTGTTGACTTGCTTGCTCCATACATCAAGGGCGGTAAGATCGGTCTCTTCGGAGGAGCCGGTGTAGGAAAAACCGTATTAATTCAGGAGCTAATCAACAACATCGCTCAAGAGCATGGCGGTATCTCTGTATTCGCCGGTGTTGGAGAGCGTACTCGTGAAGGAAACGACCTTTACTACGAAATGAGCGACTCCGGCGTTATTAGTAAAACAGCCATGGTATTCGGACAAATGAATGAGCCTCCTGGTGCGCGTATGCGTGTCGCTCTTACAGGATTGACAATGGCGGAGTACTTCCGTGATGAGCAAGGCCAGGACGTATTATTGTTCATTGACAACATCTTCCGTTTCACGCAAGCGGGCTCTGAGGTATCGGCCCTATTAGGACGCATGCCTTCAGCCGTTGGTTACCAGCCGACTCTTGCAACGGAAATGGGACAGCTCCAGGAACGGATTACGTCCACTAACGTTGGTTCGATCACATCAATCCAAGCGATCTACGTACCGGCCGATGACTATACGGATCCGGCTCCGGCTACAACATTCGCTCACTTGGATGCGACAACCAACCTTGAACGTAAGCTTTCTGAAATGGGTATTTACCCTGCGGTGGATCCATTGGCTTCCACTTCACGTGCCCTTTCACCGGAAATTGTTGGGGAAGAGCATTACAGTATTGCCCGTCAAGTGCAGCAAACACTGCAGCGTTATAAAGAACTTCAGGATATCATCGCGATCCTCGGTATGGATGAGCTTTCAGAAGATGACAAGCTGATTGTACACCGCGCTCGCCGTATCCAGTTCTTCTTGTCTCAAAACTTCCATGTGGCTGAACAGTTCACCGGACAGCCAGGTTCTTACGTGCCGGTAAAAGAAACAGTCCGCGGATTTAAAGAAATTCTTGAAGGCAAATACGATGATCTTCCAGAAGATGCTTTCCGTCTTGTGGGCAGCATCGAAGAAGTCGTTGCTAAAGCTAAAGAAATGGGTGTAGAGGCATAAATAAGGGACCAGGGGGTTAAGTAATGAAGACAGTTAAAGTCAGTATCGTCACTCCTGACGGCCCAGTATACGAATCGGATGTGGAAATGGTAAGTGCCAAAGCCAAGAGCGGTGACATAGGCATATTACCAGGGCATATTCCGATGGTCGCTCCTTTGCAAGTTGGCGCTGTTCGTTTAACAAAAGGCGCTGGCGAACCTGAGTTGGTTGCGATCAGCGGCGGCTTTTTAGAAGTTCGTCCAGACCAAGTGACGATATTAGCACAAGCTGCTGAAACAGCGGAAAATATAGATATTGCCCGGGCAAAAGAAGCGAAAGCGCGTGCTGAACGCCGGCTAAGCAACAAGCAAGAATCAGTAGATAACCATCGTGCTGAATTAGCATTGAAACGGGCAATTAACCGTATTAACGTCTATGAAGGCAGAATGTAACCAAAGAAAAACCTTCCGGAAGCGGGAGGTTTTTCTTCCATTTAATATTAACGGGAGGTGCTGTGAATGATCTCAGGTTTCGGTCAAGAAGCGTTAGTAAGTATTCTGTCCCATCTTTTGTTTATTGGCTTGTCTTTTTGGGCGCTGCAAGCGCTTCGTTATGAACAATTCATCAAAGCGAACCGCGTCGTTCAAGCCCGTCTTTTATTTATCTTATTATCCATTGCGATCGGTGCAACGGTCAGCAATTTCTTCCTAGATTACTTCTTATGGTCCCGCCAATTGCCGCTGATTTTTCAGTAAAGAAAGATAGTTCTTCTTTCACACTTGAATTTTTTCCTATTTTGTATATTATTTTTTTAGAGAGTTTTTTTAGCTCCTGTATGTAAAATGCCGCCTTACGTGAATAAGTGAACAAATACTGAAGAGCGATGGAACAAGGAATTTGTCGATTCATTTTTTGTATGTCTTCTCTTCTCCAGGCCATACTGGCAGATAAGGAGATGAGAAGAATGAAGCAGACAAAAAAATGGATGTGCATACTATTCATTTGTTTCATAGCGATGATATATGGGAATAACACGACTGCAGGTTCACAGATAGATAGTTTGCTAGTATTGACGGATGCTGTACAGAAAGAAAATGGACATATCGAAGAGTGGTCGATACATATCCGCGAGCATTTAACGGCAGAAGAGTCTGAAGCAGCCGCCGCCAAACTGCAAAGCTATTTATCCGGATGGACGTTCAGCAAAGGGAATGAGATGGAATGGCTGACAGCGAAGCAGGAAGAACAAAAGCTGCGCCAGAAGTTTCAGCTGCTTTCAACAGATGCAGCTGATGACACATACATTCTTCAGTACACGGTGACTTCTGCCGATGAAAAGCAAATACGAACCTTTATCAAACAGCAGCTAGAAGAAATAATGTTGGAAATTTTCCACAAAAATCCTCGTGTTTTCACTTGTTTAAAAGGAAGCTTTGATGGTAAAATTGAAGAAGTTTTGCCGAATCAATTGCGGGCATTAGTAACAGGCTTGGAAGCGAAGGAATTGGAAGCAGTGACTGAAAAAGGATTCTATTCTGTATCAGCCTATTCAAAGCTTTTCAATGAAAGCCTTCCGTTGCCATCGCATCAGATGAATCTACAAATTGGCTTAAGAAAAAAAGGGTTGGGTGCCGAGACAAACTTTGTGATAGGCACACCAATCATCACGGTTGAATATTAATATATAAATTGGACGCGGAGGGGAAAACCTTGGATAAAATTATCGTCCGCGGCGGACAAAAATTAAGTGGAACTGTTAAAGTAGAAGGTGCTAAAAACTCAGTTCTGCCTGTACTCGCCGCAACATTGTTAGCTAGCAAAGGCAAGAGTGTGATTCGGGATGTGCCGACTCTCTCTGATGTATATACAATCAATGAAGTTCTACGCCATTTAAATTGTCAAGTAGTCTTCGATGAAAATACAGTAACGGTGGATGCTTCAGATGAATTATTTGTGGAAGCACCGTTTGAATATGTCCGCAAAATGAGAGCGTCTGTACTGGTTATGGGTTCATTATTAGCTCGCACTGGAAAGGCCAGAGTTGCTTTGCCCGGCGGCTGTGCCATCGGTTCGCGGCCGATTGATCAGCATTTGAAAGGCTTTGAAGCAATGGGAGCCGTTGTGCGCATGGAAAATGGTTTCATTGAAGCGGAAGTGAATACCCGTTTAAAAGGCGCAAAAATCTATTTGGATTTTCCAAGTGTAGGAGCTACAGAAAATATCATGATGGCTGCCGTACTAGCCGAAGGTACGACTGTGCTTGAAAATTGTGCAAAAGAACCGGAGATTGTTGACTTAGCTAATTTATTGAATAAAATGGGCGGTAAAGTAGTTGGCGCCGGCACGGAAACGATCCGTATTGAAGGCGTAAGAGAGCTTCAAGGAGCCGACCATGCGATTATTCCTGACCGGATTGAAGCGGGAACTTTTATGGCGGCTGCGGCCATTACGGGAGGGAATGTTCTCGTCCAGGGAGCCGTGCCGGAGCATATGTCTTCATTAATAGCAAAGCTGAAGGAAATGGGTGTGGAGATCATTGAAGAAGAAACAGGTCTTCGAGTGATCGGCCCAGAAAAGCTGAGGGCCGTTGATGTGAAAACCATGCCTCATCCGGGATTTCCGACCGATATGCAGTCGCAAATGATGGCGTTAGCATTAAAGGCGGAAGGAACGAGCATGATTACGGAGACGGTATTTGAAAACCGTTTTATGCATGTGGAAGAGTTCAGACGAATGAATGCGAATATTAAAATCGAAGGCCGCTCGGTCATTATTAACGGACCGACCGACGTTCAAGGAGCGGAAGTAGCCGCCACAGATCTGCGCGCAGCGGCCGCTCTGATTCTAGCTGGCCTTATTGGAGACGGCTACACGCGAGTCACTCAATTAAAGCATCTAGACCGCGGTTACGTTGATTTCCACGGAAAGCTGGCTGCACTTGGCGCCGACATCGTGCGCGTGCAAGAAGAGCCGGAAGTGTCAGAGCCAGCTCAAAAAGTGATCTCCGATATTAAAGCATAAATCAGCGAAGCCTGCTTATCATGTTGATAAGCGGGCTTTTTGCATGCTGGATACAGCTGGCCGCGCTTATGATCTAGTATACGGAAATATCCGTTTTTTTATACCAGAAAATACGCATATTTTGTCATTCTGCCAAAGAAGGGAGCGGTGAAATAATCGGAATGTGCCAAGCAAATCACTCATATGTATAGAATTGAGCATACAAGCGGTGCTCAATCTGACAGATGGGGGCATACAGATTTATGAAAAAACACCATTACCTCTCGTTCGCTTTTGCCGCTTTACTGATCACAGCTATCATCGTTCCTTCCCTGCTTGTTACTTCTTTTGCACAAGGAGAAAAAGAAGTGGCTGTCAAAGAAGTCAAAAAGCCCAGATCGGCGCCCACCGCGAAAGAGCCGGCTGTGGCTGTGTTCCGTTCAGCCAGTCAGCAAACAGAAACGTTTCCGCTGGAGCAGTATGTCGCGGGGGTTGTTGCGGCTGAAATGCCGGCTGAATTTGAAAAAGAAGCGCTCAAGGCTCAGGCGTTGACCGCGCGCACATTTATCGTCAAGCACATGATGAATGGCAAGCGCGCCAATGGAGGCCAGGCGCATGTGACAGATACAGTCAATCACCAAGTATTTAGAACGAAGAAAGAGCTTCAGAGGATTTGGGGGAAGGATTACGATTGGAAGTGGAAGAAGATCACGGAGGCAGTTCAAGACACGAAGGGCCAGATCATCACGTACAACAACTCGCCGATTACCGCTTCTTTCTTCTCGACTAGCAATGGCTACACCGAGAACTCCGAGGATTATTGGAATGCACCGCTTCCTTATTTAAAGAGCGTCAGCAGCCCGTGGGATGAGCGCTCTCCAAAATACCTCTCCAAGAAAGTCATGCCCATCAGAGAATTCGAGCAAAAGCTGGGTGTGTCCATCGGCAGCGACCAAGAAGCGGGGACGATTACCGCGCGGACGCCGGGCAAGCGCATTGCCAAAATTAAGATTGGTTCTAAAGAATTCACCGGCCGGGAAGTCCGCGAAAAACTGGGTCTGCCCTCCTCCGATTTCAGCTGGGTGTTAAAAGGAGAGGAAGTCGTGATCTCTACAAAGGGCTACGGACATGGCGTTGGAATGAGCCAGTACGGCGCAAACGGCATGGCGAAGGCGGGCAAGACTCACCTGGAGATTATTAAGCATTACTACCAGCAGACTGACGTTGAGAAAGCCTCCCGTTATGTCAATGAAGCGGGAGCTGCTAAGAAATAAGCTCGCCGTTTGAGGGGCTTCAGGATTGAATCCAGCGGCTGAAGCGATCCATCCGCCGGGCCAGCTGGCTGCCTGTCCGCTTGAAGCAAGCGGTTTCCACCAGCCAAAAGCATATAAGCACTCCCGTTACATCTTTCACCGCATCTATGACTGTAGCGGAACGATAGGGAACAAAGTGCTGATGTATTTCATCAACAAGTCCATAAAAGCTGGCGACTAGTGCAGCCGCCAGATGAGCCCCTCTGGAAAAACGGCCGTTCGCTAACAAAGCGATGATGATCAAGACATACAGGATGGCAAACTCCACTAAATGCAGCGATTCCTTTACGAAACGATCCGTTTCATTTTGCTTAAGCCGCATAATGGTATCATCAGGCAAGCCAGAAAGAATCCAAACAGCTGCCATATACACAAATGGCGCGATAGTGGACAGGCCTTTCACGAAAATCTTCATTTATAAGGACTCCTTTTTCTAATCTGATATCACTTATTTTACCATGATGGAGCGGCAGCTGATTTCATTTTTGTGGAATGAATTTTACTTTTGGAGGAATAATAAAAAATTTTCCAATAAAGGTATAGTTTTTCTTGAATCTGTTCACACTGGTTGCTGAGGTGATGAACATGAGAGAGGGAGAAAAGAAAAAAGCCCCCCAAAAAATGAAAGAGCTATTGAAGAAACGCTGGGTATTCCCAGCCGTCTATCTAATGAGTGCCGCACTATTAATTTCAGGAATTGTTTGGTATCAGATGGCTGGCGGAGGCGACGAACAAGTATCTGATACGAAGGAACAGGCAATCGAGGAAGGACAGTTTAATCAGCCGGCGGAGGAAGTCAATTCATCTGTGGAGCAAATGGCCAAGCCGATGAAAAACGCAGATGAAGCCGTTGTGAAAACGGGCTTCTATGATGAAAGTGCATCCGAAAAGGAACAGGAAGCATCTCTAGTTGTATATAACAACACTTATCAGCCCAACACAGGAATTGATTTCGGCACGAAGGATAACAAAACCTTCGAAGTAACTGCCGCACTCGGCGGAAAGGTTTCCAAGGTGCAGGAAGATTCCTTGCTTGGTAATGTGATTGAAATTGAGCATGACAATGGCATCGTGACACATTACCAATCTGTGAAGGATATTAAAGTAGCAGAAGGCGACACGGTCTCCCAAGGGGATGTTTTGGCGAAGGCCGGCCAAAGCCTGTACAACGAAAAAGCAGGCATCCATGTGCACTTCGAAGTGCGCAAGGATCAAATGGCGTTAAATCCGGAAGACTTCTTCGGCAAGCCTGTATCAGCGATTAAAGAGGCGGCCACTGGTCAAGAATCATCCGAAACAGAAAGCGGCTCTGAATGAGCTGCTTTCTTTGTGTGGTTCTGCAGATGCGGCCGGCTATTCGCCTGTTTCAGTCGAACATTGTTATTTTCCGGTCGAATTCAGTTCTCATTCATAATTTCACAATAACTTCAATATAGTAGTAACAATACCTGAAGTAAAAGGGATTGTTTGAGGTGAGGAGTCGTTAGACGAAAAAACATCTGTCAGCAATAAGAGCAGACTAGTTGCCGAAAAATAGAAAGTGCCAGCAAAGCGAAAGCGAGTCTCATTTCACATGTCTCACATCCAAATAGGGAGGCGAGCGGTGTGCACGATTACATCAAGGAGAGGACGATCAAGATCGGAGAGTATATCGTGGAGACGAAGAAAACAGTGAGAGTCATCGCAAAGGAGTTTGGCGTATCGAAAAGCACTGTTCATAAGGATTTGACAGAACGGCTGCCGGAGATTAATCCAGAGCTTGCTCAGCGTGTGAAAACCATTTTGGATTATCACAAATCCATCCGGCACTTGCGCGGAGGAGAAGCCACCAAGAAGAAATACTCGAAGGAAGAAGCATTGCCGCAATAATAAGCAGAAGGAAGCCAAGTATCCGCTAGAAGAGGAGGAGGAGTCTGCCTCTCCAGGCGGATTTTTTGCATTGCATTCCTTTATTTCAATAAATAAGAAAATTTATGGCGGAAACAGTCTTCTTTTTGATGAAAATGTGCTAGAATAAAAAATTGGGAACTAACACCTGAATCATGTGACAATTGACATAGAGAAGCGTGATAAAAAATAGAGGAAAATAAGGGGGTTGCCCTAGTGATGTCAAAAGATATTGGAATTGATTTAGGAACCGCGAACGTGTTAATTCATGTTAAGGGTCAAGGGATTGTTTTAAATGAGCCTTCCGTCGTAGCCATTGATAAAAACACCAACAAGGTGCTGGCGGTAGGCGGAGAAGCTCACCGCATGGTCGGAAGAACGCCAGGCAATATCATTGCGATCCGTCCGCTGCGGGATGGAGTGATTGCGGATTTCGATATTACGGAATCGATGCTGAAACATTTTATTGATAAGCTGAATGTAAAAGGCCTGATGTCTAAGCCGCGGATTTTAATTTGCTGCCCGACGAATATTACAAGCGTTGAACAAAAAGCAATTCGCGAAGCCGCAGAAAAAAGCGGCGGCAAAATGGTTTACTTAGAAGAAGAGCCAAAAGTAGCAGCGGTCGGCGCCGGCATGGATATTTACCAGCCGAGCGGAAATATGGTTGTCGACATTGGCGGCGGCACAACCGATGTGGCAGTGCTGTCCATGGGATCGATTGTTACGGCGACCTCCATTAAGGTAGCGGGCGACAACTTTGACACGGAAATTCTTAACTACATTAAGAAAGAGTACAAGCTGTTAATCGGAGAGCGCACCGCTGAAAACATTAAAGTCAATATTGCGACGGTCTATCCAAACGGCCGCAATGAAGAAATGGAAATTCGCGGCCGCGATATGGTCACCGGCCTTCCGCGTATTTTAACGGTCCACTCCGCCGAAATTGAAGGAGCGCTTAGAGAATCGGTCGCTTTGATCGTTCAAGCGGCCAAGGATGTATTGGAGAAAACACCTCCTGAATTATCCGCCGACATTATTGACCGTGGCGTTATATTAACAGGCGGCGGCGCCCTCCTTCATGGCATTGACCAACTATTGGCCGAAGAGCTGAAGGTTCCCGTACTAGTCGCTGACAATCCAATGGATTGCGTAGCGATCGGAACAGGCGTCATGTTGGAAAATATGGACAAACTTTCAAAGAAAAAATTAATCTGATGAAAAGCGGGGTGGGCCAATCCATCCCGCTTTTATTTTTTTTGTGCCGGTCGGTGCTGGATGAGGCCCTTCCGCTTTTCGAGATCCAGCTTCGCCTCCTTGGGGCTCGAGGTCAGATGCCCGTCAGACTGCATGGCAAAAGAACGCCATTTCGTCTGCCGTTCATCTGCTTGTCGTCCCAAGGCAGTCGGCTCCGCATTTCTTTTGTCCAGCTGCAGGCGCTAGCGGCTCGAGGTCACAAGCTCATCTGTCTTCAAGGTTCAAGAACAACCTTGCAGTCAGCTGATCTTGTGCTTGTCGCCGCTGGACGAGCGCCTTCCGCATTTCGAGATCCAGCTGCAACGGCCAGACTCTCGGTCATAAGCCGGCCCGCCTGTGTGGCAAAGAGCGCCACTTCGGAGGTCCGTCTTATGCCTGCAAAGTCTAGGCAGCAGCTTCCGCTTATCTTTTTTTCTTTCTTTTTGTTTTAATGGTTAATGGAGAGGCTGGTGTAATGGTATAATGTATGCCAAAGACTTTATTTGATTGAGGTGAGGGTATGTTTCGTGGTTTTTATACGGCGGCTTCGGGGATGATTGCTCAGCAGCGCCGCACGGAGATGCTGACGAATAATATGTCGAATGCGAATACGCCCGGGTATAAAGCGGATCGGTCGTCTTTGCGGGCGTTTCCGGAGATGCTTTTGCAGCGGATGGATCAGACGTCGATTCCAGTGAAAAAAAAGCTGAATCTTCCGTTTCATTCGCAGGTAGGGGCCTTGAATACGGGCGTGTACATGCAGGAGACTATGCCGAATTTTGTGCAGGGAGATTTGCGGGAAACCGGCTTGAAGACGGATGTGGCTCTGGTGGATGTCGATATGCCTATGAACGAAGAGACTGGACAAACGGCGATGACTTTTTATAGAATACAAGGCCAGGACGGTCAGGAGCGTTATACGCGCAACGGGAATTTTACGCTGGATGCTGACGGGTATTTGACGACGGCGAGCGGCCTTTATGTGCTGAATGCGCAAGGCAATCGGATTCAGCTGAATTCCGGTGATGTCGCCATTGATGAAAACGGGCAGATTTTGCAAGATGGACAGCCGGCTGGCCAAATTGGCATTGGGTATGCAGAAAATCCTAACCTGCTGATTAAGGAAGGGGATGGGCTGTATCGTCTGGAAAACGGCGAGCTCCCTAGTGCTTATGCCCAAGGAAACATTCAATTTCGATTGCAGCAAGGGTTTTTAGAACGGTCGAACGCCGATGCTGGCCGCACGATGACGGATATGCTATCGGCTTACCGCTCTTTTGAAGCGAACCAAAAGGTGTTAACTGCCTATGACCGCAGCATGGAAAAGGCGGCTAATGAAATTGGCCGAGTGAACTAAGCTCCTCAGGAGGAAATCATACATGAATCGTACGATGATTGCATCTGTTAATACGTTAAGTCAACTGCAGCATAAGCTTGATATACTCAGCAACAATATCAGCAATGTTGGAACGAATGGATTTAAGCGCCGAGAAGCAAACTTTACCGAATTGATGAATCAAAACATCCAGAACATGAGACGAAATGACGCCGGACGGCTCACGCCTGCAGGCATTCGCATGGGGACAGGAGCAAAGCTCGCTCAGTCGCAGCTCGTGGGAGCACTGGGCAGCATGCAGCAGACAGGGCGAAAGCTGGACTTTGCCTTTTCTAATGAAAAGCAGTATTTTAAAGTGCTCGTTCAAGAAAATGGCCGGGGAAAGGTTCACTACACTCGCGATGGGGCTTTTTCTCTTTCGCCGATAAATGCCGGCCAAGTCATGCTTGTCACGAATGAAGGCCGCCCGGTGCTGGACGAAAACAATCAAACGATCACATTCAATCCTGACGCCGGGGACATTCAGCTGTTGGATGGCGGCGTTCTGCGCGCGGGCGGTCAAACCTTTAATCTTGGCGTCGTCACGATTAATAAACCGCAATTTTTAGAGCAAGCAGGTTCTAATCTGCTTACGCTTCCGGATAATCCGGCTGTGCCGGAAGAGCAAATTCTGCAGAATCTGACGGGAGCCAATCGCGGAGACATCGCTCTTTTGCAGCATGCATTGGAAGCATCCAATGTTGATATGAGTAAAGAGATGGTCGAAATGATGAATGTCCAACGCGCCTACCAGTTTCAATCCCGTTCCATTTCGCTGTCTGACCAAATGCTAGGACTTATTAATGGCATGCGCTAGAGAGGGTTGGACAATTTGGCAAAAAAGCGAACGAAAAAAATGACAAGACTGACGCCGATGGGCCGTTTTGTTGTCGGTTCATTTTTTCTTTGGGTGATTGCAACAGCTGGCGCTCTTGTTGGCTACAGTCTGATAGGAAACGGCCATCCACTGGAGGTTTTCAACCCGAAAACGTGGATCCATCTAGCCGAAGTGCTGTACAACAGTTTGAAATAAAGGAGGAAGCAGAATGCTGGATATTCAGCAAATTAAAGAGATCATTCCGCATCGCTATCCGTTTCTGCTCGTAGATCGGATTTTGGAAGTGGAAGAAGGAAAAAGAGCGGTCGGTATTAAAAATGTCACAGGCAATGAAGAATTCTTTAACGGCCATTTTCCGGATTATCCGGTCATGCCCGGTGTATTGATCATTGAAGCGCTCGCCCAAGTCGGGGCGGTTGCCATGCTGATAAAGGAAGAAAACCGCGGCAAGCTCGGCTTTCTGGCCGGCGTGGATAAGTGCCGCTTTAAGCGCCAAATCCGGCCGGGCGATCAGCTTCGGCTAGAGGTGGAAATGATTCGTTTTCGCGGGGCGATCGGCAAAGGCAAGGCGTCAGCCACAGTGGACGGGGAGCTGGCCTGTGAAGCTGAAATTACCTTCGCTTTGAAATAAGAGGAACAAGCCTAGAGTGCGGATTAAGTCTAGAACGATTTAGTCCGCACTCTTTTTATGAAGCATTTTTTTCATTTGGCCGGTTATTTATTGAAAAAATGGGCAAGCTGTTAACAGTCCGGAAATAAGAAAGGAGTTTGTTAACAATGAAGAAGAAATTATTGAAGCTTGCGGGAGGTTCATTATTAGCAGCCATGTTGCTGGCTGGATGTGCGACGGATAATGACAATGACAACAACGACAATAATAACGGCAATGAAAACCCTGTAGAAGAAGGAGAAGAAAACGTAGAGGATACGGGGAACAAAGTGAAAGAGGATGTCAATGAAGAGATGAATGATGAGCATCTTCCAAAATCAGAAGATAAAAACCGCAACGGCGATGGCGATGTCATCAAGGATGAAAACACCCCGACCGAAGATCCAATCGAGGATCAGACGGATATGCAAGATCAAGATAATAAAGATGAGTAAAAATGAGCAGCATGAAACTGCATCTTCCATTGTTGGCAACGCGCCTGCTAATGGAAGGTGCAGTTTTTCAGTTTCCTGAAAAATCTTTGTCAACCTCCTAGCAAATATGTTAAAGTATAAGATGTTATGATTTTATCTAAGTTCAGCTAGGACATTATAGGAGGTACTTATTGTAAATGTTAAGCGACTTATCTCCCGGTATTAAAATAAGTATCACACGTTCCATTAGTACAGCGTTTGATCAATATATGGCCAAAATCTTATGGGATGAGACATCCTATAATTTTGAAGACTTTATGAATGAATGGAGATTATATATTACAAACAATTCATCATGGTACAGCAAAGTCAGCGATGAAATTAAATCCAGCCCTGAATTTCATCAGGAATTAGCGGTTAAAATTAACGAGGTTATCGAGAAGATCTTCTCGGAAGCTCCTACGTCTGAACAAATCGAGACATTGGACCGGCTGCAGAAACAACTGGGAACGGATTATGATTACTCCTGCAAAACAGAAGCGAAGTTTTACATCGACTATTTAAGCGAACAGTTAAAAAAAAAGTAGAGCAATTGGAGCCGGCTGATGAATTCGAATTGACTTTAGCGGCTCTGCTTTATTATCAAGCCTATGAAGAGGAACTTCCGGCCCGCAATTACCGGAAACAGGACATTAAATATATCATTCAAAAGCTTCAATATAAGCTCGAAACTGGCCAGGACGATCTGGCTTCAAGCGTCATCCACTAAGAAAAGCCCTTCCGCAGCGGAAGCGGCTTTTTTTGATGGCCGGAAACCATCATTCTTTTTTGGGAGACGGGATATTACGTCTGCGTGTAAGCTGGGTATGGAAGGCATCAATCAAGGCATCTCCTTCTAATCCTTTGCTGACGAGTCTTTCCAGTACTTGCTTGGCGTAGAGGTTGCGCATTTTTTGCAGTCTGCCCTCAAGCAGCACATTGATGCCGCGGTCGAGCTTATTCATTTCTCTCATTTTCGCGGTGAAGGTGGCGGGATCATTGTCGCGATGGGAAATCAGCAATTGAACATTTATTTCCTCCCCTTGCCTTTGGCATGCCTTGAACAGATCTTCATACTGATAATCGACATATAATTCAATCAGCCACGAGCGTTGCTCATTTTCGCGGTTAATAATCAATCCGTCTATTAATTCGATTTCCCGCGAATAGTCGGGTTCGGATAGGAAAAATCCGGCAATCTTAAATGTTTTCATCGAGGGCCGCTCCTTTCTGTTATTAACATTATTATAGCATGGGGCATGAAAGAACTGCAGAAGAGGAAAATTCGTCGATTTTCCTCGTTTGACCGCAAAAAAAAGACTTTTCTTGAGAGGAAAACAGCGAAATTTGCCAAAAAAGCAGGAGTAAAAAGGCAAATTAGCCATTTTACATCCAATCCGGCCCCCTTGTATGATGAGACCATCCGATCGGAAAGGAGGTTAAAGAAATCATCAATCAAGTAACGCTCGTCGGACGATTGACGAAGGATCCTGAATTGCGGTACACGGCAGACGGTAAGGGGATTTTGAACATGACCGTTGCTGTAAGCCGTCCTTATCGCACAAAGGAAGGAGCGGCCGCCACAGATTTCATCTACTGCACGGTCTGGAACAAGCTGGCTGAAAACACGGCGCAGTATTGCTGCAAAGGCTCGCTTGTTGGAGTGCTTGGCGCCATTCAGACGAGAAATTACGAGGACAAAAGCGGCAAGAGAGTGTACGTCACCGAGGTGCTCGCTCATACGGTCCGCTTTTTGGACAAAAGGCGAAACGAGTCGTCTGAGGTCTTGCCGATTCTAACCATTCCATAGCAGGAGGAAGAGGGTGTTATCCATTCAACAAGCGAATGCTTACAGAGAAGAACAAGTAGAGGAATTGACTTATTGCCTGGGAAAAGCGCTGGCAAGAATCCGCGTGCTGGAAAATAAAGTAGAAAAGCTGGAAGATCGTATCCGTTTAGTCTCTTACGCGGATGTTAAGCTTTAACTCCCCGCTGTAATGGCCCATCCATAGACCCCCCGCATAACCTCCCCATGTAAATAGCCGGTTCTCTCCTCAGAACCGGCTATTGATTATTCACTCAAGCTGATGAGTTCAAGCAGTTCCTCATTGGATAATTCCGTTACCCATTGATCGCTGCGGATGATTTCTTCGTTCAGCGCCTGCTTCTTCTCGAGCATCAGGTCGATTTTTTCTTCCAGTGTGCCGGTCGCAATCATTTTATGGACGTGCACGAAGCGGTCTTGGCCGATCCGGTATGCCCGATCGGTCGCTTGATTTTCAACGGCAGGATTCCACCAGCGGTCGTAATGAATGACGTGATTTGCCGCTGTTAAATTCAGCCCTGTCCCGCCAGCTTTCAAGGAAAGCAGGAAGACGGGAAATCCTCCGTCTTGAAAGTTCTTTACTAAACGGTCCCGCTGTTCCTTGGATGTGCTGCCGTTTAGAAATGGAACGGCTATACCGAAGCGGCGTTCGATTTCCCGCTGGATTAACTCGCCCATGCCGATATATTGCGTGAAGATTAGGCAAGCTTCCTGCCGCTCTTGAATGTGATCGATCAGCTCCATCAGCTTATTCATTTTTTCTGAGCGCTCGATCACATGGTGGGGATGATCTTCTTTTAAATAGAGGGCGGGATGATTGCAAAGCTGTTTCATTTTGTTGAGCATTTTTAAAATCAATCCGCGCCGTTCAAAAGCGGAAAGCGTGCCGATTTCCTCCATCGTTTCCCGTACAAGCTGCTCATAGAGCACCGCCTGTTCGGGGGTTAGCGGACAGTATTCTTTCTGTTCAAGCTTATCTGGCAAATTCAGCTCCACTTCAGGATCTGTTTTCGTGCGCCGCAATAAGAAAGGACGAATCTTGGATTGAAGCTGTTTGACTTTTGTTTTGTTGCTGTCCTTTTCAATCGGCACAATATAATTCTTTTGGAATTGCTGCAGGCTGCTTAAGTAGCCATGATTGGTAAAGTCAAAGATGGCCCATAATTCGGACAGGCGGTTTTCCATCGGCGTGCCTGTCAATGCGATATGATGCTTGCCTTTTAATTGGCGGATGGCGCGGGACTGCTTCGTATGCGCATTTTTAATGTTTTGCGCTTCATCCAGGGCCACCGTGCTCCATTCAATCGGCGAAATTACATCAAAGTCCAGATGCGACAGCCCGTAGGAGGTCAGCACCACATCTGCTCCTTGAACCGCCTCTTGCAAGTCGCCTTCTTGATGGCGGGTGCTGCCGTAATGAAGAACGGTGCGCAGGCTGGGAGCAAAGCGTTCCAATTCCTTTTGCCAGTTGCCGAGAACCGATGTCGGGCAAATAATTAAAGCCGGCGTTTCCGGTTTTTCCCGCTCTTTTACGTGAAGCAGATAAGAAATCAATTGAATCGTTTTTCCAAGACCCATGTCGTCAGCCAAGCAAGCGCCTAATCCACATGAGCGCAAGAATAGCATCCAGCTCATTCCCAATTGCTGGTACGGCCGCAGTTCGGCATGCAATTGGGCAGGGGCCGGTTCAAGCGGAATCTTGTGAGCATCTCTGAGCTGCGCCATCATTTTTTGAAAGGAGCGATTTAAGTCGATTTGTATTTGAGCGAACAGGCGCGGATCTGACCATTCATCGGCAGGCACCTGATCATCTCTAAGCTCCTGCTCAAGCAAATCCTGAATTCGCAGCCCTTCTTTTTTCGCTTTTCTCATAAGCCCTTGAATTTTGCGGACCATGTCAGGGTCGAGCTGGATCCATTCGCCATTTACCTTCACGAGCCGGCGGTTGGCTGCCGCCAGCTCTTCAAACTGTTCCTCCGTTAATTCCGCACCGTTCATAGATAAGCGCCAATTGAAGTCTAGAATGGCTTGTAAACCGACCATGGCTGGGCGGCGGCTGGCGCCCTGGGACGAAACTTTGGCTGAAAGCGAGAGGGAGGCTTTGCGAACCGATTCCCACCAAGAGGGCAGAAGAATCGGCACGCCGAGCTGCATCAGCTTCTCGCTGGCTTCTGTAAGAAATAGAAATGCTTTTTCTTCCGCAAGCTGAGAACGAAGCTGTCCGCTGTCATTCAGCCATGGAAATAGCCGCAGCCAGCGAGCTTGCTCGAGCGCCGCTTCTTCAAGAAACGGCTCCCAGCTTTTGGGCCGGCGCCCGGCCAGCGGATAAATCTTCTCCGGATTTTTCTTGTGAATCAGTACGGTCTCCAGCTGCCAGGATTCGCCGTCTTTCGCGGGTTCGGTCAGCCGGAGACCGGCAGAGAAAGGCGCTTCGCTTGGTTTCGTGCCTATCCACTCGCGCCAGCGAGCCGGATCGAAAAAGCGGTTCAGCTCATCATGTGTCAGCTTGCCTCCAGCCAATTGGTTCAGCCGCTGCCGAGCGTTTCCAGCCTCCTGGAAGGCTTCCTCTGCACATAGCTGGAAAAGGGAGGTGATGAGCTCACGGTTGCTCATCGTAAGCACATATTCCTCCCAAAAAGAAGGGGAAAATTCCTCCCAGACTTCGTTCGGGACTTTCCACGTTACGCCATCCTCCTGAAAGTCTGGCAAGAAGCGGCCGTCAGCCACCGTTTCGTAAAGCACGGGAGCGACCCCCAGACTGAAGTGACCGAGTTCATCCCATTCCCAATGAATGAAACGGTTAAACTGTTCGCTTTTAAACAAAGTGACCCATTGCCAAGCTGACAGCCGCACGCCGTTTCGGCCTTCAAGCACGAGCTGTGGAAGGCGGGAGCCATAAAAGCTTTCTTCATGATGCAAGAAGAGCTGCTTGATCCATTCACCGGGAGGAAGCTCTGATCCGTTCCTGTCTTCGGCATACAAAAAAAACCATTGCTCTTTTGTTAATGTCATGTGTATCTTGATCGTTTTAGTTCTAAGCATCCGTCAGTTTACCCTTTCTGCACTCTTCCTGAAAAGCTCGCAGCCGTTTATGGTCTTCGAGCAGTGCGGTGATATATAGATCCCAGCGGTCTGTGCGTTTCAGCTTCTTATACAGGGTCCGCAGCCGCTTTAAATAACGCACAGCTTTTTTGTAGCTGTCGCGGTTGCGCTGATTGATCAGCTGGTTCACTCCATGATGGTAAAGCGGTAGCACTTCCTTCGGCGCCAGCTTGGCAGCGGTTTTTAATCCCGCTCTGTCCAGCTCCAGCAAGTCGTAGCCGATCCAAGATTGCAGCTCCGCCCATTCCTGAAATTGTTTCGTCTCCATAAGATGCATGCTCAGTTCGCCATAGCTGTAGGGGAGCATTCGCTCCAGCAGGCTTTTGTAGAGCTGAGGTTCTTTCGCCGTCAGCCAGTTCGTATCGAGATGGGTAAGAAGCCAGTTGACAAAGCGGCGGCATTTGAAGCTCTCGCCTAAGTTTTCTAAATAGCCTTCCAGTTTGCGTTCCATAATAGCCAGCAGCAGCCGGACCTTGCCGTATTGTTTCGCTGAGAAGGCTTCATGCAGCCAGAAGGTGTAGAATTCAAGCCCGGCTTCTGGTGATTGTTCCGCCGTCTTCTCGAATAGCTCAAGCTGATTGGACAGATAGAGCTGATGGAGATAGGCAATGGCGGCCGCGGGATTAGGCGGCTCATTGGCCAGCCGCTTGCGCTCTTCTTTGCGCCACGCTTCTCTTTTGAATAGGAAGCTCCACAGGAAACGATATAAATCAATCCGCTGATTAGGAAATACCGACCACTGGGGAGACAGCAGCTCACCGGAAGCTTTCCGCAAGTAATCAATATAGCGGTCAAATTCGAAAGGCAGCGCATGCACACCGATTTCTTCCGCCGCATTGGCCGCTTCTTCTACAAGAAAGAAGAGGAAAGCAGAGCAGGAGCGGTGCAGCAGCTCAGGCGAGCAGTCGCTGTCATTCAATGATTCAGCAAGGAAGGTCAGCAGGCCGCAGCAGACAAACAGCTCATAAAGCGGCTGCCATTCTCTTTTTGCCGGCGTATGCTTCAGCAGCGTGTCGTACACATTCCGCCCTTGATAATCGAGAAGATAAGGGTTTTTGCGGATGGCGGATGGAGACAGTCTTTCCCCGGCAGTTCGCGCGATGTGAGCCATCCATACTTCCGGACCGTCTTCTGTGGTTATGCGGCTTTTTAATAAGTCGCTGGCCCGCATTACGCCGGGAATGGAAGCCAAAGCATGGGCTGAAGTCTGCCATTCCTGTATCCATTGATCAATGGATACCTCCTTTTCATAAGCTGTAAAAAAAACGGCCGCTTGGTGGCTGCACCAGTGCTCTCTGGGGCAAGTGCAAGAGCTAAAGGAAGGGAATGCTAAATCCAGATGCACCGTAAATGATTGCTCCAATTCTTCTGCTTCGCCTATAATCAAATGTTTTTCACTTTTGATGATGAGCGCACGGCCATCTTTGTATATACGGTACCCTTCTTGAATAATTGCTTGATCGTGCGGAAGCGCTGGACGAAGCTCTAGCTTTAATTCCGAGGAAAAATCATCCAGTTTCTGTTTGTTGACAGCCATATAAAAGCCTCCGTTCATCATTTATCGTATCTTTTCATTATAAAATAAATAACGGAAATTCAAAACACGAATTCTGGAAAGAGATAAAGATGAAGAAAAAGCTAGAAAGAAACGAAAAATTTTCAATAATAAATATATTTCATGCTTATTACGAATATTAAAATTTTTGAAATGAAATTTGTAGAATATTGATGGATTAGGGGTTTAGACTTGTAATCTATTTTTAAAATGAAATGAGATTCATAGGAGTTAATTTTGTATGTTAAAATGGAAAAAAATAAGAAAGGAGGTAGAGGCGTGAAAAAGAGAGCATTTTCTGTGATTTTGTCATTGCTTTTAATCATCCCTCTATTTGGAGCGAAAGACTCTGTCCAAGCGGCTGGATACTTTACAGATATTAATTCTTCCCACCGAGCATTAAAGGAAATTAACTATTTAGCTGAAGGGAGAATTACACAAGGATCGAATAATAAGTTCTCACCGAATAAGACAGTGACTCGAGCCGAAGCGGCTACTTTCATAGGACGTGCACTTCAGTTAAACGGTAAGCAGCGTTCTACGTCGTTCAGGGATGTGGGTGCCAGCTCGTTCGCCTCAGGATACATACAATCAGCTGTTGAGAAAGGAATTCTTTCAGGATATGGCGGAGGCAAGTTTGCACCAGGGAAAGTCGTAACCCGCGGCGAAATGGCATTAATGATTGCTAAAGCGTTCCGGTATTCATTCAATAATACAAGTGGAGGCGCCGCACATGCATTAATGTCATTAGGAATTGCTCAAGGAACAGGAAACGGATATTTCAGCTTCAACAAGCAGCTGATCCGCGCGGATTTTGCTGTATTCTTGGCGCGCGCGCTGAATCCGGATTATCGCTTCAGAGCGAATACTGTAAAGTTCCCACAACAATTGACAGTGAATACGAATGACCTAAATGTTCGTACGGGTCCTGGCTCTTCTTACAAGAAAACAGGCGTTTTGAATAAAGGAAACAAGGTAGCTGGTGCATATAATGTCGGCGCATGGTTTTACATCAAAGCCGGCTCCGTTGAAGGTTATGTTCATAGCGCTTATATCAACAACGAAAAGCCCAACGTAACGATCATACCGCCAGGAGGAGTTCCAGCTCCTAAGCCAGATCCGAAACCTATACAGCCTGCGGGAAATGTCGATCCGCGCATTGCCCAAAAAGTCATTGTTCTTGACCCTGGCCACGGCGGCAGCGACCCTGGATCTGACGGCTATGGCCTCCTTGAGAAGGATGTCGCGTTAGCTACAGGATTAAAAGTGAACAGCTACTTAAAGAAAACACCGTTTCAAGTGAAAATGACTCGTTCAAGTGATTGGTACCCTACTCTTAGCGGACGGGTAAGCTTTGCGAAAAGGGCAGGAGCTGATGTGTTTGTCAGCATCCATAACAATGCATTTAACGGTTCGGCAAACGGAACGGAGACCTATTATTATTCCGCGTACAGAAATCCGAACGTGGCTGACAGCAAGCTGCTGGCTTCAAAAATCCAAAAGCGCTTAATTACTGCCTGGAAGCTGAAAGACCGCGGCGTGAAAAATGGAAACTTCCATGTCATCCGCGAAAATACGATGCCAGCTGTTTTAGTGGAGCTCGGTTTCATTGACAACTATCACGACAATCAAAAGCTTCGTTCTCCATACTGGCGCGACGTAGCAGCTAAAGCCATCAGCTACGGTATTTTGGACTATTATAAGGCCAAGGGTTACCAAGTAGACTCATTGTACAATGTAATAAAATAGTAAAATTTTATAATTGGTATATAACAAGTTTTAAGGTTACAATGGTAAGGAGACGGTAAATCGTCTCCTTTTTTATTTCTGTAAATGAGGTGACCTGAATGAGCAAACTAGCAAGATACTTACTTCTATTAATTGCTTCTTTTCTTTATTTTCATAGTTCCCCCTCAGCCGAAGACGTAAACTCTTCAAACATGAAAAAGGCTATAATCTTCTTTCATGAGACGGTTGATTTTGAACTTCTGAAAAGTCATACAAATAGTATAAATCATGTATTTGAAGAGCTGCCGGCAGCAGCTGTTGAATTAACGGAGACTCAACAAGCCCACCTGGAAAGCTCTCCGCAAGTTGAAAGAATTCACTATGACCGCAAAATGAAGACAAGTGGGCAGGTAGTACCTTGGGGCTATAAAGCTGTTGGAGCCGATAAGCGAATACCGATGAACCTGAGCGGAAAAGGGGTAAAAGTGGGCATATTGGATTCCGGTGTGGATACGAAGCATCCGGATCTGCAGCTGGCAGGAGGAGCTTGCATGATGCACAAGTTTTCACCTGATGGCTGCCTTCATTCCTATAACGATGATAATGGCCATGGCACTCATGTAGCGGGGGTAATCGGAGCAAAAAACAATTCAATCGGCGTGGTAGGGATTGCTCCGCAGGCTCAGCTTTATTCCATTAAAGTCTTGGACAAAAACGGTGACGGCAGCACATCAACGATCATGGCAGGGATTGAATGGGCCATGAAGCAAAAGATAGATATTTTAAATATTAGTGTCACTTCTCCTTACTATGACAGCGCTTTGGAGCAAATGATTCAGAAAGCGAGTCAGGCGGGGATCATTCTTGTGGCGGCTGCCGGAAATGAAGGAAAACCGCTTGCTGGTGAACCGACGACTGTTCAATATCCTGCTAGATTCAAAGAAGTTATTGCAGTTTCCTCCATTGATCATTATAAACAGTACGGCGAGCTTTCCTCTGTTGGCAAGGAAGTTGAAGTGGCTGCGCCGGGAGAGAATATTTACAGCACGTTTCCGACAGCTTTAATGACTAGCCGCGGAACGAAATCCGGTTATGAATTTATGTCAGGAACCTCTATGGCATCTCCGTATGTAACAGGTCTGATTGCCTTATATAAAGAAAAGTATCCGCAAATGAACAGCGCACAAATTAGGAAGCTTCTCCAGGCTAACGCTAAGGATCTGGGGCCAAAAGGAAGAGATGCTTATTATGGATACGGATTAGCCCAAGTGGATAAAACGGAAGAGAGCGACCCAGTCACGATTCCATACAAAACGGATGGCAAAGGCAAAATTATAATCGATACAAGTCAATTGGCCAGTCGATACGAAGCATATAATGTGTACCGTTTCGGTGCCCTTATTGCCAAACAGACAACTGCTTCGGAAATCATAGATTATGCAACAAAGGGAACGATCCAATATGAATTTAAACCGGTGATAAATGGGAAGGAAGAGACGAGCCGGATACTGCTGCAGGTCAATAATCCTTCTCCGGTATTAAAAGATCTATCAGCCTCCATATGGTATAACCGCTTTATCGCCTACTTGCAGCATGAAGGGATAATAAGCGGTTACCATGACGGTAACTTCCGGCCCGATCGTCTGCTAACTCGAGGAGAATCAGCAATTCTGATAGGGAAAGCCATTGGCATAGCACCTGATCCAGCGAAGTCAGGCACAAGATTCAAAGACGTCTCAGGCACCAGCGCTCCATTTATTGAAGTATTAGCCGAGAAAAAAATTATTAAAGGCTTCCAAGATGGCCTTTATCGTCCGAATCAACAAGTAACGAGGGCAGAAATGGCTATTCTCATCGGAAAAGCATTTGAGATTACAGGCAAAGCGCAAGGCGGTTTCAAGGACGTCACAGAGAATGTAACGGGCTATCAATATATTAATGGATTAACCGCTCTTCACATCGTGAATGGCTATTCAAACGGCTACTTCCGACCTTATGAAAAGATCAGCCGCGCGAATTTCTCCTCATTTCTGGCAAAAGCAAAAAATAAAGAGTTTCGTCTACGCTAAATACAAGGGGCTGTCTCTTCTGAGGCAGTCCTTTGAACTGTTAATAAACAGCTATAATTTTCAGTTAATTCAGTAAAATTACTGTAGTATTTCAATATTACGTAATCGTGTTAAAAAAACGCAAAAAAGCAAGAATTAAGAATGGTTTTGTTACAACAGTGCATATAGGGGCGAAAAAAGCGTTAAATTGCAAGGTCTTTCAATAATTACAAGTCGAAATGGTATTGTAATGCAACCGTAAAGGAAGAATAGGCATATATTTGATAGAATAGCAGTAACGAGAATAACAGGAAATAAACTAGGGGGTTTAAAGTGAGGAAAGGTAGGAAGTTGCTGGCGGCGATTGTAGCCTTTTGTGTAATATTGACGGCTGCTCCTTTATCGCCTCCTGCACAAGCAGCGTCATTAGGAGAGTCATTGGTTAATTACGGTAAAAAGTTTATGGGCGTTAAGTATCGTTTTGGAGGAACGACTCCGAGCGGATTTGATTGTTCGGGATTTACCCAATATGTTTACAAGAATCACGGAATTTCGATTCCTAGAACAACAGATCAGCAATATCGTGTAGGAACTTTTGTTTCCAAGAGCCAGTTGCAGCCTGGCGATCTAGTATTCTTCAAAAATACATATCGCCGCGGCATTTCACACGTAGGTATTTATGCTGGAGGCAATCTGGTGTTAAATGCAACTTCAAGTGATGGCATCGACCTTGTCTCTCTAAGCAACGGCTACTGGGGACCTAGGTATGCAGGAGCAAAACGCATTATCGACGGTAAGTTCAAAGATGTGCCCAAAAACTCTTTATCCTACACAGCAATTGATGAGTTAACAGATAAGAACATTATTCAAGGCTTTAAGAATTACACGTTCAAGCCTAATGATCCGGTTACGCGCGGTCAAGCAGCAGCATTCATCAATCGTGTGCTGAAGCGGACACCCGCAAATATTAATCATTTCAAAGATGTAAGTCCTTCCAATCCGTTTTCCAAAGATATCGCAGCAATTCGCGAATCTGGGATTATTACCGGATTTTCAGATGGACGCTTTAAGCCTTATGATTACATTTCTCGCACGGAAATGGCTGTGATTGCCAAGAAAGCATTCGACTTAAGTCACGGGAATGCAGCGGCAGCCAGCAACAGATACAGCGATGTACGTTCAAACAGCTGGGCGTTTGATGCGATTACGACAATGAAGGCAATTGATAAAACAGGTGTCTTTAAAACAGATAAATATAACGGACCTCGCAGTGCCTCACGTGCTGTATTTACAACAGCTTTATATAACGCAATGAACGCAGATTAATAGATTAATAGTCTTGGATAATTCCAAGGCTATTTTTTTATAAATTTTCAACAAAAAATATATTTTTTGTTAAAAATACTAGCACTCTCCGATACAATAGGTGAGTGAACAATTTTTAGAGAGGAGTATATTATGCCGAAAAAACTATTTGCTATTGTATTGTCGTTAGTCTTATTTTTCCCGCTTTTATCGCCATTAAACACAAAAGCGGACGATATTACCGGAATCACCTTAGAAAAAGAACTTCGGGCGATGGTGCAAGCTGGGGTGATCAATGGCTATGGAAATGGAAAATACGCACCGGACAAGAAAGTAACAAGAGGGGAATTTGCCAGTTTTTTATCCAGAGCGTTAAAGCTTCCAAACGGCCCGTCTGTCTTTAAAGATGTGTCGCCTGCTTCCAGCTTGGCATATGGGATTAATGCTGCTGCAGCTGCAAAAATCGTTCAAGGAAAAACAAAAGATACCTTTGTTCCTGAACAAACGATTACAAGAAAAGATATGGCTTTAATGATCAGCCGTGCTTTAAATTATTTAAATATTAAAGTAGAAGCAAAGAATGCTGGATTTACAGATACTAAGTGGCTCACTTCCGATCATCAGCAGGCGATTAACAGAAGCGTTTCATTGAACATTATTAAAGGATATAATGACGGAAGCTTCCGTCCAGATGAACAGGCAACACGTGCGCAATCAGCCGCTTTCATTTATCGTCTGCTTAAAGCTTCCGGAGAAATCATAGAGGACAATACGCCGCCAGTTCCTCCGGGAAATTCGCAGCCTCAAAAGCCGAAGCCTTACCAAGTAGGCAATGTGGATGCATCTGGAAAGATTACTTACTCTGCGGTTTCATTTGATACGTTCCCCGCTGCCAAACAAGCGATGAGCAATCAAAACCAGGAAGTCGTCACCTATAACAAAGAGATTATTTACATGAAGCAAAATAGCGGTGTGGTTTTTGTGAAACCAGCCACAGGTAAGTCAACTGCTCAGCTATACAGCGACTCGGCTTTCAAGACGGCCGTCACTTATGCACAGCCGACAGCTGAACTGAAGTATGTGACTTCCAACGACCGATATATCATTGTCTCCATCGGCGGAAAGAGCTATTACATGAAACATGAAGACGGCTATATTGTGCCTTTTGAAGGAGCGCCAGGCCGAAGTTTTTATCAGGTAGTGAATGGAGAATTGGAGCATAAGCTGTATGTGCCGGCAGCCAAACCTTACTATGTTTCTTATAAAGCTGGACCAGCTCCTGACTTTTTAGCAGCAGGTCAAAAGTATTACAGCTGGGATAATGCCACTTTCTATAATGAAAGCGGCCGTGCAGTCGGCAAGGCTCATCAGTATTTTCAATTCTTATCTATGAGAACACAAACAAGCTATACTGCTTCGCAATTAGATAGCTACATAAAGAAAGTGCTGGCAGAAAGACAATCATTGAACCAAGCGAAATATAAAGATGCCACTAAGCGAAGCAAGCTTCTTGGCCTCGGAGCTACACTGAAAAAAGTAGAGAAAGAGAAACGCTTAAATGCTTTGATGGTGCTTGCGATGGCAATCCATGAAAGCGATTATGGAATGAGCTCACATGCGCTGAATAACAATAATTTATTTGGCATTGCTGTGTACGACAGCAACCCTTCAGAAGGAAAGTCATTCCCATCTCCAGCGCACAGCGTCCAATACTTAGCGGACGGCTACATGAATGACCGCTATGTCATTCCTAATCCGGGATCTGCTTGGAAACAATCTGTTGCCAACGGAGCGGCACCAGGAAACAAAGGCGTAGGGATCAATATGAAATACGCCTCCGATATCCAGTGGGGAGCAAAGGTAGCCGGTCATGCGTACAAAATAGACAAAGCGCTGGGGCGCAAAGACTTTGCTCGATACAGTCTGGCCTTAACAAATACGAAAGACTTGAATGTCCGCAGCCTGGCTAATAATACTGTTCTTTATCAATATCGAAAAGCAGGCATGCCTGTTGCCATCTTAGGAAGCGTGACAAGCGGAGGAACCGCTTGGAAAAAAATTATATCAGATGCATTGGCTTATCGAGAGGGCTATATTGCCGCCCGCTATGTAACGCCATTGTCTATTGCGAAATAAAATCAACAAAGCGCCCGGAATGTTTCGGGCGCTTTGTTGATTTATAAAGAAGGAAAACTGCATCATATTCTTTAGTTGATTCTTCCTGCATAGCTCAAGCGCCCGGGGAACTCCGGACACTTGGTCTTTTTATGCTCGTGACTTCCGTTTCATAAGCGTTAATAGCTGGCGGAAGCCTGCTCGATAAAAGACGAACAAACCGGATGTGTAAAGGAGAACGCCGAGCGGGACAATGACCGCAAGCTGCCAAAGCGAATAAAGCTCAGAAACGGGCGTGAATTTTTTCAATGCATAAAGCGGCACGGCCATGAAAGCAGTAACGAGCGCGACTCGCCCGATTAAGCCAAGGAGTCTGGCGGCTTCCTTCTTTTCAAAGTCCTTATAGACAAACACAGTACTAACGATTAAATAATACAAAGAAACGAAAGAGCTCGTCAGCGCCAGTCCCGGATAGCCGAACGGGCCGACAAACAGCCAGTTCAGCACGGCGTTCAAAGCGATCGTTGTCACACTGATGCGGAAAATAATCTTCGTCTTCCCGCGGGCGTACATCGACTTCGATACGATATACTGCAGGCCTTGTGCCACAATGATCGGCAAATAGAACATCAGCGCCAAATACGTATTGTATGTATCCACCGCTGTAAACTTCCCGCGTTCAAAAATAAACGCAATCGCCTCCTGGCCGACAAGGAACAGCCCTGCCGCAATCGGAGCGAGCGTCAATAAAGAAATTTGCATACCCATGAAGAAGGTATCCTGAAACTTCTTTGGCTGATCGACCTGCTCCGACAAGAGCGTGAAAATAATCACGGCGATCGTCGTACCGTAAATCGTATGCGGGATGCTCGTAATCAATGATGCGTTATTCAAATAAGTGACCGCCCCTGGAATCGTATCGGAGGCGAAGGCTTTATTGACAAACATATTCACTTGGCCGACGACTGAATTTAACAGCGAAGGCACGAGCAGCACGAGAAATGCCCGGCGAAAATCTTCATTGACCCTCAGTGTCGGCGCCCAGCGGTAGCCTTTTCTCAATAAGAAAAACAGCTGAATCCCCACACCGAGAATCGTTCCGAAAATGAAGCCATAGGCCAAGCTGTTGATGCCCCACTGCTCGGAGAACAAGAGCGCAAACACAGCGCCCATCAGCGTTGCGGACAGCTTGGAGATTTGCGATGGCACGAACACGCGCCGCCCCTGCAAATAAGAATCCAAAATGCCATTCAGCGCAATCACACTCATAAACAGGAAGAAAAAGCGGGTAATAGCGACCGCCGTTTCCTCCGCCGCCGGTGTCATATCGCCGTAAATAAGCGGAACAAACCACGGAGACAGCAGCCAGCCGCAGACGGAGATGCCGATAAACAGCAGAACGGTCGCATTCATTATGCCGTTCGCATTCCGCTCCGTCTGCTCGGGCGCTTCCTTGCGATTTTTGACATACAGCGGCAAGAATACATTATTGAACCCGCCGGAAATCATCGCAATCACGAGCGTTATAAAGGAAAAGGCCAGTAAATATCCATCCGTATAATCACTAGCGCCAAATTCGCGCGCGATAATACTTTCTCGCAAAAAGCCCGAAAGCTTGACCACAAGCGCCAGCAATCCGAGCCAGAGAGCCGTTTTTTTCAACGACACATAATCCACCTCAATATCAAAGCAAAATAGTAATCTTAATTATCATAACGTAAAAAGCTTTTGATGTTAATAGGTGCTTCATTACTAAAAGTCAGCGGTGTCAAAAACGATGCCCTGTTTTTAAGTGAATGCCCAGGAAAAAATGAATTTTTGTTTAGATATCCGCATCCATGTTTAGTAACGAGTTTCATTTTACCTGGAATATAAGGCTATCCTTTCTTTACAAATGAAGTGGAGAACAAAAAGCTGAGGAGGGGATGCTGCGCCAAAAAGTCAATTATTAAAGTTTCGCTTCGCTTGTAAAAAAATAAAATACATTTATTTACATGGTTCTGTTTGGTATAATTGGGTGTGAGGAGGAATGAAAATGAAAAAATATTTAGCTGTTTTTAGTGCAATGCTGTTGTTTTTTAGCAGTGCTTTGATGGCTTCGGCAGAGTTTAAAGATGTGCGTAATACACACTGGGCGTTCGATGAAATTACGTATTTAACAGATAACAAAGTGATTAATGGATACACAGATGGAACATTTCGCCCGCAAGAGGATTTAACTCGTGTGCAAGCGATGACTTTGATGGCAAAAGTATTGAAGCTCAACTTGTCTAATCGTCCAAACCCAGGCTTTAAAGATATTACGCCTTCGCATGGAAGCTATAAATATGTAGCGGCTGTAATGGACGAAGGGCTTTTCCCTAAAAAAAGTCATTATTTAGATCCTTATAAACCGATGACGCGGAGTTATATGGCTAATATGCTGGCTAAGGGATTTGGTTTAAAAGCATCTGGAACCTACGTATTCAAGGATGTTTCTTCAAAGCATTGGGCTTATCAATCCATTAAAGCGTTAGCAAGCAATAATATTACACTCGGGTATAAAGACGGAACATTCCGTCCTAATGCCGCCGTCACAAGAGCTCAGTTTGCCACTTTCCTAGCGAAAGCGAAAGAGAAGCAATTTAGAACTTTCCCCTATTATAGTCAGAAGCTAGTGTATAAGATACAATTGCCGAATTATATGAAAAATAAGATTACGATTAAAGAAAGAAAAGTAAAAGATTACGTGTACACGACAGAATTTTTTTACAAGGATACAACGAATAAAAAGAAAGAGTTATTTATAGGATCGATTCGCAAAATTCATAAATCTAAGATGCCGGAATATAAAGGAGCACCTTTTGATCCTTTGAAAATAAAAGGTGATTATCATTATTTTTATCAAGGGCCAACTGAAAGCCCTTATATTATGAACGGACAATTAAATTCACCTGAAGCTAAAGAATTTAGTAAAATTTATTTTAAACTCAATCATATGATTAAAGGGATTCAATAATTAAATGAAGTGACCCCTAAAAATTAGACACAGTTATTTCGTCAAGCGGCTTGTGTGAAATGAGTTCGGTGTTGCACCGGACTCATTTTTAATTTGGCTACTAAACGTTTTGTAATAATTTATGTATTTTTCTAATTTTCTTTAAAGTGCTCGCTTTTTTTAAACTCTTTTAAATAAAGGAACTCGGACTTCATAATTCCAAAGAAATCCTCCATCACCGAGTTATCATAACAGTAGCCTTTACGCGACATACTTTGCGCAATGCCTTTTGATGCAAGGGCATCTTCACTAAAATGGCATTAATCGTTTTGCCAATATTCTATTGTATCGCAATGAAGATTGACGAGCTTCGCTACTTCATTTAAGGTATAAGGCTCTTCGTGGTAAAACTTAATAATTGCTAATTTCTCTTCCTTAGAGAAAGAATATTTAGACGTAAAAATATCTCCCCAATAGATAAACAGATTTTATTTTTTAATCTGTTTATCTATTGGGGAGCATATCAACGATTGGGGTGCAGTTCAATTCTATCGTCCGGGTTCTTATAATTAAAAGGCAGAAGTTCGCTGCTTGTAGACGGAATCTGGGAGATTTCGGCCACAAACAGCGAAATACAGTAGACCGCAGCGGTCAGCGCTTCACCGCGCGCTGATAAATTTCTTCATATTTCTCGGCGGCCGCTAAATGCGAGTATTCCTCTTCAATTTTCCGGCGGGCCCGCTCGGCAAGCACTTCGCCTTTTTCCGGGTGATCTAATAAGTCAATCATCGCTGCAGATAGCTCTTCGACATTTTTCTCTTCCGTTAAAATGCCATCGACCTCGTGATTGACAATTTCTTTCAGTCCGCCGACCGCGCAGGCGATTAAAGGTGAGCCTGAGCCCATCGCCTCTAGCGCGGAGATCGAGGTTGCTTCCTCCACTCCAGCGGAATGCACGCTCGGCACAAGCACGACATCAGCCAAGGCGTAATATTCCTTAATGACCTCATGCGGAATGGCGCCTAATAAGTTCACGCTGGCCTGCAGCTTGTGTTCGGCGATCAGTCTCTTCATCTCGTCCATCGCTTCGCCGGTGCCAGCGTAAATCAGCTTGGCATTCGGATATTTCTCCAGCACGGCCGGAAGCGCTAATATCGGGTAGATGACACCGTTTTTCTTCGTTAAGCGGCGCGGCACGAAAAAGACTGGCACATCGGCCTCAATGCCATGCTTCTGGCGGAAATCTTTTTTCTTTTCTTTCTCCGGACGGAACGTATCAATATTAATAAAGTTGCGGATCGCTGTGCCTTCCACGCCTGCTTCCCGCTTCACATAGTCTTTGATGCGCGTATCCACCGTAATAATCTCGCGCGTGCTGCGGTACGCTTTGACCTCTTCCTCCATTAAGAACTTCTCTTCCGGACTGTCTTTTAGAATATTCCCGGCGCTCAGCGCTTCATAGGTTAAATAGCCGTGTACGGTTGAAACAACCGGCATATTGGCATCCAGAGCGGCAAATGTGGCATACACTTCCTGAGCGTTGACGATGTCGTAGTTCTTATGCTTCACCGCTTCCATCAGTTTTTGCAGCATCTTCTTGCGCGTCTTGAGGCCAAAGACAAATCCTTTCCCCTTAGACAGCTTATTCATCAAAAAGCCGGGTCCGCGCACCTTCATATTTTGCGTCAACTCAGGAACATCGCTGAATGACAAGACATCCACTTCATGCCCTCGCGCCTGCAGACCCGCTTTCAACGTTGCCACATGCGTCGACAATCCGCCTGTGTGCGGATAATGGTACACCGTCGCAAGCAAAATCTTCATCGGTCCAAAACCTCGCTCTACATAAATTTTTTCTTCAATAGCTCAATATTCTCCAAAGCATCACGGCGCATGCTCGCGGCATGGTTCGCCACCTTCTTGCTCAACACATCCCGGCGCGCTAGCACATCGCGGGCATGCGCTGTCAATTTCACAGAGTCCAGCTCCTCCAGCCGGAAGGAGTAATCCCACATGCCGGATCGCTTCAGCAAGCTCTCCACCTTCTTATCATAGCTGATGCCGATATGCGGCACCGCCGTCAAAGCGGAGAAAATCAAAGAATGAAGGCGCAAGCCAATCGTCATTTCACAGTCGCCGATGAAGTTTAAATACTGATTCGGCGTGAAATCCCCCGCCAGCAAGTGGCAGGCGTCCGCTCGCTTCATATGCTCCATCACCCGCTTGGATGCGTTGACATCATGATGGCCCTCCATCGGCACAAATACCGGCGTAATGCCCTCTGAAGCAATCAGTTCATCCAGTGATTGCGCCAGCTTTTCGTAATAATCTCCATGCTCAAACCAAGGGCGAACCGATACAGCAACCAGCCGCTCATCGGCGGAAAGAGGCAGACTCTTCATGCAGGCATCATCCTCTTTCTTCTGAAAAGCAAAGACAATATCCGCCGTGACGACCGTCTCCGGACGGGTCACACCTAATTGGTGAAGATAGTCTTTCGAATATTCATCGCGCACAGTCACAAAATCGGCGCGGTTGGCGAATACCTTCATTAATATCTTTCCCCAGGCGGACGTGACAGGCCCGATCCCTTGGGAGAAAAACATGACCTTTGCCCCGCATAACTTCGCCAAAAAAGCGATCAGCAAATAATAAGGCAGCGGTCCGAATAAGAACTTCGTCGGATATGTATCTTGAAGCAGTCCGCCGCCGCCGCTGATCAGAAGATCCGCCTGGCGCAGCGCTTGCACTTTCTCTTTATTCTGGTGGCGCCATCCGCGATAGACCGTCTTGACGTTATGCGCCCGCGCCGTCTGCTCCGGCGACAGGGAAAACACGGTAATATCAACATCATCGATTTCATTTCGCAAATTATCGACAATCGCTTCCAGGATCGCTTCATCCCCGGTATTGCCTAATCCATAAAATCCTGAAACTACAACCCTCAAACGGTTAGCCTCCTTCAAGTCAAATACGCATAAAAAGCTAAACCTCATTTTAACATTTCACCCCCCCACATTCAACGAAATTAGTGCAAGCATTCAGCGAATTTGCTATACTATGTTAAGCAATTACTAAATAATCCACACTAGCATTCAGAAAGGATTTTTCACCCATGCAAAAGATTTGTGTTGTTGGTTTAGGATACATTGGATTGCCGACAGCGGCGGTATTCGCCCGCGCCGGCTTTGATATCGTTGGAGTAGATGTGAACAAGCAAGTAGTCGAGAGGTTAAATAAAGGCGAAGTAATCATTGAAGAGGTCGGATTGCCGGAAGTCGTCAAAGAAGTGGTCGCAGCGGGCAAGCTCCGCGCATCCGTAGCGCCGGAAGCGGCCGATGTCTTCATCATTGCCGTGCCAACGCCGATCCACGAGGACTGCACGGCCAACGTCGAATACGTCAAGAGCGCAACGAAAGCGGTGATTCCTCATCTGAAGGAAGGCAATATTATCATAGTGGAATCGACGATCCCGCCGCGGACGATGGATGATATCGTCGCTCCGCTCATTCGCGAAGCCGGCTTCGATCCCGAGAAGGATGTTCATATCGCTCATTGTCCGGAACGCGTGCTGCCGGGCCGAATTTTAATCGAGCTGGTGGAAAATACGCGCATCGTCGGCGGCTTAACACCGGAGGCAACGAAGAAAGCAGCCGATGTGTACCGTCAAGTCGTCACAGGAGAAGTGCTGGAAACCGAGGCCGTCACAGCGGAAATGTCCAAATTAATGGAGAACACCTTCCGCGATGTCAACATTGCTTTAGCCAATGAGTTGGCAAAGATTTCAGCCCGTCTCGGCGTCGATGCTCATAAAGTGATTGAGCTGGCTAACAGACATCCGCGCGTTAACCTGCATCATCCGGGTCCGGGCGTCGGGGGCCACTGCTTAGCGGTCGATCCGTATTTTATTGTAGAAAAAGCTCCGCAAGAGGCGTTGATGATTCAGCTTTCCCGCGACATCAACAATTCGATGCCTGACTTTGTGATCGAGCAGATCATCAAGCTGACGGCTGAACTGAAAGAACCGAAAATCGCTCTTTGCGGCTTAACGTATAAAGGAAACATCGACGACGTAAGGGAAAGCCCGGCGATCGAAATCGTGCAGAAGGTGCTGGCCAACCCGCGCTTTGATGTCCGCATTCACGACCCGCATATCCGCGCGGAGCAAGTGCCGTTTGAGCTCGTTTCCTTTGAAGAAGCGGTTCAAGGTGCGAACCTTGCCGTCATCTTAACCGATCACAATGAATTTAAAGCACTCAATAAGCAAACGCTGCTTGCGCAAATGGAAACTCCAGTCGTCTTCGATACGAAGAACTGCACCGGCCTGGAGCAGGAAGAGAGCCTGACGGTTCACCGCATCGGCGACTTGACCGGACTCCAAGCGATCAGCATCAGCAAGCCAATTAATAAATGAGGGTGGCGCCAAATGGATAAGGAACAATACTTGGGCGTATCGGTTTCCCCGTATACGTACGATGAGATTATCGATGACATCAGAAGGCGGATGGAAGAAGGCTGGCAGTCGACCGTTATCGCGGTCAACCCGGAGAAGGTCATTACGGCCGGCCGCGACCCGCTCGTGAAGGAACTGATTAACCAATCAACGTACCAGATCCCGGACGGCATCGGCATGATCATCGCCTCCAAGCTGAAGGGCGGCGACATCCGCGAGCGCGTCACTGGCGTCGATATGATGGGCCGGCTGCTGCGGTTCGCCGCAGAGGAAGGGCATGGCGTCTTCTTCTACGGAGCGAAGGAAGAGGTCGTGCGCACCGCCAAGGAGAAGCTTGAAGCCGCCATTCCCGGCTTGCATGTTGCCGGCTATGAAAACGGCTATGTTAAGGATCAGGAAGCGCTGATTGCCAAGATCAAGCAATCCAAAGCGGCCTTGCTTTTCGTTGCTCTCGGCAGCCCGCGGCAGGAGCTGTGGATTCGAGAAAACATGCCGAAGCTTCCCGATGTCAAGGTGTTCCAGGGCGTCGGCGGCAGCTTCGACGTTTATTCTGGCAAAGTGAAGCGGGCGCCTGCTTTCTACCGCAAATTCGGCTTGGAATGGCTCTACCGCCTTATGAAGGAGCCGAAGCGGATCAAGCGCCAAATGGCTTTGCCGCAATTTCTATTGAAAATCTTATTTCAAAAATAAAGAAGAAGGGCTTTAAACCGCTATGCGCTTTAAAGCCTTTCTTTCTATATGGAGGTTTCTATATGAAAGTGCTTCACGTCATCAGCGGCGGAGAAAAGGGAGGCTCGCGCAAGCATGTGATCACGCTGCTGGAACAATTCTCTCCGAAAGAAGTGGCGCTCGCGGTGTTTCAGGAAGGCCAGCTCTCCAAGGAGGCAAGGGAGAGCGGCATCCGCACGGAATGCTTCCCGCAGCGCTCGCGCTACGACCTGTCCGTCTTACGTAAGCTCGCCCGCTTCATTCAGAGCGAAGGCTTCGATCTCCTGCACACACACGGACCGCGCGCCAATCTCTTCGGCCTTTATGTAAAGAAGAAAACCGGCATCCGTTGGGTCACCACCGTTCACAGCGATCCGTCCCTTGATTTCGTCCAATCCGGCTTCAAAGGAAAATTGTTCACCGCTTTAAGCCTGTATGCCGTAAAGAAAATGGACGGCTACTTTGCTGTCTCCGAACGCTTTAAGCAGAACTTAATGAAGCTCGGCATCGACGGCCGCAAAATCCAGACCGTCTACAACGGCATTCGCTTTACGAAGGAGCCGGCAGTGCCCGCAGCGCGCAAGGAGCTTGGTTTGACCGATCAAGACTTCGTGATGGCGATGGTCGCCCGGCTCCATCCGATTAAAGGCCATATGATCGTCTTTGACGCCCTGAAAGCCTTCGACAAAGAAGAGCGGCCGCATTTGCTGCTCGCCGGCGGCGGCCCGATCGAACAAACGCTTATCGAAGAAGTGAACAAGCGCGGGCTGGAAAGCCATGTTCACTTCCTCGGCTTCCGCAGCGACGTCGACCGCCTCTACGCCGCCTCCGACCTCGGCCTGCTCGCTTCCTACAGCGAAAGCTTTCCGCTCGCTTTGCTTGAAGCGGCCAATCAGCATGTGCCGATCGTGACCACCGACGTCGGGGGAGTGGGCGAGCTCATCGACCATGGCCGCACCGGCTGGATTGTGCCGCCGGGAGACGCTAAGGCCTATGCCGAAGCGCTCCGGCAAGCCCTCGGCCGTCAGCGGGCGGGAGAGCTTCAGGCGATGGGCGACCGGCTATATGCCCACGCATCGGAGCGATTCTCCCTCGAACAGCTGGCACATGACACAAGAACCATGTATATGCGCTTAGTTGAAAAATAAGACTATATCACACTCTTGTAACCCTGGAAAGCAGCATTTTCCAGGGTTTTTCTATTCGCGTAAATTGAAAGCGATAACAAAAGAAGAATAATTTTTCAAAGATTACACTGAATGGACAAATATTATTGGAAATAAAACTTTATATTTCCTTGAGATATGGTGTATAATAAGTAAGCTATGGAATTGAAGCAATATATATCCATAATTCTGTTAATATCAGGAAGAATTATGTCAAATAGTTTTCTTCATATTTATAATGTTTACATTTTCATAAATAATGTAAAATATGAAAAAACAGTTGAAAAATAGTAGTGCTTTGATAAAATAGTATTTGAGTTTGTATCTGTTAATACATGTTTATATTACATATATGGCCAATTACTGGAATAAAACAGAGGCAAAACTCTCACGCATCATGAGGAACAGCCAGCTCCACAGCTGGTTGATTTCATAAATTCAAAGAATACTTTACAAAACAGGAGGAACTATTACATGGCTTACCAACCAAAGTCTTATCGTAAATTCGTTGCAACAGCAGCGACAGCGACTCTAGTAGCGACAGCTGTCACTCCGGCATTCGCGGCAGATTTCAAAGATGTCACCGCAGATTACAAAGATGCTGTTAACTATTTAGTTGAAAACAATATTGCAGAAGGTTTAACTGAAACAAAATTCGGCCCAGAAAAAACAATTAAGCGCGGCGATGCGGCAGTAATGATTGCGAACGCTTTGAAATTGGATACGGCTAATGCGCCTGCCTCTCCTTTCAAAGACCTTAACAATCGCGTTAAAGATGCGGTTAACGCTCTTTACGCAGCCGGCATTGTTGGCGGTAAAACCAAGACAACATTCGAGCCTGATACCAGCATTAATCGTGCAGAAATGGCAAAAATCCTAACAAATGCCTACAAATTAGAAGCAGGCGATACGAAGAACAAATTCACAGATGTACAAGTGGGCTGGGATAAGTACGTAGATGCCCTTCTTGCGAACGACATCACAAAAGGGAAAACAGAAACAACTTTCGCTCCTTACCAAGAAGTGACTCGCGGCGAGTTCGCATTATTCATGTACCGCGCGAAAGATTTCTTATACGAAATCCCAGCAGCATCCGCTGTGAAAGTAGCGGACGACAAAACATTAGAAGTAACGCTTAAAGAAGCAAAAGAAGGCTTAAAAGCAGAAAACTTCAAAGTGTTAGTTGACGGCGACAAAGTTGCTCCAAGCGAAGTAAAAGCTGGCGACAAAGGCGCTACTTACAAACTTGCTATCCCAAGCCTTGACAATAAAAAAGGTAAAGTAAGCGTAAACGGTGCAGAAGCTTCTTATGATTTCACTACACCTAAAGTTGAGAGCGCAGTTGCAATTAATGCTAAAGAAATCAAGCTAACTTTCAACAAAGAGCTTAACGAAGCCGCTGCTGAGAAAGTAGCTAACTACAAAATCTATAAAGGCAACGATACTGAAGAGGTAGCCACAGCTAATTACACCGCAGAGCTAGTTGACGGTAAAACAGTTATTTTAACACTGAAAGAAGGTTTCGAGTTAAAAAATAACGAAACTTACAGAGTTAACGCAAAAGGTTTATTAACGAAAGACTACAAAGAAGTTCAAGAGTATAAAGGTACTGCAACAATCTTTGTTGATAAAGAATTACCAACTTTAGCAGAAACTAAAGTAAAAGGTAACCAATTATCATTGAAATTTAATGAGCCTGTAAAAATTGCAAACATTAAAGTTGATGGTAAGGCTACAGAAGCTGGCCCAGTTGATTCATCTGAAGCTGGAAAATATGAAGTTAAATATACTTTAACAAATGATCAAGCTAAAGAAGGCAGCCATAACGTAGTATTATATGGCGTGAAAGATGCAGTAGGTAATGAAACTTCTATTATCAACACATCATATAATGTAACAGCTGATAATTCTAAACCAGCAGTAGAGTCTATTACTTCAGTAGGTACAAAAACATTTGATATTAAACTTAACACTGCAGTAAATTCATTTGGCGATGCTAATGTTGTAATTAAAAAAGGAAATTATACATTCCCAGAGTCACAATACAAAGTTGATAAAGTAACTGATAAGAAAAAACCAAACACTTACCGAGTTACTTTCGAGGACTATGCACTAACGGATAAATCAAATCCTCTTTACGGATCTAAAGAATCAAGTGTATCTTTATCAGTAGAAGTGAAAGATTTCAAAGGAACAAACAACGTTTTTGGAACAAACTACTCTGGTAATATTACATTAGCGAAAGACACTTCAGCGCCAGTTGTACAAGCGGACGCAGTTAACTTTATTGAAGGAAATAATTTGGTTGTTGTATTCAATGAAGAGATTGTAAAAGTTTCTGACTCCGTAACAGTTGTTAAAGATGGTGTCGAGCAAAAAATCAAGAATGTAGCTGTTGATTCTGAAGATGAAAAACGTTTAAAAATTGAATTAGACTTAGCTCAAGGAGTTAAGCCAAGCGGTACGTATGAAGTTGTATTTGGTAAAGGTGCAGTTAAAGACATCGACGATAATGAAAATGCAGCTGTAACAACTAAGGTAGTAACAAAAGCTGAGACTGGGACATTGACGCCTGCAGATACTGCTACTACAGTTGAGAAAATTGCTGGTAAAAACGTTGTGACAATCAATTATGGAGAAAAAATGGCTGACTCAGCTCGTGACCTAGCTAACTACAAAATTGATGGTGTACCGTTAAATGATTCGTTCTATGCTGGAGCAGTAGCTGTGTTTACAGATTCAGATAAAGATACAGTTAAAATCACTTTACCAGCAGATAAACATTCAGTTAATAATGAAGAGAAGCAAATTGAATTCTCAAAAAATATTAAGACTGATGACGGTGAAGTGGTTCAAACTAGTGATGAAAAAGTATACAAAGTTACTAAAAAATTCGCTGACGATAAAGCTCCAACATTAACAAAAGCTGAGTATGTGAAAGCTAAATCATCTGATAATGCTTCTAAAGCTATTAAATTAACATTTGACGAAAATGTTAAAATCGCTGGTGACATTAAAGATGATGTCGTAGTGAAAGTTGGCTCTACTAAGGTCGAAGGTAAAGTAACGGATGGTGTCCACGAAGGTGGAACAGAAGACAAAGGTCTAGAAAATAAAGAATTAATTGTTGTATTAGACCAAGAAGTAAATACTTCTCAATCTGGTACAGTGAATGTGATTGCTGAAGGTAAAGATAACACAGTAATGGCAATTCAAGATTTATTCACTAACAAAGCAGTAGCAAAAGAAGTAACATTAACAGATTCTATCGTTGATTCTGGTATTACTAGCTCAATTCAAGGAAAAGCAACTGCAATCGATGCAGCTAAAGAAGAATTAGCGAAATTGACTTACTCTGCAGCTGACTCAATTGACGATGCTGCGAAATTAACTGCAGCAAAAGAACAAGTTAAAAATGCGGAAGCAAAAGTAGATGATGCAAAAGCTAAAGGTGCAGCAGAAGCAGATTTCGGTGAAGATTTCGCTAAATTAGCAGCTCAAAAAACAGAAATTAATCGTTATGAAGCAAAAATAGCAGCAGATGCTGATGCAAAAGCTTTAGCAGACGCAAAAGCAGATGCAAAAACTAAAATTGAAGCTGCTGAAACAGCAGTTAATGCTTCTAAAACAGTAGCAGATACTAAAGTGGATGAAGCTCAAAAAGCTTTAGATGCTGCTTTAGCACTTAACCCTGCTGATCCAAATAAAGCAGCTTTAGAAACAGCAGTTAATGATGCAAAAGCTGTACAAACTAAAGTTGCAGCTGAAGTTAAAAAAGTAGCGGATGCAAAAGCAGCATACGCGAAAGCTACTACTGTGGAAGATGTTAAGGCTGAAGTAACAAAAGCTGAAGAAGCAGCAAAAGCAGCAGCAGGACTAGTGAAATAATAATCAAACGAACGTTAGTTACTCAGACAACATCTAAGTAATTAAGGATTGAATATTTGTTAATTAGTAGGTAGAGAGTCGATTATTCGGCTCTCTATTTTTTTAGGTGCACCTGGCTATGGTGTAATCTTTAGGGTGAGAGTCCCGAACCTCGAAGGCAGAAGCAGGGAAAGCTGATGACAAGAGTGTCCGTGGTGACGCGGAAACTGAAGGAAGTCGGAGGAAAATCTCCGTCTTAAGGAATACAAACTGCATACAAGGGTGGCTGTTATTGAGTGAGTTTGCAAAGCAAAAATAAGCTCTTACTGTCAAAAGTGACAATGGGGAATTATAGTGCGGATATGGAAAGAAAGAGTACGCTCTTACCTAAGGAGATCTGATGAATACACCAGGCTCCCTTGGTAACCTGTTCGAAGATGTACAGTTGAATCATTAGAAGTCACTTGTCTACTCGAAATGATGAGGAAGGACCGAACAGATGAAGAAGAACGGATACTAGGCGTTCGTTATCTATGATGAAATAGACCATTCTTAATGGAACTTATCAATTGCAGCCCATCTGTCGAAAGAAGAATCCTAAAGTTCGATTAGCCAAACAAATGGTGCAACGGTTGAAGAAGCGAGGAAAAGACATCACGTCAAGATAGCAACCGATCCCGATGGAAAAGTGATTCGGGCTATAGCCCGGTTCTATACAAAATCCTTGATAACACCTACTGGCATTATCAAGGGCTAGAAAGTCAGTATGTCCGTTATACATTCATTGCATCAAACTTAATCTGAATCGCCGTTTACGGAACCGGACGTGCGGTGGTGTGAGAGGGCAGAGGTCTAGTCACCTCCTCCTCGATTTTTAGGGACTTATTGGACATCCTCAAGTAATGGAGGATGTCCAATAAGTTTTTTATCATAAAATGCTTCACTGCTGTTTCAGTCTTTTTCCTTTTCTCTTTCAATAAAATAACTGTCAGTCTTTACTTGTTCAAGTTCCCAACCTTCACTTGAAATGTATATAACTCCTTCGTGTTCAGCAACAATGATTCCTCTGGATGTGATCCCTTTTCGGATGCGCCTGCCCCCTTATTTATGAATTGATACAAGGTAAGCAAACATCTGCATTTTTTCATGGTCAATTATTATGGAAGCTAATCATGGAGGACGATAAAAGGTGGATGTTCCAGCAAGCAGACAATACATTAGGTAAGTTCTATCTCCTAGTCAACCCCCCTGACAAACTAACTGATTAACGCTGCTTACAGAAAAACATAGACTTATATACAAGCCGAAGATATAGCAGGTTGGACAGCACTCTTACCTTTTATGGAGGGGAGTTTTTTTATGACTAACAGGTCTTATTCTATGAATACATCGATTTTTATAATCATGATAGTGCTCAAAAAGGATTAAACGGCCTTAGTCCTATGGAATAGAGAGCTAAAGCTGCTTAAATCATTTTTATTATTTCCCCTGTCTACTTGACAGAGGGCAGTTCAAAGCCTGCGGGGTCTTTCCGTATTATTTTCTTTTTTTTCTTGCGTGAAGACGGAGCGGCGGCTTCACCGATTTCGGCCGCGGCGGTGCCTTGTCCCCGGACATCCGGGGAACCGAGTCCGGCTTTGGATGGATCTTGTTTGCGTTTTCCCATGTGATCAACTCCCTTCTTATTTTCTTCCTTATTGGGAATGCGTATTCGTTTATCATGGCTGAAAAGAAGCGAAAGGGCGAGTGAGCGAGTTTGAATCGAGTTATAGATAGGGAAGAAAGTGAGGCGATGGCTATGAAGAAGGGCTGCTTGATAGGAGCGCTAGCAAGTGCGGCAGGGGCCGCGCTGCTGATGAATAGAGGCAAGTTGCGGCAAGGGCTGGCGGATCCGCCGGGCCGTTGCTCATTTTGTTTTTACTCAGTGGTATGACGTTGCGCATCGCCCAATTGGGGATGATGGAAGCGCTGTATATCAATGGAAGAAAAAAGCGCGAGGGGAGATGGGACAGCCGTAATGCAAATAATGCTTCAGGTGATCGCGCTGCAGAAAATATAGAACAAAGGGAGGAAACAAGGCAACCACTCGCATGAAAGTTTTCTCCAACTCGATAATGGCCGCTGCTTGTCTCACTCGTACTCCCTCATGAATGGATGCTCTATTCGAGTTTGTGTACATCGCCTGACAAGCGTTTTCGTTTTTTCCTCCTAAAAAGAGTGCAGACAAAGCCATTCGAGACTTTGTCTGCACTCCATGGAGAATCATTCACACTAGGATGGGCGATTGTCAAAAGGCCTTGAGCCGGCAGCTAATCGTTCCTCTATGTTCTTCAAGGATTCATGCATTTTGAAGAACACCATCAGCAACTCGCAGTACACTCGTACGAGCAGCGGACCGAGGACGATCGTGAGCAGACCTGTCAGCACGGCAAAACCCCCGCCATATTGGCCTGTTCCGGTAATGATCATGCTGAGACCGGAAAGAATGGATAAAGCGACACCAATCCAAAACAGGACTTTAATAATGGTCGGTGTGATCATTCGGTCAAATTGCAGAAATTTATCCATCTTGTCATCCCTCCTGGCATATAAGAGTATAAGTTCGACATTGCTATCCTATGAGCTTAGAAGAAATAATATTAATGCGTATAGGTAAAGAAATAATTTTTCTGTATTTTGCGGGAGATCAGGCTGGAAAAATGGCTCATGCTGTGGACAGCACGTTCTCTTTGATTGTTAATCGATTTGAAGGAGCAGTTCAGAAGAAGAAAGCTTTCATTGTTAAACTCGACTTTTACTTTTTTCTTATCTAATTTGTGAACTTGATGAATGTGGTTTGGAACGAGCCAGCTGCAAAGGGGGCTTCTAGGTGATATGTGCGGGAAAGCGCAAATTCCCTCATAGGGGCAAATCATCAGGGGTGTTTTTTTAAAGTATGGAAGAAAATACCGCAAGGCTTCAATTCTTCCATCATACGTGCTGTATCTTTCAAGGCAGGCATTGTTCAAAATAGATTTCACGGTTTGCTTTGTGCAATACATACCATCTTCATCATGGATAATCGTGTTGTAATCTGGATGATAGACTCCGCTAAGCGCCATCGTTTTCGAAGAAATGCTATACTTCTCAATCTTCTCCACTATTTTACCCCCTTTGACTAATTCTAGTCATATTATAACAATTATGGATGTTTATTTCTACACAAAAAACGTTTAAATATTTTAAAAACTTTCATCGTTTGATAAAAAATGAGCCCCTATACAGGAAGCAAAAAGGTGATCAATGAACGATCATGATAGACAGTTTCACTGAGCTTGCTTTTATCTTCTATTTTCAGAGTATTCTTACTCTTTCTTCGGACGATCAAAGCTTGGCTTCCTTGGTGATTACGATGTGTTTATACCGGCTATGTGCAGGCTTAGCCCGGACTATGCTCAGTATTTAGAGCAGCTTTCAAAAGCGATGAAAGCATGCACCGACCCAATGGCAGATCTGCAGAAGGGCTCATCCTCTTGGAAATAGCGTGTTAGAAGAACTTATTAAGAGACGAAAGCCGGCCGCAAGCGAGGCCGGTTTTTGTCTGCCAGAAAGAAAGGCTTTGGGCTACTTTTTGAGTGTGGCTTCTTCATGCTGCTTTGGCGGCATCTGAAACGGAAAGGAATGATGGCTGAGCTTATCGAATACCAGCACAAGAATGATCATCACGGCAATAGCAGCCCCTAAAGCGAGCGCGCTTCCTGTTATGCCGGCGATTAGAAAAGCGGTCACGGAGGCGGCGGCATTAACTAAGGCATACGGTGTTTGCGTTTTCACATGATCGATTAAATCGCAGCCTGCTCCAGTCGAAGAGAGAATGGTCGTATCAGAAATGGGCGAGCAATGGTCGCCGAACAGCCCGCCGGACAGCACTGCGGCAATAGCAGCAGGCACGGATACCTCAAGCTCGACTGCTGCCGGAATAGCCAGCGGCAGCAGGATAGCGAAGGTTCCCCATGAGCTTCCGGTGGAGAAAGAAATGACCGCTCCTACCAGGAAGATCATCACCGGAATGAGATATCCGGGCACATTCCCTTCCATCAGCCCGACAAGATATGAAGCGGCTTCCAATTCTTTAATGACTGCCCCGAGCGACCAAGCCAGCACGAGGGTCACTCCGATCGAGACAATGTTTTTCATGCCGGCGATATACATATTCAAAATTTCGCTTGCTTTCTTTATTTTATACAGCAGCATGAAAGCGGCCAGAACCAGACTGGCGAATAGGTAACCCGCTGTTAATGCAACAAGGAATGACAATCCTTCCACTTCTTTAAAAGGAAAACCGAGCGGAACCAATAGAGCAGTCATGACCGCCAGTAAGACGACAATCGGCACCCAGACAAAAAAGGGCTTGGCGCTGCCAGCAGACTGAATGGAAGTGGTCGCTTTGGCTGTCTGTGGCTGCGCGAGACGCTCCGCCCGCACTTCCGCCCGCTTCATCGGGCCGAAATCACACCGGATCAGCGCTAGTAAAGGCACCATTAATAAGACCGAAATGGCGTAGAATTGGAAAGGAATCGCTTTCATAAACGCAGTCAGCTCCGATTCTTTCAGGCCGAGAGCGGAAAATTCTTTGCCGATTAAGCCGATAATATACACCCCCCAGCTGATAAAAGGGATGAGAATAGCCATAGGAGAAGCGGTGGAATCCAGTATCCAGGCAAGCTTTTCCCGCGACATCTTCACCTTATCCGCCAGCTTTTCAAACAAGGGACCGACGATTAGAGGGGAGCCGGAATCAGTAAAGAATACGCCGATTCCACTGAGCCACGCCGCGAATTGAACTTTGCGTTTATTGCCCAGAAAGCGCGACATCTGCCGGGCAAAGGCCGCAGCTCCGCCTGATTTCTCCAGCAGGCTGACAAAGCCGCCGATGCCCATCAGCAAAACGATGACGCCGGCATTATAATGATCTCCCAGCTGGCCAAAGAAATAATCTCCAATCATGAGGTGTATAGCTTTAAAAAGAGAGCCTTCCGCCAGGAACCATACACCTGTCATCACCCCAAAAAACAAAGACACTACGACATTTCGTGTCAAAATGGCCATCACTAAAGCGACAGCCAAAGGCAACATAGACCCAATCCCCATTTTCCTGTTTCCTCCTCTTTATGATGTAAATAGGCTTCTAAGCTAGGCTTATTCCCTCTTTATTATGTATGTAAACATAGGGAGATGAAAATCCTGTTAAATAGAATAGATCCAACAGCCGGCTCTTCCATATGATGTTTGTCCAATGCTATGACACAACGAATTCGAACACGTACCCAAAAGATGCTCATGCCGGTATTGACGTTAAGACTGTTCACGTATAGAGATAGAAGAAAAGAGGAGAAGCCCCGGCTTAAAAAAGAAGACAGTCGCTTCTTTGTTAAGCGCAGGATGGAGAAGAGCGGATTTTTCTTATGAGTAGCATTGGAAGGAACGGATTCTCCACAAATCGGTTCCGTAGTAGACCCAGCGGAAATTCATCCAGCGCCAGCCGGCGATGGAGGTTCTTCCTAAATAAGTAGGATAGAACCAGAAGCTGCGGCCGTTATCAAGCCAAACGTAGGTGTAGCGGTACAAGCATCCCCGGATCGCTCCCGGGTCTACAGCAAAGCCGCCAGCTTGCGACGTTTGCGGCGGATAAGATGGAGGAGCTGCTAATGGCGGCCCTCCTGCCTGTGGTGCGCTTCCCGGCTGCTGGGTTGGAGAAGGCCACCCTCCCGGAAACCCTATTGGTAAACCCTGGGGCATGAATGGAATCTGGCGCTCATCATCAAACGGTTTCTCTGGGGATTCTTGGCTATAGGGATAATCGTTATCCACGGTAAAAACCTCTTTTTCTACAGTCTTGAATTACTGTATGCTGCGCACGAAAATTTGTATAGACGAGAAACTGCTAAGAGACAAACATAGGTCTGTCCTATAACCTAGTGAATGGGCTTATAGGACAGACCGTTTGGATGCCAGCATCAAAGCTGACTGTTAATATCTTCTTTTTTCCGATCTTCAGGAGGATGTTGATCTTTAAAAAATGTGCTCGTTAATTGTTGGTACCACTTTTTGAAGATGGGGTGATCATAGGTAGCCATCCTTTCAACCATGTTGACCCCTTGATAGAAGATCATGCCTTTTTCATCTAATCCGTATCGTTTGGCGTAATCAATGTACAAATCAAAGGCTTCTTCTCCATAATGAGCTTGTGCCTGAGAGTAAGAGTTGATTTCGATGTTGATGCCTGTTCCATACATTTGTGCCTTTAAAAAGGCCATGTGCAGACGTTTCTCTTTATCTTTGAGATGGGATCGGAAGGCGTTGGGCTGTAGAAAGGCCGCGTCAAATCCGTAAGACTTCCATTTCTTGAAATTCGTCGAGGTCGCATGCGGAGAATAAATGAACAAGCGTCCGTCTTCATGTATGCGCTCAGCCACTGCCGGAAGGAGGCGCTCATCTTCATAGCTGCGGACCGTTTCATTCAACCAGTAAAACCCTTTGAAGTTCAAGTGACCGAAATCGTTCTTCTCCCATTCTTCGGCTACTTCGGTGATATACCAATTCACTAGCTCTTTGCGCGATTCGAGATTATTTTCAACCACTTCATCGTTTAATTTTAAAATCGGGTCTTTTTGTTTGGGATAAGGGATTGCAATATAGACATCTACTTGTTTATTCTGCCCCTTTGCCGAAAGATTCAGCTGGTTCAAGGCTCCTTGTTCAGCGAAGGTCCGTTCAATATAGTTTTTCCAATCTATGTAATCCGCTTTGTTTTCAGGTACTTCAGCAAAACGTCCGCCGTCATAGCGAAGCCCTGCAATTATAAACGTTTGGAAGAAGTCTTTTGTTTGGCCGTCCGGTGTCTGATAGCTTGTATAACGGTCAAAATATTCTTTGGAGAAGGTTTCTTTCTCATTAACCCCGTTGTAAATCAAAGTGCCGGCTTTTATATCCGTCTTGTCTTCGCTGGCGAGCTTATCAGAAAACTTGCGGTATTTCGTGCTTGCAGGATGAATCGTTCCCTGCGGATATTCCTCTGCTTTCTTTAAGGCGGAGCCTAAAGAGTCGATCTTGGCGACGACCTCGCCAGCATTGCGAATTTCATAGTAGGCAGGCTGCTGAAATACACGGGATAGAAAAACGGCAAATTGCACACGTGTAATCGGCTCTTTTGGCCGGTATGTCTGATCCTTGTAACCGGTTGTCACACGGTAATAGTCAATCGCGTCAATATATGGGTAGTAGGGGTGATCTTCTTCTATATCCGTAAATTCTGACTTCCCTTTCCCTTCATAGGAAAAAGCCATCGCCAAGGCCTTCGCCATTTCATCTCGCGTTAATGGCTTGTCTGGCTCAAATTTTCCTTCCTCATTCAGCGAAAACCAATTATATTCCATAGTAGCCAATATCTCCCCATAACCAGGTAAAGTAGGAGGAACATCAGGGATCGCAAATTCCTGTTCTTCAGAAGGCTTGGCTGAATCGAGTTCAAGGGCGCGCGCCAGCATTACGGCTGCATCCTTGCGGGTAATGATTTTTCCATATTTGAACTTTCCATTTTCGTAGCCGTTGATCACCCCGTAGGAAGCCATAAATTGAATATCGTCGTACGCCCAATAATGCGGAGGCACATCGGCAAATTCTATCTTTTCTGCTGCGTAGGCTGGTGAGTTTCCGAATAAAACCAGCAGCATACATAGTACGGCTGTTGGCATAAATAAATTCCTCATTATTTCTTCATTCCCTCCACGTTCTTATTTAGATGGTAGGTGCACATTCATCTAGAGACTTGTAATTAAGAATCATACTTAACCTACAGGTTATTTTAACAGTTTTGGTTTCATTTGTAATCCATGTTATTTCAGAAAATTTAATAGAAATTAATCGTTTATTTACAGAATATTAATAATAATGGCTGGATCTGTATGTTATCTTGATAGGGACAAAGTTCTATTCTGTCAGAAGCGGACGTCTTTTGGCGAGCTTATCATGATAATTAAATAATGGAGGAGTAAACATGGCTTATCAACCTAAATCGTATCGTAAATATGTGGCTGCTGCGGCAACGGCTACACTCGTAGCAACGGCTCTCTCACCTGCATCTGCTGCCTCATTTAAAGATGTGTCAAGTCATTACAAAGAGGCTGTGGATTACTTAATCAGCAATCATATCACTAAAGGCATATCCGCCAGTAAGTTCGGAACCCACCTGCCGATTAAACGGGCGGATGCTGCTGTGATGATTGCCAAGGCTTTAAATTTAAATGTTTCAGATGTGAAGGCTTCCGGCTTCAAGGATGTTCCAAAACGGGCGAAGAAGTATGTGGATGCGCTGAAAGAGGCTGATATCATTTCTGGAAAATCATCTGATTCATTTGCTCCAGATCAAAAAATTACTCGCGGGGAAGCTGCGATCATGCTTTCAAAAGCATACAAGCTCCAGGGCAAATCAAAGAAGAGCCCTTTTAAAGATGTTACCTCCCGCTATAAAGAAGCGGTCGATGCGCTCGTAAGCGCAGGCATTACTAAAGGAAAGGGAGCCGACAGCTTCGGCACCAATGATCCGATTAAACGGGGAGATTTTGCTGTTCTTCTTCATAAATTATCCAAAGTTAAAAAGCCTGAAGCCCCCGAGAAAGATAATTTCATGCTTTCCTTAATGCATACGAACGATACGCATGCGAACCTCGATAGCGCACCCAAAAAAATGACCGCTATTAAGGAGGTTCGAGCTGAAAAGCCGGATGCGTTATTGATCGACGCGGGAGATGTGTTTTCTGGAACGCTTTATTTTAACGAGTTCAAAGGACAAGCCGACTTAAAGTTTATGAATCTTATGGGATATGATGTTATGACATTCGGTAACCATGAGTTTGACTTAGGTTCCAGCAAGGAAGGGCATCAAGCGCTTGCGGACTTTATCGAGGGAGCTAAATTTTCGTTTGTCAGCGCCAACGTTGATTTCTCAAAGGATGATACATTCAAAGGGCTGTTCAGCGATACGATTTCCAGCAAACCGGAAGAAGGCAAGATTTATAATGGAATCGTCAAAGAAGTGGACGGCGAAAAGGTAGGATTCTTTGGGCTGACTACTCAGGATACGAAAGAGATTTCAAGCCCCAAACAAATAGAGTTCCAAGATTATATAAAAGAGGCGGAAAAAGCAGTTCAAGCGTTTGAAGGTATGGGCGTCAACAAGATTGTCGCCGTTTCTCATATCGGCTATGACGACAACGAAGCGGTTGATAATGATTTGACATTGGCGGCGAAAGTAGACGGAATTGATGTGATTGTCGGCGGTCACAGCCACACGAAATTAGATGAGCCTGTCGCGGTAAATAAGGATGAAAACGGCAAGGGGAAGAATCAGACAGTGATCGTTCATGCCGATCAGTACAATAAGCATCTCGGCACATTAGACGTTGAATTCGACAAGGATGGGAAAGTAATCGGCCACGCCGGCAAGCTGATCGAAATTAAAGATCAGGCGGAAGATGTGGAAACGAAAGATTTGCTGAAGCCTTACGCTGAGAAAATACAAAAGATTAAAAATGAACCGACTGGAGGCTCAGCAGCTAAATTATTGGATAACCCCCGCACAGGCGGAGATAATTCTAAGCCGAGCGTTCGCAAAAATGAAACTGAACTCGGGAACTTGATCACGGACGGTATGCTGGCAAAAGCGAAGGAATATAACCCAGATGTGGTAATGGCGCTGCAAAACGGCGGAGGTATCCGCACAACGGTAGATAAAGGAGAAATTACAGTAGGCGAAGTGATCAATGTTCTTCCATTTGGAAATACATTAGCGACAATGGAAGTCACGGGAGCTGAGCTGAAAGCAGCCTTCGAAACGAGCGTGAAGGACCTTCCCCGCGAAAATGGCGGCTTCTTGCATGTGTCTGGAGCGAAAGTCCAATATGATTCTTCTAAACCGGCCGGTGAGCGCATCGTTTCCGTCGCTTATAAGAAAGCAAATGGCTCGTATGCGCAAATTCAAGCGGAAGAAACCTATACAATTGCTACCAATGCCTTCACAGCGAAAGGCGGAGACGGCTATGATATCTTCAAGAAAGCGTATGAAGAAGGGCGCGTAACCGACCTTGGTTTATCCGATTGGGAAAACCTTCGCGACCATATCGCCCAATTGAAAACAGTTGACCCGAAAATTGAAGGGCGTATCGTCGATGTGGCTGAAACGGGAACCGGTTCATATTCAGGTTCTGAAAGCGGAGGAAGCTCACAAGTATTGACTCTATCACCTGCAGACTTTAGCGGCACTCCGGACAAACCAAAGCACTTTACTCAAGATGTTAAAGTGAAGATTTCTCAGTCTTCTTCGCTGTCAAATGCCGTTATCCAAGGTGATTTAATCCTGACAGGAACAGCGAACCCTAGCATTACTTATGAAAACATTATAGTAAAAGGAAAGCTGGATCTTTCAGCTGTGGAAGGGGACACTTCGAAACTATCGAATATTGAAGCGGAAGAAGTGATTCTGTAATTTGTTAAGTAAAGAGACTGTTTAAAAAGTCCAATTTCGACTAATAAGTACCCCAATTAAAAACCCAAGAATGTCATTTAACAGTATTCTTGGGTTTTAGCTTCTTCACTTTTTGGGCTGAACCCTCTCTTTTTGGCCAACCCCTATGCGTATTTTTTGGGCAATTATTCAATAAGCAAAGGAGAAGACGATTGATGCACAAAAAGAAATGGAAAAAAACGATGCATGGCACCTTGTCAGCCGCCTTAGCCGCCAGCCTGCTAGTACCTGGCTTTCCATTGCCAACGAAAGCCGCAACCAAAGCGGCGGATTTGATTATTTCGGAGTATGTGGAGGGCGGAAGTTATAATAAAGCGATTGAGCTTTATAATGGGACAGGCGCTTCTGTGGATTTAAGTACGTACACATTGGAGCTGCATTCCAATGGGGCTGTTGCTTCAACTGGTAAAGTGAATTTAACTGGAACACTGGCTAGTAATGATACGTATGTGATCTATCACAAGGATGCAGCACAGCCAATAAAGGATCAGGGGGATTTAGAGGGAACGGCAGCCGTGAACTTTAATGGGGATGATCCGGTTGTCTTAAGAAATAATGGCGCGGTTGTAGACTCTATTGGACAGGCGGATGGATTAAAGCATCGTTTTGGCACAGACGTCACCTTAGTCCGCAAAAGCTCCGTTCAATCAGGTGATATGAACATCGTTGACGCATTTGATGCGGCTGCGGAGTGGGATAGCTACTCTAAAGATACTTTTTCTAACTTAGGCTCTCATGAAATGGACGGCTCAGCAGCCTCGGAACCAACTGAGTCAGTTGAAGTTGCATCTGCCTTCATAACCGGGACTCCAAAAGTGGGAGAAACATTAACAGCAAAAGCTAATGACGGAGCGACAAATGTCAAGTATCAATGGCAAGCGGCTGATGCAGCAGACGGTGCCTATACAAATATTGAAGGCGCCACTGATAACACGCTGAAGCTGACAGCTTCACAGGAAGGAAAGTTTATTAAAGTTGTCATTCGCGGAGACAATGAATCCCAAGCGGCCAGCGAAGCAACAGAGCAAGTGGCAGCGGCTGATCCGGTTCAAGCCATGGCCATTGCTGAGGCGCGGACAAAGTCCGCTGGTGAAACGGTAACGATTAAAGGAATCGTCACTGCCAAATTGAAAAACACGATTGCGGTAGAAGATGAGACGGGCGGGATCGCCGTTCGTCCAGCAAGCTTAGATGTGACGGTGGGCGATCAAGTGACGTTATTAGGGACCATCGCCGATTTTAGAGGTCTCCTGCAAGTAGATCCAGCAACAATCGTTGAAAAAACGGCTGGTGCCGGTACGCCTGCTTCGAAAGAAGTGACGGGTGCTGATGTGAAGGAAGACAATGAGTCAGAGCTTGTGACTGTGAAAAATGTGAAAATTAAAAGCGTCCACGATGGCGGTTCTTGGGCGAATTATACCGCCACAGATGGCACAACTGAATTTATCGTTCGCGATGAAACAGGAGAATTAGATTTAACAGAAGGGATGGCGTATGATTCCATTACAGGAATTGTGCAGCAATATAATAAGGATTATCAGATCATTCCGCGTTCGCAGCAAGATATCGTAGCCGACAGCTCTGTGGTCCAGCCGGTGTTTGCCAGTCCTGGCAGCGGCATATTTGCAGGCGGCACAACGGTTACCTTATCGACAAATACGGCGAATGCTGAAATTCTTTACACAACCGATGGATCAGATCCAGCTGCCCATGGCGTGAAATACGAAGCGCCCATTGAGATGAAAGAAAATACCACGCTTAAAGCTGTGGTAAAAACAGCAGATGGTCAGTACAGCGAAGCCAAAACATTCGATTATAAGATTACAGACAGCTTACAAATTCACGATGTTCAAGGAGCTAGCCATGCCTCTCCATTAAATGGCCAAACGGTGGAGAACCTTCAAGGAGTGGTAACGTATTCATTTAAATTAGGCAGCAGCTATTATTACCATATCCAAACACCGGATGAACAGGTCGACCGTGATCCGAAAACATCGGAAGGCATCGTTCTATATAGCGGAAAGAACCCTTGGCCGATCCGGGAAGGGGACTTAGTTTCTGTTACCGGTAAAGTCAGTGAATATGCGATTGACGGGTTCAGTGACCGTCAGAAAACAGACCTGAAGACGACACAAATCAACGTTCGCAATGATCAAGGCGGGGAGGTGGACGTTGTAGAAAAAGGAGTGGAATTGCCAGACCCAATCGTGATTGATGAACGCAATCTTCCAGCTGACAAGATTGACAGTGATCAGCTAGAGAAATTCAATCCGGATACAGACGCCATTGACTTCTGGGAAAGTCTTGAAGGCATGCGCGTGCAAGTGGGCAATGTCAAAGCCGTCGCTCCGCAAGAGCATGGTGATCTTGTAACGGTTCTTGAAAGCAGTGAAACGAACTCTTTACATGGCGGTGTTCTTTTAGAAGAGAATGATCAAAATGCTGAGCGCATTCAATTCCGCTTAGAGCCGAACCGCTCAGCGCGAGACTTTGAAGTGGCGACTGGCGATCAATTTAAAGGTCCCATCGAAGGCGTAGTCGGTTATTCATTCCAAAACTACAAAATTTACGTTGAACTAGATAAGATGGAAGCGGCTCATGTAAAAGGGGAGGCGAAGCCGGAACAAACGACGATTGCGAAGGATGAGAAGAAGCTGACAATCGCTTCTTATAATTTAGAGAACTTCTCTAACAATGATAAAACGACCTCGAATGAGAAAGCGCAAAAGCTGGCAAGAGCCATCGCTGCCGATATGCAAAGCCCTGATATTGTTGGTGTGACAGAGGTGCAAGATAACAACGGCCCAGATGGCGGCGATTCAAAAGCAGATCAAAGCTATCAGCGATTGATCAAGGCGATTGCAGATGCCGGGGGACCGGACTATCAGTATGTAAATATTGATCCGGTGAACGATCAAGACGGCGGCCAGCCAGGCGCCAATATCCGTGTCGGCTTCCTGTACAATCCTGATCGTGTCTCGTTAACAAAGGGGAGGCCAGCTGGAGAGGCAACGACAGCTGTTGGATATGAAAATGGAAAATTAACATATAATCCAGGCCGTATTGCCCCAACTAACGAGGCCTTTAATAGCAGCCGTAAGCCGCTGGCTGCCCAGTTTGATTTCCAAGGGGAGAATGTGATTGTCATTGCGAACCATTGGAACTCTAAAGGCGGAGATACCCCGTTATTCGGTTTACAGCAGCCGCCTGTTTACAAAAGTGAAGAACAGCGCAAGAAAATTGCTAAAGTCGTAACGAACTTTATTAAAGAGATAAAGACTGAGAATCCAGATGCCAACATCGTTTCTCTTGGCGATTTTAACGATTTCCAATTCTCTGATGCGCTAAAGATTCACGAAGGTGAACATATGACGAACATGATCCATAAGGTGGAAGAGCGGGATCGCTATACGTATGTGTACCAAGGGAACTCCCAAGTGTTAGACCATATTCTAGTATCGAATAACTTAGCAGCCCACACGAAAGTGGATATTCTGCATATCAATGCCGACTTCACTGATATGGCAGGGCGCGCCAGCGACCATGATCCAGTATTAGTGCAAGTGGATTTGAAAGGGGCTGGCAAAGGAACACCGGAGCTCGTTAAGCCTGAAAAAGCATTCAACTTAGCAAACCTTAAAACGAAGAAGCTGACCATTCAATCACCAAGCGTGGCGATTCATCTTGATGAGTCATCTGTTTTGACGGAAGGCCTTTACTTAACGGGTGCATATGCTGAACTGAAAGGTGCCGGTTTGAAAACGGCAAAAGTAATCATCCAGCCGAAAGCGCCAGGTGCCATTATTGACTTCAAAGGCGCTGAAGCAAGGGAAGTCATTATTTTCGGGACGAATGTTAAAGAAATCAGAGGCGCTGAAAACATCATGAACAAAATCCAATATGAAAATGGAGCCGCACCTGGTTCTATCCAGTTCACAGATTCAGAAGGAGAGCCAATCGGCTCTCCTTCTGTGCCTGAGGGCAATAAGGCGCCAGTGTTACAAAAGGAATTGACAAATCAAACAGTGAAAGCGGGAGAAACGCTTTCTCTTTCATTAACCAATTATTTTCTGATCCTGATCGTGACCCTTTAACGTTCACCTCTACAAAAGGGAATATTGATCCGGCATCAGTTGTTCTTACAGATTTTCCGAACGAGAAAGCCCACACAGGTCGCAGACCGTCTTTAGACGTGGAAATCTCAAGCTAGCACTTGAAGGCTGGATAATGGATCTAAGCCCTATCACGGCAAACAGTCCGTTCTTTTAGAATGGTATGAGCAAGACCCGGTCGATGACTTTGAAAGAAGAAGAAATGACATCATTCAAAAATGGCAGGGAAACCGCAATCCATTCATCGATCACCCGGAGTGGGCCAGGATATTTGGTAATGCTGAAGGAAGATGATCCGAAAAAATCGGTTCCGGCAGCCCTGGCTTGGTAACTTTTTCAACGCTTGCCGTTTGCTCTGATGAGGGGAAGAAGGATGCTCAAGCTGCAGCCGTTAAGAAGAAATGAGAGAAAGAGCATGAGCAAATGGCAGAGAATATTTTACAGAATAAAGAAGTCGCGGATGCCAAGGTCGAACAGGAGGCTGGCATTGCTGAAGCGGTGCGGATGCTACAGGAGGAGGCTTCTCCTGAAAAAGAAAAAGCGCTTGTTGACAAGTATATGGACGAGCTGACGAAGAAGTATCCGAAGCAAAATGTGAATGCTATTGTGTCTAAACAAGAATAGAAAGCAGAACCCTGCCCCGAATTTGAACGGCTGAACCGGACGAATTCGTTTTTTTTTGCGGCCCCATCTTCCAAAAAGATTCTGCATCCCTTTTGGTGAAATAGTGAAAGAAGGAAAATGTTTTTGAATTCCTGTCAACAATGTTAGTACGACACAAATATTCACAGGCGCGCCTAAAACGGTTTCCGCATTGCTGGTTTTATCATCCAAGAGAGCTGCATACGGGTTCTCTTACTCTTAGACACCCTTATATTTCACCATAAAGCATATTCCTCTTAGCTATTGCTGCTGAATGAGCTGTTAGGTTCATTTCTATTGGAAATACTCTCGATATTGAGGATTTCCCGCATTACCTATATGCTGAAAATACAAGACTTGGCTGGATTGGACAAACCCTCGGATACAGAGATATCCCACCACTTGGCGCTTTGCAGCTGAAGAAAGTGCGCTTGAATACGAGAATGATTTACATAGATTATAGAAGATGGCGTCATCTCCTTAAGCTTGAATGATATTAAGGGCGAACATGGCCTGATTGTAAAATAATCAAGAGCCTGTGAATTGAAAGCCCCCCGCAGAAATAAGGCTGCGGGGGGCTTTCGCGTATTATTTTCTTTTTTTCTTGCGCGAGGACGGAGCGGCGGATTCACCGGTTTCGGCTGCGGTGGTGCCTTGACCTTGAACATCCGGGGAACCGAGTCCGGCTTTGGATGGATCTTGTTTGCGTTTTCCCATGTGATCACCTCCCTTCCTATTTTCTTCCTTATCGGGAATGCGTATTCGTTTATCTTTTGAAAGCTTGCCTGTAAAGAAGCGAAAGGGCGAGTGAGCGAGTTTGATTCGGGGTATAGATAGGGAAGAAAGTGAGGCGATGGCTATGAAGAAGGGATACTTGATAGGAGCGCTAGCAAGTGCGGCAGGGGCCGCGCTGCTGATGAATAGAGACAAGAAGCGGCAAAGAATGGCAGATCCACCGCAATTTATGCTCAAGAAGGTGAAGCAGACCGCGGATGAAATCTCCCTGGAGTGGACGGATACTGAGGCGAATTATCGGGTGTATCGCCAGGGGCAGCTGATTTATGAAGGCGCCCGTTCGTCGGCTAAGGACAGAGGGCTGATGCCGGCTACAAGCTATCTGTACACGATTGAGAAGACGGATACTAAAGGGCGCGTGCTGGATTTGATCAAGGTGCAGACGGCGACGAAGCCCGAGAAGCGGCGGCAGGAGAATATCTTGCAGGATTGGATCATGACGTCCGTTGTAGGGCGGACGTTTATCAGCATGGAATGGGAGCCGATCGATGGCATTGAGGAATATACAATTTACCGAAATGGGAAAAGGCTGGCGCATGTAACGGACTCCTTCTATATCGATCAGACCGTGCGTCCTCAAGAGGAGTACACGTATTGGATTCGGGCGGAGCGGCCGCTGGCGCAGTCGGAGGAAAATTTAAGCGAGGAGAAGTTCGCCGCGGCGGGGGTAATCGGCTTTTTCAAAAAAGGAGCGAAGGAGAAAGAAGCGATGATGGAGGTATTCCGGATCGCCAAGCTATTCGATTCAATTGAAGCGATTTTGCGGCCGAAGGATTCATCCCAGGAACATCAGTGGCAGCTGCGCTATACAACTTTTTTGCCGATGAAGCGCTTGAAGAATCCGAACTTCTTTTCCATGAACCGCTATTTTGCCGGTGATGGGCGCGGCTTTGAACCTGAGGCGGACCGCTTTCGCACGCGCGCCGATCTGGCGGTGAGCTTTGCTGACGACAAGCCGTCCGTTCGCTTGAATAAAGCGGTGGGTCTGTCGAAAGCCTATGGCTGGACGGGTCGGTTAAGAGAGAAAGGAAGGGCTTCAGAGGGCGGCATTCAGCTCGAGAATGTGCAGACCGGAAAGGAAAAGGTGGAGGTGCTTCTCAAGCATTCGGTTGGCAATCCGCTCACCGCCTCGCCGAATATTGACTATGAAATCACCGCTTCCTTCTATCGCAACGGCTTCTTTGATTTCACCGGCAATCATGATCAGTCTCCGAATCATGAAATGTACTTGAAGCGCGGCCGCAAAAACTACTGGAAGCCGCTCCATCAGGCGAGAAGCAAAGGGCTGGAGTGGCTGGCGGCCACCATGGCCAGCCAGTACTGGCGCGTCTCTAATTTCAAATAAGCAAAAAGCGGAAAAGCCGCATGACGGGCTTTTCCGCTTTTTACTGTTAAACGAATCGTTTGCGAATATGTGGAGGCGGCAGCGTACAGCTTTCTTTCTGCCCGAACCATTTGTAGCGATTCTTCGCCACATACTCATAGGCAATGTCGCGAATCGGACACGGGATGATCATCAGCGCATATAATAGCTTCCAGGCCCCTTTTAAATGCAGGCAAATTCTTAGAGCGGCCGCTGATTTATAATAGACCTTGTTCCCTTCAATCAGGATCATGCTGTCGACATCATCGGGAACATGATGCTTGGCCCGCAGCTTTTCGCCGGTGTCGCTTTGCAGCGAGGCGAAATGAAAGAGGCCCTTTGGGTCGCGCTTAATAATAAACTGGACGCTGGCGTCGCAAAAGTTACAATCTCCGTCAAATAAAATGACTGGATGCATGCCATCTCCTCCTTTTTGGGATGTTGCTATTAGTTTAACCTTTTTTCGTTAACATGAAACTATTATTGGGACTTTGCCGTCAGCTGCTTGTCATTTGGCAAGATCGTTTTGGAACTCTGCTGTTGACCTGTCCCTTAGGGAATGCTTTAGAGTGAAAGGAGGAGGTGGATCGGTGAAAATCAAAGATGTTTGTGCACAAACAGGCTTAACGAGAAAAACCATTGAATACTATGAAACAAAAGGATTCATTTCTCCTGAAAAAGAGGAAAACGGCTATCGCTTTTTCAGCAATGAGGATGTGGAAATTCTGTCTCAAATTTCCTTATGGAGAGGCTTGGGATTATCGATTAGTGAAATTCGTGAAGTATTGCATGCGGATGACCCCCATCAGGCGCTTATGAAAGTTCAGGAAGCGAAACAGCTGCAGCTGTCCATTTCGCAAAGAAAAGCCGAACTGCTGAAGCAATTAGTGGAAGGGCATGATCGCAAGCAGATTCATAAAGAATTAGAAGCGATGGAGAAACATTTACTCATCAAAGAACGGCTGCTTCATCGTTTCCCCGGTTACTTGGGGAAATTCTTAGCTCTGCATTTCGGCTCATTTTTAGAAAATCCGATTGAATCGGCTCAGCAAGAAGAGGCCTTCAACGAAATCATTCAATTTTTAGACGGTCTGGAGCCGATAGAGCTGCCTGAAGAAGCACAACAGCTATTGGATGAAATCCCGTTCACGGTGACGAATGAAGAAAGGGACAAGTGGAAGGAAGAGAAGATGAAATGGCTGGATCAGCCGGAAGCGATGATTGAGGAATACAGCAGGATCAAAAGGACGGAATGGTTTGCGCAGTCCCGGCAGCTGGCGGACAGCTTAAAGCCCATTATGCATTCAAGAGGATATTACGATGTGTTTATACCGGTTATGTGCAGGCTTAGCCCGGATTATGCTCAGTATTTAGATCAGCTTTCAAAAACAATGAAAACATGCACCGACCCGATGTCCGATCTGTAAAAGGGTTCAGCTTGTTGGAAGAACTTATTAACAGACAAAAGCCGGCCGCAAGCGCGGCCGGCTTTTGTCTGCCAGATAGAAAGGCTTTGGGCTGCTTTTGGAGTGTGGCTTCTTCATGCTGCTTCATCGGGCCGAAATCACGTAGAATATGATGGTTTAATTCCTTGACTTCCCGAAAATGGCTTGCATGCTGAAATTGGCTGACGGGTCCGTTGCGCCTGCTTGATCCCTCCATCCCTTTTTACTTTCTGCATAGACTGAGGGAGTGGAAAGGGACACCCCGGCTTAATAAAGGCGGCAGCCGCTTGTTCGTTAGGCGCAGGGTGAGAGAAGAGCAGTTCTTATGAGAAGCACTGGAAAGAACGGATTCTCCGCAAATCGGTTCCGTAGTAGACCCAGCGGGAGTTTCTCCAGCGCCAGCCGGCGACGGAGGTTCTTCCTACATAAGTCGGGTAGAACCAAAAGCTGCGGCCGCTGTCAAGCCAGATATAGGTATAACGGTGCAAGCATCCGCGGATCGCTCCCGGATCTACAGCAAAGGCGGCCGCTTGCGGCATTTGCGGCGTGTAAGGCGGAGGAGGATAGGATGGCTGTCCTCCTGCCTGCGGCGCGCTTCCCGGCTGCTGGCCTGGTGCTGGGAATCCGATAGGCGTGCTTGGAGGAAGCGGCTGAAACGGTCGATTACTCGTCCATTCTTCATATTCGTACTCAGGAAAGTCGGAATAATAGTGGAAATCATCATACATGCTATTTAACCTCCTTTCATTTGAACTCCTTTTTAATGTATGCGAGGATTCAGCATTCGTGTGAGCTTGGAAAGAAAGGAGGAAAACGAAAGAGAGGAGCTGCAAACAATCAATCATGTGGCCGTATTTTATCCATTTTGTTCTTTTTTTTTCATAAAAAAGAACTGACCGATATAGTCAGCTCAAAGTGCGATTAACCAAACAAATATTACAGCTCGCCTGCAAAAGCAGCTGGATATATTTGTCTATCATATTCTGAAACACATAAATAATGTGTGAAAAAAAGTAAAGGAACTAATTTGAAATCAGCAGAATTAGAATCGATTGACGATGATCGTTCAAAAATAGCTATGATGTTAGTGAATAAGTTGTGCTAAGACAAAAAGATGATCGCTAAGCCATTTCTTTCTAAGGATTCATGCAGCACCTCCCATGATCCTCCTTATTACCAGCATCAAAAGCTGGGATGCAGCTATCAGATGAGCAATCTGCTGGTATGATTAGGAGACTGCTCAGCTGCATGTTCAGCATGCAAGAGTGAAGGCAAAGCGCGCTTCAGTTTGCGCTGTAAAAAATGGATGGCGCATATAAGAGGATTAGCGTTTATCATTATTTTGAGAATCTTCGCCGCCGCCAAATAAAAGATAAGAAATCCCGCCCGATAAGACAACGGCGCCTGCCGTGATCAGCAGCTTCGTCCCCAGACTGATCTCAGAATAGTCTTTGGACAGCATCCATAGGGAAAGCACAGCGACTACGATCATGACAGGAACGGTGAATGTCAATTGTTTCTTCATGAGTCGGCTCCTTTCTATGATAAAGGGGCTGTCCCAAAAGTCGGTGAAACCGACTTTTGAGGACGGCCCCTGTTTTTTTTCTATTTTTAAGCACAAAAAAATCGCTCTTTCTTGTAAAATGTAAGTAACCAAACCAACACATACAAAAGGAGCGATTTTTTTATGAGCAGCCAAAAGACTACTCCCACAAATTATAACACGGACCAGTTGTCTTTACCACTAGAAACGGAAGAGGTGTCCACGCAAAAAAAGAACTTCCGTTCCAAACCTGTCTTTGTTTCCTATCAAACAGACCAGCTGATGCTTCCGATGGATCTCAGTGACTGGATTCCTGCACACCATGTCTCCCGTTTTATCCATGAGATGATTGAAAACATGCCCGATGAGCTGTTCATCAAGCCTTATAAAGGCGGCGGCCGAAGTGCCTATCACCCCAAAATGATGGTCAAAATTCTTCTTTATGCGTACTCGCAAAAGGTCTATTCCTGCCGAGGAATCGCGAAGATGCTAGACGAAAACCTGCCGATGATTTGGCTCTCTGCCATGCAAAAACCAGATTTCCGTACGATTAACCGTTTCCGCAGCGGGCAGATGAAATCCATGATCGACACGCTGTTCGAGGAAATGATTCTCCTCTTGATTGAAAACCAATATATTTCCATGGAGAACTATTTTCTGGACGGCACAAAGATCGAGGCAAATGCCAATAAATACTCCTTTTCCTGGAAAAAAGCGACGATGAGATTTGAAGCGAAATTAAGAGAGAAGATCAAGGAGACCCTGCACCACATTCAAGAGATCGTGGAGGCAGATGAAGCTTCTATGATCGAGGAATGCCTGGAGGCGAAAAAAGTCAGCCCTGAACAATTGGCGCAAGTGGAAACGGTTCTGGAAAAGAAAATGGAACAGATAGAGAAAGACGTGGCGCAAGAAGATAGGAAAGAACGCAAGGCTAAGCGCCAAAAGCGATCCTTTGTTCAAAAGCTGGCAAAATCCGTAAGCAGGGATTTTATTCCGCGCCTGGTGAAATATAAACAACAAATGGAGACATACGGCGACCGAAACAGCTTTTCCAAAACCGATACAGATGCCACGTTTATGAGAATGAAAGAAGATCACATGAAAAACGGACAGCTAAAGCCTGGCTACAATGTGCAGATGGCAACGGAAAACCAATTTGTTTTGTTCTATACCATTCACCAGCGCCCAACGGATACTCGCTGTTTCATTCCGCACATGGAGAAACTGAAAGGCTCTCGCCTGCCGTTTCCGAAAAAAGTGATCGCCGATGCCGGCTATGGAAGCGAAAGCAACTATGTATATGCGACGGAAGAAAAAATGGACTATTTGATTCCTTATAATACCTATCTGAAAGAACAAAAACGCAGGTATAAAAAAGATCGTTTCCAGCCAAGGAACTGGACCTATATAGAAGAAGATGACGTATATATCTGTCCGAATGACCGCCGCATTCGCTTCAAACGTTATTCCACCCGTACGGATTCTTACGGGATGAAGAGAGATTTTAAAATTTATGAATGTGAGGATTGTACAGACTGCCCGCTGAAAGCCCTATGCACAAAATCGAAAGGGAACCGGCAGATTCATTACAACCCCGTGTACGAAGAAATGAAAGCAAAAGCCAAGAACAGCCTTTGGTCTGACGAGAACACACCGATTTATGCCCGGCGGAAAGTCGAGGTCGAAAGTGCGTTCGGTCATATCAAGGGCAATCGGTCGTTCCGCAGATTTTCCTTGCGGGGGATCGACAAGGTGCACACGGAATTTGGGATTGTGGCGTTAGCCCACAACTTCCTGAAAATGGCGGGCCTAGCCCAAACATTTTCAGGAAACCCGCTTACAATGAAAGAACGCGGAGAGAAAAACGAGTTGTTTTTCTCTCCGCGTTCTTATTTTAGGGGCTTATGGGACAGCCCCTTCTTATTCAATCAATTCCTTAGTCTTCGCCGATAATCCGCACTTCGCGTTCTAATTGGACGTTGAATTTCTCTTTTACGGTTTTTTGAACATGCTTAATAAGAGCGATATAGTCATTGGCCGTCGCATGATCGACGTTGACGATGAAGCCGGCATGCTTGGTTGAGACTTCCGCGCCGCCGATTCTGGTTCCTTGCAGGCCGCTGTCTTGAATAAGCTTGCCGGCGAAGTAGCCCGGCGGCCGCTTAAAGACGCTGCCGCATGATGGATATTCAAGCGGCTGCTTGGATTCTCTTCTGAAGGTTAAATCGTCCATGACTGCTTTGATCTCTTCCCGGTTTCCTGGCTTTAGCTGGAACCCCGCCTCCAGCACGAGATAGCCGTTGTCGGGAATATTGCTCGTCCGGTAGGAAAGATTTAATTCAGCCGCCGGAAGCTTCAGCAAATCTCCTTTGCGGTCGACAACGAGGGCATAATCGAGCACATCTTTAATTTCCCCGCCGTAAGCGCCGGCGTTCATAAATAAGGCGCCGCCGACTGTGCCCGGGATTCCGCAGGCGAATTCAAGGCCGGTCAGTTCGGCCCTCAAGGCTTCCCGGGAGGCATCTATAATGGCCGCTCCGCTTTGCGCTTTGAGCAAATGGCCGCTGACCGAGATCTGATCCAAGCGGGCCATTTGCATGACAATGCCGCGAATGCCCCCGTCTTTAACAATGAGGTTGGAGCCATTGCCGAGCAACGTAAGCGGTATGTTATATTCATTTGAGAATTGGACGACGTTTTGCACTTCTTCATAGGTGGTCGGTGTGACGAATAAATCCGCCTTGCCGCCCAGCCGCGTGTAAGTATGATCTTTCAAATATTCATCAAGAAGAACATTTTCCTTCTTCACGACTGCTTGTAATTTATCGAAAAACTGGCGATAATCAGACACTCATATCATTCCTTTTTCACTTTTTCACTACATTGAATTATAGCAGTTTTTCTCGGGAAAAAGAACTTCAACGGTGAAAGTTCAATGAAGCCTTCCAGGTTACGGTGGATAGAATAGCTGTACAATAACTAAACAAAAGGGTGGAAAACAATATGACGAAGATCTTGATCGATGCAGACGGCTGCCCGGTCGTTGATGAAACATGCCAGGCAGCAGAAATGTTTCAGCTCCCCGTTCTGCTCATTTGCGATACCGCGCATTTGATCACGCGGGAAGGGGTGCAAACGTTAACAGTCTCAAAAGGAGCGGATGCGGCTGACTTTGCCATCGTCAATCGCGTCGAGAAAGGAGATATCGTCGTGACACAAGACTATGGACTGGCCGCGATGGTGCTGGCGAAACAAGGTCATGCCATCGATCAAAACGGAAGACTGTACACAGCCGGCAATATCGATCAGCTGCTGCACAGCCGCCACACAGCGAAGAAAATCCGCCAGGCCGGTGGACGTTTGAAGGGTCCCAAGAAAAGGAATAAAGAAAACGATCGGTTGTTTTTGGAAAAAATCACTGCTTTATGCCGGCAGGTGTGTAAACGTGCCTAGTGCGGTTGTCTTCGCTTTAAACATTTCTTGATTACCTATTAATTTTGCAATCATTTAGTAATTCAAAAGTAATGGTTATGTTGTTAATGTAATATAAAAGTAATATTTTAGGGTTTTTTTAACTTTAAAGTTAAATATTTGACATAAATATGCTACAATTAATTCACAATATGTTCTGTAACGATTGGCTTTCCACAGGCCAACTTTGCAGAAGTTAACTAAAGGGAGTGAGGGAATTGAAGAAGTTTTTATGTTCTTTTGGTTTGGCCATTTTAATGATCATTAGCTCCGTTAGCATGGAGGCATCTGCGGCGACTCGTTTTAAGGATGTACCGTCTTCTTATTGGGCTTATAAAGAGATTGAATATTTGGTGAATAAAGAAGTGATCAACGGTTACAAAGACGGCACCTTCCGACTGCATGGTCAAGTCACGAGAGCCCAAGCGGCGATCATGCTGGCACGGGCATTGGAATTGGAAACAAGCCATGCGCCGGATTTAGGATTTACTGATCTTCCGAAGAGTCATTATTTATATAAGTATGTGGCACCCCTAGTAGAGAAAGGAATTTTTGCTAAAGCAAAGAAGTTCAATCCCTATAACCAGATGAGCCGAGCGGAAATGGCTCTTGTCATGAAAAGAGCGTTTAAACTGAGCGGCACCTATACTGGGGCTATCTATGATGTGCCGGAAAACACTGCTTTATCCAGCGCGGTGCATGCTTTAGCTGCCAATAAGATTACAACCATTGATGAAAGAGGGCAATTCAAACCGTCTATCCCGTTAACACGTGTACAATTTTCCGTTTTCTTAGCCCGTGCCATGGAGCCAAAATACCGACCGCTAGCTATTAAGTCTGACTTTTTGAAAAAAGCGCAACAAGGCATCCTTCCGGGGTGTTCCATTCCATTCAATAAAACAACAACCATTGCGGACGTGCACAAAAAGCTCGGCAAACCGAAGAAACAAGACTACTATGAAGGCGGTTACGGCCAGTATTATGGAAACTGCGCTTATTTCTTCCATGACAAAATGCTTGATTCTAAAATGACAGGTATTAAGTATTATCCAAATGATGCCGACCTGACTCCGGCGAGAGTGAAGCAAGTGATTGGCCAACCGACTGATGAAGGAGAAAGTGAAATGGATAAAAGATGGCTATTACATTATGATGCAGGCCAATATAGCATTCTCATGTATGCCGATAGCAGCAAATCACGAATCTATACCATCTTTTTAAAAGGTAGCTCCCTTTAATTAATATTACAAGAGGCTGGAACATAACTAAATTTGCAGTCATGAATGCCGAATCATTATATTTAATAAAAACATGAAAAACAATAAAGCCGAACTATTACGAAGCTCTGAAGGAGAGTTCTAAATAATAGTTCGGTTTTTTTTATGAGCTGAAAACTCTTTGTCCCGGATCCATTTTTTATGATTTGAAATGAAAGTTAAGAACTTCAAAAAGAGATAATTAGGAGAGGAAGTTTTTGCGGATGGCTGTATCACTATCCATCTCTTGATCGAGCAATGATCTTTACAAACACATTTGTACGAAGTGGTATCGCTCATTTGCTTCAACGTGCTATGATTAGAAGCATAGGGAAGGAAGATAGCTTTCTAAATAAGGTCGATTTAAAAGGAGCAAAGGAAATGGAGAGAAGAAGCCGATCTCGAAAGAAAAAAGGGAAGAAAAATATTCTGTTAGCGGTTTTTTTGCTGTTTTTGATTAGCGGAGGGGTGTTTGCCTACAGCGTATATTCCTCTGTTCAAAATGCGCTGGATGGAATCGTGGATAAAGCTTCTCTGAAAGAATCGGATAAGCGTTCGCAGGATGTTTCACTGGAAAGGAAGGAGCCGTTTACTGTTTTGTTATTAGGTGTCGATGAGCGCAAAGGGGATAAAGGCCGCTCGGATACGATGATCCTTGCCTCTGTCAACGGCCAGGAAAATTCAGTGAAAATGGTAAGCATCCCTAGAGATACGCGAGTAGAGATTGCTGGAAAGGGTACGGAAGATAAGATCAATCATGCCTTTGCTTTTGGCGGAGTGGATATGGCGGCCAAAACAGTGGAAGCATTTCTCGATGTGCCTGTGGATTATTACGTTGAAATCAATATGGACGGCTTTAAAGATTTAGTTGATGCCGTAGGAGGCGTAACGGTCAACAGCCAATTTGCTTTTTCCTATGAAGGAGCCAGTTTCCCGGCTGGGGAAATTACTTTGAACGGGGAGGAAGCTCTCAAGTACACGCGCATGCGCTATGACGATCCCCAAGGAGATTTCGGACGCCAAGCCCGCCAGCGCCAAGTTATTGAGGGCATTCTCAATAAAGGAGCGAGCATCCAGTCCGTTTGGAAATACAATGATATTCTAGGAGCGCTGGAAAGGAATGTCCAAACCAATTTGACGGCCGATGAGGTGATGACCATTCGCAAGAACTACGCCGCGGCCCGGCATCAGATAGAACAAGTGCCAATCAAAGGCAGCGGGGAGAAGCAGGGAGGCGTTTATTATTACAACGTCCCGGATGATGAAAGGGAAAAAGTCTCTTCTCAGTTAAAGCAGCATTTGAATATGAAATGATCAGCAAAAGTTATAACGCTCTTTTAAAGGAGACAGATGAAAAATTCAACATCTGCATGGATCTTCAGCGAGCTTTTGATATATAAGAAAACTTGAAGGGATTCAAGCATGAAGCCCTGCCTTCTTATCGAAATGGGAGCTGGACAATCCAGGTTTTAGAGGCTCTTAATGAATGAAAGGCGGGGTTTGTAAAGTGAAATGCTTTTTTGAACCAGCAATGTTTAGAGCGGTTCCTGATACAAAAGGAACCGCTCTGTTTTTTTATTTAGAAATGGTGAAGTCATCAATGATGCGGCCGTCGCGTGCTTTGGCGAACAGACGAATGCCCCGGCTGCTAATTGCTACGTTTGTGTAGACTTGAGTTTTCTCGTCAAAGTATTGATCCATGTAGCTCTGAGGTGTAGCTGGATAAAACTTCTTTCCGGTTGATCCGGCGATGATGTAGGTTGTGCCATCTGCCGCTTTTTTCCCGTTTTTCAGCGGAAAGGTGCGGACGTAAGCATGATCATGTCCGGAGATAACTAAATCAATGCCAGCTTCATCAATCGCTTCCGGAAGCACTTCGCGGACGCTGCCGCTGCCGCCTTGCGGGTTGGAATAATAAGGGGCCCGGTGAAAGACGACGATTTTCCATTGTTTTTTCGAGCGGGCCATATCTTCTTTCAGCCAGCGGGCTTGGGTTTTCAGCCCTTCTTTTGTCGTTTCGGTGTTCAGAACGGCGAAGTGCGCGCTGCCATAGTCGAAGGAATAAACCGTTCCCTTGAATTCCTCTGGCCCGTTTTGCGGCATGCGGAACAGTTTTTTATAAGTCTCTACGCCGTTTCCGATGTTTTCATGGTTGCCGACTGCGGGAACGATAGGCGTGGAGGCGGCAAGATTTTGCTCCTTCATTGATTCAAAGAAGGCATTCCAATGCGAATAGAGATTGCCGTCATCAATCATATCGCCTACGTGCATCATAAAAGCGGCATCAGGGTCGTCTTTTTTCGATTGCTTAAGCAGCTCTGTGAAAATGCCGAAGCCATTTTCCGTTTGGTCCGGCGGTGCCTGCGTGTCCCCCATCAAGATAAAGCTGAAGGCTTCTTCCTGCTTGGCGGCGGCTGTGAACTCGGCCGGCTTGCTCCAGCCTTGCTCCGTCCCATCTCCTACTCGGTAAGTGTAAGCTTCCTTTGCTTTCAGTCCGCTGATCGCGGCATAGTGGACTTGGATTTCACCAGCATCGAAGGGATGCGGCTCGCTATGCCCTTTGATGCGGCGTACTTTTTTTCCGGAGAAACCTGTGCGTGTGTATTGATCCGACGGAACGAGTTCTACGATGGAGGCAGTCGTTGCAGGCGAAGTAGTCCAGGTGATGTTCATGGCCTTCTCTTTGCCGGCAAAAGTGATATTCGTCCGCTCCGGTTTGTGCGTTCCTAAGTGCTTGAGTACCTGGACCTTCGTTTGGTAACTATAGTGAGAGCCTTTGCTTGCCTGGATGATGAGCTCCCCCGGTACAAGGGCAAGCTTGTCCGTTTTCACTTCTCCTTTGCGGTCGGTTGTTCCGAGCTGCCAAGGTTCAACCGTCGCTTGACTGGCTCTGATCCAGCCCGTTTGGCCGCCCCGTTTCACTAAGAGCCATCCGCCCTTTTTCTCGAGGACGACCGCATAATCATGCTTGGCCAGCTTGACGATCACCTTGCTTGATGAATCGGCTTCGGCGTACATGTTCACTTCTTTTGCCTTCACTTTAGCTAAGTCCTTGCCGGCCGGGACGACTTGTATGGTGGCGTCTTTGACTGGATCACCTGCCTCATTTTTCACCTTGATCTTGGAAGGGAATCCGACCGACGCGCGGTCAATATCCATGGATAAATGAGCCTTTACATTCGCTTGAATGGATGGCATGAACACCGATATAGGCGCTTGCTTCCCAGTGAGCTGCAGCTGCCCTTCCACGAATTCAACGGTCAGGCCATCCTTGGCATCCATCGCTGTTTCCAATGGAATCACGCCGATTTCTTCGATGCGGTCAATCCGGGGGATGGTGTGTAAATCTTTTATTTCTAAATAGACACGGCCATCGGCATCGATTTCATTTCGAACGATGTGAGAGGCAGGGATGGCTTCATTCAATTGAAGAGCCGGTTCGGCGTTAAGCTGTTTTGGATCGAAGGCATACTCCAGCTTTAGGCGGCTGACGTTCTGAAGCTGGCTGCCGGTGAGCTGTATCGGATACGGACTGCCGACGTAGGCGTTTTCTGTAAATACGGGTTTTACACCGGCATGGCCGCTGTCGATTTCAAATTGCCATGTTTTCTCGCTTTCATTGCCGAAGCGGTCTTGGGTAACGGCTTTGACTTGATGATACCCGTCAAGCAAGGGCTCTTCAGGCACGTAAGAGAGGACGCCTGTTTTTTCGTCAAAGACGGCGTCGACCTTCTTCCCGTCCAGCTCCAAATAGGTCCGTTTGGGGTTGATCCCTGTTCCGCCTTCATTATCCTTGGCGGTAACGGCAATTTTCAGTTCATTTGTGGCAAGGACTTCATGATTCGATGGAAATTCCTGTGAGAGCTCCGGGTTCAGTAAATCATCGTTCGTTTCTCCGTAGACGGCACGAATATTGTCGATGTAGATAGTTCCAGCATTCTTATTATCGTTCTTTGTTTCCATCAGCCGGACAGCAAGATCAAGTTTAAGCGGTGTCGCTTTTCCGGCTGGAACAGCAGCCTCCACGTACTTCCATCCCTTCCAGTCCATGGCCGGGGTGAAATCGAGCGCAAAGGCATTGCCGTTGCTGTCCCGCATTTGTGCCCGCAGCCAGTGGCCTGCGCCGTCTCCATATACCCACATGCCGATTTTTTCAGGGTATCCTTCTATTTCAATATCTTCCTTCGTGTGAGCGTAAGCGCCTGAAGTGCCGATCGTTCCGGTGAAGTCATAATCGAGCTGAAGCGCGTGATTGCCGAAGCGTGCCGGCTCGGGATAAGTGGTTTGGCGAATGGTTGCGGAGTTGTAGCGGGCCCCGCTTGAGGTCCACTGGTCAAGGCCCTCTTCAAATGTTTCCAGAACCACGGGCAGCTTGCCGACTTGGACATCCATGGTATCCGATACGCCGCCGTATTGCACCGTGATCGTGCCGCTGACCATTTGATCAGCCGCTTGGAAAACGCCATGGCGGTCGATTGAGCCGATATTGCCGCTTGCTTTCCATCGGAAGTCATCAGCATTGGCATGCACGGCTCTTCCCTTCAAGAAGGCGGATGCTTTCAGCTGAACCTTTTCTCCTCTTTTGACCGTCAGTGCTTGCTGTGAAAGCTTCAGCTCGGATAATTGATCCGTCACGGCGATGCTGGCATCGCCTTTGGCACCGTTGGCATCGGCTGTAATTCGTCCGCTAGCGGAGACGCTGCCCGCTGTGAATTGCCCGTTCTCGTCCATGGTGCCTAAAGACCGGTCATTCACTGACCATTCAGGCTCCGTCTCCAGTTTGACCGGATTGTACCCGCTGTCCATTCCTTTAGCTGTGAAGGATTTCGTGCTGCCGGCGAGCATCAGGGTGTGATCAGGCTGAACGGCTAGCTGACTCAGTGCGCTTTCTTTGGCTGTTGAAACAACGAAGAAAGAGTTGGCCACCGGCCGCTCTTTGCCGTCTGAAGGGATGTTTTTTACAGAGAGCGCGGCCTCTCCCGGAGTGCGGCTGGCAAAGGTCGAGGAGCCGCCGCCGTCTAGGTTCAGCGCATCCTTAGCGCCGAGTTCATGCATGACATTTTGAAGTTCGAAAATCGTGATGCCTTCCGCGTACCCGGGCTGGCGTCCGTCTATGACAACGAAGAAAATGCTGCTGTCTTCCCGAATGCCAACCGCTGTCCGCGGAGCTTTAGCCGCAGTGAAGCTGTTTTCCTGAATCGGTGTTTTAGTTCCGTTCTTCATGAGAAGGATGTTGCCGCCGAGCGCCTGCTCGACATCCTCCCAACCTTTAGCTACGCTCGTTCGGAGTTCAATGGACTCGCCAGGGGTAAGCGTATCAAGAAAGTCCGCTGCTGCACCGCTGCCTGACAGAACGATTTCTCCTTCCCGGATCGGCTGGTTTCCTTCATTATGTATCACTTTTGCTACTCGGCCGCTTGCCTGGCCGATATGCCGGATGTCTTCTGTTATACCTTCTACAAGAACCTCTGTTCCGTTAGAGTCGGTTTTGGTCGTTTGCTGATCGGCTGTGTAGGCGATCAGCTGGTTCGCGCGGCGCGGCATGTTGATGCCGTCAATCGCTTGCTGCGCACCTGCTGTTTTAAATGAAAGGGAAGGATTCGGATAGCCAATGATTCCCTCACCGCTGGCCTTAATGCCGAAAGATTCTGAAGTTCCAGGCTTCAGCACGCGGCCGTCCTGGATGACTGCCCCGAGCGGAATGCCATTGGACATATTATAGAAATCGGCATTGACAGCGCCGATTTCTATAATATGTCCCGGTTTGGAAACATGGCTCGCTTGCTGGCGCACGGTTTGCATGCCAAATTCACTCTTATTCGGCATGCCCGCCTGCAAATGGATGTTGGGATTGGACGGGTCAATGTCCATGACAAATGCGCTTTGCCGTCCCGCCGTCCCGTCCAGCATTAAGCTCGTCTCCGTTACTCCGGGCGCAATCGTTCTCGTCCATTCATCTATAATTGTACCAAGCGTATTCTGCTCACCGATCTCCGCATGAGCGGATGGTTCTGTGCCGGCAAGCGGCATCCCAAGCGTCTGCCAGCTGAGAACAAACGCCAATAACAGAACGGCATACTTTCGGCGTAACTGCATATTCATTCCTCCTAAACTAGTAAATGATTCATGAATACTCTAGCAAGTGAATTTATGAAAACTATTAATTTATTGTGTAAATGTTGTAAACGAAGGAAAGATGATCCTTTTGTTTGATAAAAGAGGCTTGGATAGGTGTTTTTAACTAGAGGTTGTGTAGTGGAATGAAGTGTTTGTGCGGTTCTTTGCTGTGGATGCCAAGAGGGGAACGGATGGCAAACTGGGCAGCAGAGGAGACATTATTTAAGGGAAGGATTTCGTGATATAATTGGAGAAATGATCAGTCTAATATTTATCAGTATGGAACTACATGCCACTTAGCCGCGCTTGAAGTGGGGATTCCTGGAGCGTTAAGGACGAGAGTTGGGACTTATTTTTGCAAGGGATTCTTATTGTCTGGTGATACGAAAGTATCACGAGGAGCAGTCCAGAATCTTGTTTGACTAGTACCTAGGGATATTTTATAATTGATAAGCAATTGTGCAAAATCGTATAATCTCGTTGACAGTACGTTCAAGTTGATAAAATCTTCTAATTTACAGTATTTAAAGGATGGTTTAACAGAATGGCAGAACAGTTTAAGCGTCATATTATTCTCATAGCCTCTGTTTGTTTATTATGTTTGGGAACTGTGATTCCCCATTCATTAGTAGGCTCAGCAGTGTGTGCAGTTTTAGCTTTTGTCGCGTTTATGCGCCCCAAGATTGGGATTTATTTGTTACTGATCTATTTTCCTTTCCGTTCAATGGTGATAGAGTTCAATCCTGCGATGAAAATAGCCGGAGATGTAATCATTTTAGCAGCATTTATGAGGGTTGTTTGGATGGGGAGGAAAGATATCCCTTCATTATTTAAATTTTCAATATTTGAATGGGCGTTCTTTGCATTTATAGGAATCGGTTCAATCTCTGCTATTCTCTCAGATGTAAGCCTTCCTGCAATTATCTTCCAGATTAGAGCGTTCGTTATCACATATTTGCTCTTTTACATAGTGAAGCGTGTGAACATAGAAAAGACAGATGTGCGGCAGTTCATCTGGATAACTATTCTTGTAGCCGCTATGCTTACAATTCAGGGGCTTGTGGAAAAGATGTCCTTGAGAACACTTCTCATGCCTGAAGCTTGGGTGAACATGGTTCTATCTCCCAACAACAAAGTCCGTATTTACGGATTGATTAATAATCCAAATAGGCTAGCAATCTATTTAACATTTGCTATCATGTTTTTTGTGTACGTGTTTAATAAGGTTCCAAAGGGCAAAAAGCTTCCGTTGACTGTGCTTGCAGTATTCGTCACAGGTACATGGCTGTTAACTTACTCGAGAGGAACATGGTTAGCATTCTGTATCGGATTAGCCGTTTATTGGCTGTTAACACGCTACACAAAAAGAGCCGTGCAATCAATTGTTTTGATTGCCATCAGTTTTGTGGCTATTTTGTATCCAGTTACGCAAATTACCCAGTGGGTCGAAAAGTCAAATCTTTTAACAGATGACAATCCACAGGGGAATACAAGTCCCGAAGATGGGGATGAATTAAGTGAAAAAACCCGCATGGAGACCACATTCGACAAAGAGACAATTGAGTTAAGTAAAAGTTCAGGCCGACTATTTATCGTGAAAAAGGGACTAGAAGTGTTTAAGGATCACTTGATTATTGGAACAGGCTTCGCCACATTTGGTGACTCAGCAACCAAATCCTACTCTTCGCCAATATATAAAGAGTACGACATACCGCCAAATATTTATTCAGATAATCAATATATTCAAGTTATGGCTCAAACAGGTATTTTGGGGGTTATTGCCTTTGCAGTGTTTTTACTTGGCATGCTGGGGGCACTGTGGAAAAACCGGACGGTCAATAAAGATGGATCATTCCTAATGATTTCAATTTTACTCGGTATTTTCTTCCTTGGCCTTCTTTATAACATTTGGGAAGACAAAACATTCACTATCTATTATTTCCCTATGTTAGCCTATGTTTTATACCACCAAAGACAATTGGACAAAGCGTAAACAAAAGCACTTTCCTTCAAGGAAAGTGCTTTTTTGACAGAATTTACACGACCGGAGAAGCGATTCGTCCACTTACTTGTAGTATTTCCAGTAATGCTCGTAGAAGATAGCCGCTGTGCTATTAAAACCGGATTTGTTTTTCACTTCACTTGGTGAGAAGTAGAAAGAGACTGCTTTTTGCTGTTTTGGTGCCAGTTTAAGATTTTGGTATTCTCTTGCTGTCCGGGCTTGAGCGATTAACTTACCGTTAATGTAAAGGGCATATCTCCCTTTAATATTCTGAACGGTATTGTTGGAGTTGTTATAGAGAATCAAGTTCATCTTTAAACGTCCATCTGATTGCATTTGAGCGCCTGTCACATCCGCTTGCACTCCTAAACGAAAACGGGCTTCTAATGTTCGTGCTACAAATACGGCAAATTCAGAGCGGTTAATAGATTTGTTCGGCAGGAAGTATCCGTTGCTGCCTTGAGTAATTCCGTTTCCGTATAAAGCTTGTACATATTTGTAATACCACATATTGCTTTTCACATCTTTAAATGACGCTGTAAAAAACGATTTTAAGCCAAAGCTTTCTGTAAGAATCTTTGCCATTTGCGATCTAGTCAGCTTCCCGTCCGGCTTAAAGAAGGGAGCTTTGCTGAATACACCGAACTTAGTGAGGACGGCTATTTCTTTATAAGCGGGATGGTTCGTTGGAATATCGCGGAAACCGGGATTGGGTGCTGGTACATTCATTAAATTCAAGGTTTTGGCTAGAATGCGTGCAGCTTGTCCGCGGGTTATGGAGTCCTTCGCTCCATATCTTCCATTTTTATAGCCTTGAATGTATCCCTTATTTATCAAGTAATCAATTTCTTTTCTTGCCCAGTAGTTAGAGGGCACATCTTTGAATTTGGACGCTTTTTTTGCGGCAAATTGGTGAGCCGCTTCTTTAACGATCGCAGTTCCAGTGATTTTTCCTGCTTCTTGAGCGGCTGCGGAAGGGCTTGCAGCTGCTGAAATAAAGAGCGTAAACATTAGAACGGCGGTGAATAAAAATCGGACAGGTCTTTTCATTGGTTCCTCCTATAAAATAATTATATTTCTTTCCCTGTCATTTATAATTAGCAGTTAATCAAAAGTTTTCCTTTATAAAAAACAAAATGAGTTCTTTTATCCTAATAATTTGACTTCCCAAATAATAAATCACTCCGAAAGTACCTTCTTATAAGTGAATAAATAGAATATCTGTATAAACTTAGCTTAGCAACAAAAGTCAGGGAGACAAAATCAACGCCATTTTTTCAAGTGAGGTGCAGGAAAAATGGATGTTGCCACGATACCCAAAATCTCACCTTTTGATGAGTTTGGTTTTATTGTAGGTCCCCTGCAGGATTCTATTGGAAAGCGGTGAATGGACCATATGGTGCAGTGGAAATTTAGTACCCTTCCAGGTATGAAGCAGAGGTGTATAATAAACCAAATAGAGGCTATAAAGGCAGTGTAAAATAAATTTCATTCTTTAACAGTTTACATCAGCTATTCCGAAGACTATGGAGTGAACGTATATGGATGTGTCAAACGGTAAGTATAAGAAGAGGGTTTAATGATGAAGATACGCTGACTGTATATGCAGAAAAAGATGGTTGGTGTGGTTTGGGGAGCAGTTCTTGGGTGAAAGGTGCCCACGCAGTGGTTATTTTATAAGTTTATAACGCTGTTGAAAAAATAGTGCACTCTATAGAACGCATAATCGTGCTTCATGATGTGGCTGTGTATCAGGTTTGTATTGAGCTCCAGTCCGCTTAAAGGAAAACGAAAGAACTCCATTTGACTTATTGCTTCAATTTTTCCCCACCCGCTAGCCAGTCATTTCTAATGAGTCTCCAATAAGTCGTAATCACTTTCTCTCTTGATTATAAAGGCGGATTAAGCATTTATTCAGGAGGGAGATTGTTTTCTTTGCTTTAATCATTTCTATTGCTTGAAATCATTCTATTGAACATATAAATCGGAACGAGGCGTGGAATGAAGACTTACATAAGCTGTCATCCGTTCATTGAGCAAGGTTTGGATTTTTACTGAAATCAGCTGTGCTAGAGTTCGCTTGTAAAGTTGCACGCCATTGTATATGATTAAAATTTTGAAATCTGGAGGGCACAGTTTGAAATATGTAAAGCTTATTAAGAGAATAGCGGTCCGTTTCTTTGCGGAGCGTTTCTTTGATCAGGCGGCGCAAACAGCTTATTATTTGCTGTTATCTGTCATCCCTTTTCTTATTTTTATGCTGTCTTTGCTCAGTTTTCTTCCGGTAAAAGAAGGAGATATTTTGGGCTTTGTTAAGCCATATGCTCCGGCTGATACGGCTGCACTTATTCAGGAGAATGTGCAGGCGATTTTGAAGAGGGATAAAGCGAAGATTCTTTCAGTCAGCTTTCTATCTACTCTGTGGCTATCTTCTATGGCCATTCAGTCGCTCGTCCGCTCTCTCAATGATGCATATAATGTACAGAAACGCCTTTCTTTTTTTGCAGGACTTCTGCGGGATTTAGGTGTGACATTGATCTTCATGTTTCTCGTGCCGCTATCCTGGCTGATTCCGCTGGCGGAGGAATTTCTTCATCAGCTGCTCTTTGATGGGCTCTCCTTCTATTTCATGACTTGGACATCGCTTAAATGGGGACTGGGCACCGTCTTTTTATTTCTTTTTTTTATCGTGTTTTATAAAGTGCTCCCTAATGGAAAACAGCCGCTACGCTCCGTTATGCCGGGAGCTTTGTTCGCCGCAGTTGGCTGGCAGGCTGTATCCGTCATCTTTGGGGAATATGCCGGTATCGTTAATTACTCGCGCATTTATGGCCAACTGTCGGGGATTATTATTTTGACGCTTTGGTTCTACTTAACAGCCGCCGTATTGCTTCTTGGCGGACTGATCAACGTAGAGCGGGTGCAGAACGGGAAGCCAAAAGAGTCTGGGACATAACTAAATTTGCTGTCATGAAAGCCGAATCATTGTGTTTAATAAAAAACATGAAAAACGATAAAACCGAACTATTACGAAACTCTAAAGGAGAGTTCTAAATAATAGTTCGGCTTTTTTATTAGCTGAAAACCTTTTGTCCCAGCCTCTTTTGTTTTATCCCGCAAGCAAGCGCCGTAAACTCCCTCTTCCAGAATGGCATGTGGAACTAATGGTTAAGCGGGAGCTCACTACACCTAAATATCCGATCCGTTCAAGCCTGCATGATGCGGGATTATAAGCCTTTATTCTACTTTGCAACAGCGGGGGAGGAAAGCCCCCGCTGTTTGAAGGTTCACTGTATTTCGCTATCATTCTAGCAATTGTTTCAGCTGATTCATACAGAAAGTTACAAAATAGTTATATGATGCTAAAAAATTTAAAAATCGGACAGGAGTATAAGAAGAATAGAGGGGTGGAATTAGTTATTTGGATCTACTTGCCGAAGTGGAAGAAGCCTTTTTCTTATTTTCCCGACGGCTTGCTTTTTCCACTTCTTGACGGCTGAGAGAGAGACGTTTTGCTGAGCGGCGATTTCCGCCATCGTCATTCCTTTGTAGAATGTCAGCAGAAGCCAGGTTGTTTCTCTGTCCGTTAAGCCACGAGCGTACGCGAGCAACGTCTCTAGTTCGAGTGCTTTTTCGCCTTGCTCATCGGCTGTGCCCTCCCAAAAGCATTCCTTGGGATAGACATATCGCTGTTCCCGGCGCGCCGACTTCTTTAAGGCATCCAGCATCCGCCCCCTTATACACGTATAGGCGTAGCTGGAAAACTTTCCTTTCGCTTGATCGAAATTTTGATCGGCTTCCCAAAGGGCAATGCGGCCAATTTGCAAAAATTCTTCGCGGTTTTTGTAAATACGGAGGGTCTTCATCACATGGTGAATCATCGGCGAATACGTCTCCAGCAAATCTTCAAAGCGTTCCATTTTCAACATCCTTAGCGGAAAGCGCGCCATCCCATTATTCCCGGGTGATCTTCATCTTAGAGAAAATCCTGCGGATAAGCGAATCCGCTATTTGTCAAAATGGAGAGAGGAAAAACAGTTTTTGTTCTCTACAAAGATTTATATACTCGCTGTGTAACTGGTTAATTCAAAAAATTTCAAAAAAATATGGAGAGAAAAACGGATTGCTTTTCTCTCCATATTCGGGAAGGGGGGGAAGTCAATGCTACACTGTGACGGCATCCTGCTGGTCATGACAGCCGGACAGATCCAGCTCGCCTGAGAGGATGCCAGGAATGACTTCTTCTAATCCGATGTTTATTTTGCGAATGACGCGGCTATCGGTTAGGTTCAGTTCTTGTTCGAAGGCATGGGCATGGTAAGAAATCACTTCGCGTCGGTCTTGGCTGGTTCGAATGACGCCGGGCAGCCTGCAGTCAAGAGGGCGATCAAGCCAATAGCGGACAAACTTTGAGGCAAGATCATCTTTTTCAAACAGGCCAAGCAAGGCGCCTTGGCGAATGAACAGCAAATAATCCGCCAGTTTGTGAATATCATGCAGCTGGTGGCTTGTGAATAGGATGGTGCGTTCGGCGTCTTCTTCCATGAGATCGACGAGTTCGTCAATGATGAATTTTTGAGCCAATAAGTCAATTGAAGCAGCGGGCTCATCAAGCAGCAGCAAATCTTTCCGCTGTGCCATTGTCAAGGCCAGCATCCATTTTTTCTGGGAGCCGGGAGAAAGACTGTCCAAACGACGATTTAAAGAAATCTGGAGTGCCTGCATTGAACGGTTGAAGCGCTGGTGATCAAAAGCTGGAGAAAAATGAGCGGTTAAGGCCAAGATTTCCTCCCCAGTTAATCGGCCGCAGCCAGTCATGACTTGAGGCTGATAAGCGATTCGTTCTCTCCAGCTGTGATCGCCGAGCTGTCTTTCTTTTCCAAAAAGCTGAATAGAGCCTGAATCAGCTTTGATCAGCCCGAGGATCATTTTCAGCAGCGTGCTTTTTCCTGATCCATTGTCGCCAATCACGGCGACTGTGCTGCCGGCTGGAATGTCTACGTTCATCGGTCCAATACTGAGTTCTCCCACTTGTTTGCTTACTTGCTCCATCCTTATGATACTCACTCTTTTCTCCTCCTTTCGTTCAGTCGTTCGCTGAATAGCTGAGCAATCTCTGATAAGGAATAATCGTGCTGAAGCCCGACTTCAATAGCGCGCTCCATGGCTTCGTATACCGTTTTTTCTTTGATCTCTTTTTTTACTGATAAAGCGACTTCTGCCACGAATGTTCCTCTCCCTTGAATTGTTTGAATAAATCCCTTTTGCTCTAAGTCCTGATAAGCTCTTCTCGTCGTAATCACGCTGCATCCTAATTCTTTTGCAAGTGTCCTGATGGAAGGAAGTGCCGTTCCCGCCGGCAGCTGTCCTCCAGATATCAGCGCTTTCACTTGAGTTTCGATTTGATGATAAATCGGTTCTCTGCTATTCTGGGAGATCTGAATCGGCAATGTCATAAGAGCATCTCCCCTTTAAAAGTAATCATTCGTACGGATTTTTTTTATGGCATACCAATAGGCTAGCCGATAGCTGATGACGGTTGCGATCGCTGTGACCGCAACCGTCACAGCAGGAGCGCTTTTCAAAAGAGCAATGGAGCCTTCTACGATCCCCTGATTGGCCAAAAAATAATATAAGGCTGCTGCTGCGAAGAAACTCCCATAAGATAAAACAGAGACTGCAATCAATTTATTGCGGGGAAGAAGGTCGCCTACTTCTGATGTCGGAATAGCAGAGCCGATGAGCAAACCGATCAGCAGCCAAAAGAGGAAAAAGCTTAAGGATTCGCTTAGCGATAAAGAAGTATTGGGATCGGTCTGCCAAACAAGCAATCCCCCTATTAAAAGTCCATTTGTCAAAAGGTACAGTACCGAGTTGGAAAGAAAGCGGCTTTTCACGAGCACTTCTTCTGGAATGGGCTGTTGCAGCAAAAAGTTAAAATAGCTTACCCCCCAGAAATCTCCTGAGATACGGGTGACTTGGTACTCTTTCTTGCGGCAGGAAATCGGCAGCATCGCAATGGCTCCGATGAAGAAACCATCATATAGAATATTTGCACCAACCTGATCGGAAACAGGGGTTAATACAATGAGTAGGATGATGTACATAAGCAGAATGAAAACAGAGGAAAACAAATTGGTCATCTTCTTGAGCTCCATTCGGCTTAACCACCAAGCCTCGCGCCAGCCGGCATTCATCATTTCATAGCCTCCTTAGGTTTACTGTATATATGTTTATATACATATATTATATAATGGATCAAAAAAATGCAATGGTCTTGCCTATAATCCCCCGCATTTAGGGGATCTGAAAAGAGAAATAAGCTATACACTGTGAAGAGGGGAAAAAGCAGGACAAGCAGCTCAGAAGTCAGATCTTCCGGAACAAGTCTTACACAATTGATTCACTCAACATCGGGAAGAAAAAACTTCTCTACTCTGAAAAATTAATGAAAATAAACCCATTACTGCCAACCATTTATTATTTACGAACCATTTGGAAGGTGATAGAATCTTTTTTAATAAATTGAAGAAGAGGAGATAGACTTTTGAACAAGTATTCTTTATTCACCGCTACGGCGGCGGCTACAGTAGCTGTTTCTAGTTTAGCCACACCAGTGAGTGCGGAGTCTGGCCATCCGTTTACAGACGTTGGGAAACGATACGATGAAGCGGTTAGTTTTTTATATGAAAACGAAATAGTGCGGGGGATTTCGTCCGAAAAATTTGGTACAAGCCAAACGTTAACACGCGGCGATGCGGCTGTTATTTTAGCTAATATGCTCATGCTTGATACAGAGAACGCACCAGATGCCGGATTTAAAGATTTAAATGCCCGTATAAGAGGATCTGTTAATGCCCTTGCTGAAATTGGGGTGATTTCTGGTGTGACAAAAACCGAGTTTAAGCCGGGGTTAACACTGAGCCGCGGCGCGATGGCTAAATTTCTTGCGACAGCATTTGAGCTGGAAGAATATGCGGAGAAAACACCATTTACGGATGCTGGTGGCGTATTTAAGCCTTATATTGAATCGCTGTATGGAGCAGGCATTACATCAGGCAAGACCAGCACATCATACGGCACAAACCTTCATATTACTCGCGGCGAATTTGCCAATTTGTTATATGGAACCTATCTCTTTGTGCTAGAAAATTCTTATTTCCCATCCGTTTCCAAGGCGCAGGTAACTTCTGCTGCCCAGACGAAAATTCACTTGACTGAAGCAGTGCCGGAGGAATACACAGCAGATGATGTACTGGCTTACCTGTATTTCCGCGTTCAATACAGTAACGGAAGTGAAGCAGAATTTGAACCGGCTTCTTATTCTCTTTTAGCAGACCGTAAAACGCTCATCATCGACCATACGAATCTATCATTAGCCGGTAAAAAAGGAACGGTGATCATTGATGATCAAGAAACTGAAACAAAAGCTTCCTTTGATTTTACAGCGGTGAAAACCTCTTCAAGTGCCAATGTGGATTCTTCGTTTACCTATACAGATGGCCTGCCTGCAACGCAAGCAACAAAGTAAATAAACACTGGAAAAGTCCGCATTAGGCGGGCTTTTCCAGTGTTTTATTTTTTAAAGGCTGCCATTTTATTCGCTTAATCGCTTATTGAACCAAGAAAAACCAATCAAACAGCCGGCGGGCACACCCGGGGAATATCGGGATGGCCTGCCGGCTGTTTTTTAGGGAAATCTGTTATTTTCTCATGGCTTTCAATTGGTTCATCAGCTTGTCGCGTGATTTCTGGTTTCGCAGCAGATAGGCAGCGCCGAGGGCCACGGTCGTTAAGAGTGTTTTATTTTTCATATGGAGTCCTCCTTTTTAGTTAGTCTTTCCCTCCAGAGGCGTAAATTAAACGAAACCATGCAGCGGAAACTATCCGAATAGTTTGACTATTCTATAAATGCTTGAAAGAGTGAAGCGTTTGCGGTAAAATTTAGCGGCTATACATACTAAAGTAGGAGGGGTCGCATATGAGTATTAGGAAGAAATTAATCATATTCGCTATTATCATTTTACTAGTTCCGTGTATCAGTATAGGTGCTTTTTCTTATATATCAGCCAAAAAGCAAATTGAACAAGAGTTTAATGAACAAGCGAAGTCTCAAGTGCAATTGGCGAACCGTTTAGTGAATCAATCCTTCTTGCAGGAGAAGGAAAAGGCATCTTTTCTAAGCGAATTAATGAATCAGTCTATGGCAACGGAGAAGAACGCTGCCCAGCTGCGGGCGCATCTGGCCAAGTTCAAAAAGACGAACCCGAACATTAAAGCGGTCTTTATCGGCTATGAAAACGGGGTATACAAAAATGAGCCCGCTAATAAAGTGCCTGGCGGCTTTGTGGCCAAGGAGCGCCCTTGGTATCAAGAAGCAGTCAAGCATCAGGGAAAGCCGATTATCACGGCTCCTTATAAAGATGCTATCACAAATGCGACGGTCGTAACCGTAGCGCACCAGCTCGCGGACGGCAGCGGAGTTGTTGCCTTTGATTATAATGTCGAGCATATCAAGGAGCAAATCTTAAATAGTAAAATCGGGAAGAAGGGCTATTTATTCGTTACGAACGAAGAGAATGAAGTGTTATTCCACCCTCAGTGGGGCGATGATGGCTATTCATTAAATGAAGGCATCGCAGGCAAATTAGGCAATCAGGCAAAGGGAGCGTTTACAGCCCAAGAAAACGGCGCAGAGAAAGGCTTTATATTTGATAGCAATGAAGCAACGGGCTGGAAAGTAGCAGGCGCTTATTCGCTTGCCGAAATAGAAGAAAAAGCTCAGCCGATCTTTAATATCACCTTATTGGTTATCATTCTGGCAGTGCTTATCGGCGGAGTCTTCACTTATTTTCTAATCGCAAGCATTACGAAGCCGCTAAGAAAGCTGGTGAAAGCAACGAAGGAAGTGAGTGCTGGCGACTTGACGAAAAATGTGGATATTACATCCAAAGATGAGCTAGGGGAGGTCGCCCAAACCTTTAACGCCATGGTCGATTCATTAAAGTCGATTGTGGGCCATATTGGCGATAGCTCGGATCATCTAGCGTCAGCCAGTGAACAAATGTCCGCTCACTCCCGGCAAACGGAGCAATCAATGAGCGCTACAGCTGAAAAAATTGCCCATATTGCCGATGGCTCTCAAAGACAGATGGAGAGTGCTGAAGAAACCGCACGGGCGATGGAGGAAATATCCTCCGGGGTTCAGCGAGTGGCGGAAAGCTCGGCAGAAGTGTCTGAGGCCTCGGTGCAAACGACGAGAGAAGCCCAGAATGGCCGTGAGAAGCTTGAAAATGTCCTTCAGCAGATGAATACGATTAAGGCATCGGTTCATGAAGGCGTTACGGAAATTAAGAAATTAAACGTTCATTCTGATGAAATTGGACAAATTATCTCTGTTATTACGCAAATTTCCGAACAGACCAATTTATTGGCCTTAAATGCAGCGATTGAAGCCGCAAGGGCCGGAGAGCACGGCAAAGGATTTGCTGTGGTCGCTGATGAAGTCCGCAAGCTGGCGGAGGAGTCGAAGGAGTCGGCTGGTCAAGTGGCGCTTTTAATTAAGGCCATTCAAAAGGCGACCGCTTATTCGGCAGCTATCATTGAAAAGAATGAAAGTGAAGTGGAGGATGGCATTCAGCTCACAGCGGATGCAGCGCAGGCATTCGAGGAGATTCTGCAGTCGATTGAAGCGGTCACATCCCAAATTCAAGAGGTATCTGCTACAGCAGAAGAGATGTCTGCAAGCTCCGAAGAAGTGACCGCTTCTGTAGAAGAGATGGCGGATATCGCCAGAAAATCCGCGCAAGCGACAGAAGATGTGGTGCAATTGTCTGAAGAGCAGCTGCAATCGACAAAGGATAACACAAAGGCGGTAGAGCAGCTGAATCATCTGGCAGGCGAACTTCATCAGTCTATTCTCCGTTTTAAAGTGTAAAAGTAAAATAAGTGATTAGGAAGCTGACCCTATAGTGGTCAGCTTCTTTTTAATTGGCAGCTAATAGGCGAAAATGAAGGTTTTAACGGACAGGAAATATCAGATTATTTCTTCTTTTTTTATGCTAAGAGTGGTATAATTTTTCAAATAAATCATTTCACCGTAGAAGGTAACCAGTGAGCAAGGAGTGAAAGTGTAATGAAGGTATGTAAGTTTGGGGGAACATCAGTAGCAAGCGCTGAGCAGATCAAAAAAGTTGCCGCGATCATTAAGCAGGATGCTTCACGAAAAATCGTGGTCGTTTCCGCGCCGGGAAAACGTTCGGACGATGATGTGAAAGTGACAGATTTACTCATTTGCCTGGCCGAGGCTGCTCTGGCGCAAGAGAAAGTCGATAGGGAGCTTGCAGCAGTCGTAAACCGTTATGCAGAAATCGCTGCCGGGCTCGGGCTGGATCATCAAATTGTGCAAGTGATCGAAAGCGATCTTCGTGACCGTCTCACCCACAGCCGCGAGAACCGCGACTTGTTTGTCGATCAATTAAAAGCAAGCGGGGAGGACAACAATGCTAAATTGATCGCGGCCTATTTTTCAAGCGTCGGCTTGGAGGCGGAGTATGTCAATCCAAAGGAAGCCGGATTGGTGGTGAGTGATGAGCCTGGCCGCGCCCGTGCCTTGCCGGAGGCTTATGAAAATTTAAGCCATCTGCGCGGAAAAAAAGGCATTGTCGTGTTTCCCGGATTTTTCGGCTATACGCCAGATGGGGTGATGATGACGTTTGCTCGCGGGGGATCAGATATTACCGGGTCCATTCTTGCGGCGGCTGTGGAAGCGGAGTTATATGAGAACTTCACGGATGTGGATTCCGTTTATGCGGCCAATCCAAAGGTAGTGGATCGCCCCGCCGAAATTAAACGGATGACCTATCGGGAAATGCGCGAGCTATCATACGCTGGATTCTCTGTCTTCCACGATGAAGCCCTCATGCCAGCATTCCGGCATTCTGTGCCTGTATGCATTAAAAATACCAATAACCCGTCAGCAGAAGGAACGCTGATCGTGGCGGAGCGTGAATATTCCAATAGCCCGGTGAGCGGCATTGCGGCGGATGGAGGCTTTTCGACCATTTATGTCAGAAAGTACTTAATGAACCGAGAGCTTGGCTTTGGCCGCCGCCTGCTGCAAATTTTAGAGGATGAGCATATTTCTTTCGAACACACTCCGTCCGGCATTGACGATTTATCGGTGATCGTGCGCAGCCATCAGCTCACTCCTGAGAAAGAAGCACGGATTATTTCCAGATGCCGCAAAGAATTATTAGTGGATGATGTACATATTGAGCATCACTTTGCGATGGTTGTACTTGTGGGGGAAGGTATGCATAATACACTGGGATTATCAGCGAGAGCTACGGCAGCTATCTCGCGCGTGGGCGCCAATATCGAAATGATTAACCAAGGCTCCTCCGAAGTCAGCTTAGTCTTTGGGATTCATGAAGAAGACACCGAAAAAGTATTAAAAGAGCTTTATAAGGAATTTTTCAGTTCCTCCGCAGTGGTCGAAGCTTAATTCCTTTTGCAAGAGACAGAAAAACCGGTGCAAGAGCACATCATTGTTCTGCATCGGTTTGATTTTGACAGTGCATATTTTGCGAGACTTTGGCACTGGCGCGGGTGATGGTGGTTAAAATGTTGGCATGCTCCTGGGTGTGCACCATATACATTGCTTTAATGTAGGGGCTTCTGCTGTCATTTACGACATACTTCGCCGGAAGATGGTTCAATGAAAGCGCCAATACATCATCTAAGCAGCGTTCACATCTGCAGGACAGATGCAAGTGGTCCAAATGCTCCTCAATCACTTCTTTCACAATATCTTCCATAACATTTTTTACAGCCATATAAACCCTCCATAAAAACCTCCCGGGGGACAGCCCCAATCGTTTTCCGAATAATAAGCGGGATGGTTCGATTGATTTTCGATTAATAGTTATATCGGAAAAAAGTTCCTATTGTTTAGCTTTTTCCTCTTCGCTGCCGCATCAAATAAAAAGTGCCCAATGCTGGATGATTGGGCACTTTCTTTCTGTGAAGATTTATTTAGGGAGCTTGTCCAAAATACTGTTATGATTCATGCGCAAGCGATGAGAATTTTGGTAGGATTTGCGCAGCTGCTGCTTGTCTAAGCGTTCTTTAAGCTTGGGCAGTACAACAGCGAGTATCAGCCCGTAAGTCATTAATTTCTTTGCATTCATCTTTCTTCATCTCCGTCCTTAAAAATTGGTACAGGTCCATATACTCAATAGCCGTCCGAAAAACAAAAATTGCTTTTGTTGTATGTAACAGATGAGAAAAAATATTCTATTTCATTATAACATAATTTTTCTGATAATAAAGGGCGCGCGCATGCGTTTATTCCTTTTATTGGGTAAAGGAAGTAAACCTTTACAATTACTTAACTCTATATTCACAGTGTCAATATAGAAATTTTATAGAATAATAGGGATTTTCAAAATAGTAGGAGGAAATTATGAAGAAGAAAGCCTTTTATTCTATTGCTTTAGCTACCTGTCTCTCCGTTTCACCGTTCGCTCCGGCTGCATTAGCTGAAGAAGCGAGCGGCGTTAAAGATGCTTCTGCTTTGGATCCGCAGAAAAACCCGGCTCTGCTCATTACCGAGCTTGTTCCCAACTCTGCTAATGTGAACAGTAAAGACGGTTATGAGTTTATTGAAATCTATAACAATAGTGATCAGCCGGTATCACTGAAGGATTACACATTGCTTTACCGTTATCCGGAAGGGGAGAATCGGCCGGATGCGGAATGGGCATTTACCGAAGACAAAACGATTCCCGCTCAAGGAACCATGGTAGTCTGGGTGAAGAATGGCGCCAATACAGAAATGACACTGGAAGACTTCAATAAGCACTTTCAGACGAATTTGAGCGCCGATCAAGTGACAACAGTGGAATCAGATGGCATGGCCAACGATTCTTCGCGCACGCTTGTGATCGCTGATACATATCAAAATGAAATTTCCCAAGCCGGTTATGACAAAGGAAACGTCCAGGAGGATAAGGGGATTCAGTATAAAGTGAGCGCCGATCAGAAGAGTATGGAAATCATTCATTCCAATCAGGCGGCCACACCGGGAAAGCTCACCCCCGAACAAGTGCCGAGCAAGCCGGTGCGCCAAGTAGAAGACACGAAAGCGCCGGTTATTGAACACACGCCTGTCAAAGCCATTCAAGCAGGGAAGGATATCCGGCTAACGGCTAAGGTGACGGATGAAACAGCTGTCAAAAACGTCAAAGCCCTCTACCGCTTCAGCCCCGGCAGTTCGGCAAAAGAAATCGAATTGACGGCTTCTGACAGTGACCCGCATACATATCATGCAACGATTCCGAAAGACGATCTCATAGGCCAAGAATTCATTTATCAAATTCTGGCATATGACGGCAGCAATACGGTTAAAACAGAAGAATATCAAGCGGCCGTAGAGGAGCAATCCTATGATGCCCAGAAAGTGCCGGCGCTCTTGATGACGGAGCTGGTGCCTGATTCGACAAACATCGGGAAATTAGACGGCTATGAATTTATCGAAGTGTACAATAACACGAATGAAACCGTCAATCTGAAGGATTATAAGATTCGCTACCGCTATCCGTCAGAGGGACCCCAAGGGGATTTAATATGGAGTCCCGATCAAGAGAATCTCACACTTGCTTCAGGCGAAACGATGGTTTTCTGGATCATCAATGCCGGCAATCAAGATAAAACGGTAGAAGATTTTAACAAGCATTACGGCGTGGATTTAACAGAGAACAAACAAATTGTCAAAGTCTATTCCGGGGGCATGGCGAACGGCGGAGCACGGGGTGTGGCGATTGCCACCAATACAGGAAAAGATATTTCGGTAGGCTATTACAACGATGAAGGAGCGAAGGATGATACGGCGGCGAATAAAGGAATCCATTATTCATTTCCGCAATCACCCGGTGACACCGTGATGAAGAAATATAGCAGCGCTACTGCGGACGCTACACCGGGAGCGGTTTCCAGCATTCAGGTGCCTTCGCAAAAAGTCAACGTGCCGAACGACTCAGAAAAGCCTGTTTTTCAGGATTTAACAGAGGCCAATCCTGTATCTGAGATGAACGACATGAAGCTGACCTTTGATATTCAAGATAATCAGTCGGTCAAAACGGCTCGGTTATTCTACAAAAGCGATTTGGAAGCGGATTATCATCCCGTTGATTTGACAGAAAACTTTGATGATCAATTATACCATCATACGATTTATTCGCCGAGCCTGATCGGCAAGCAGTCGATTGAGTATTTTCTTGTTGTGTCAGACGGCAAAAATGAAATCAAAACGGAGCCTAAAACGCTGAAGATTTTACAGGATGAGCAGCAAGCAGGTCTGAAGATGAATGTGGAAGACCAATCGTTATTGAATAAGACCGCTTTAATAAAGGCAGCTCACTCGCAAAATTATAATCAAACCAAACTGCTGATTGATGGAAAAGATGTAACAGAAGAGACGTTTCCAGCATTGGCGGAGCCCGCCTATTTCGCCTTTGATGTGAAAAAGGTCAATCTTTATTTTAAAAACGGCGTCACCATCGGCGATGAAACCCTGCATATTTTTGATGATACGATCGACACATATAAGACGAAAACAGTTCCCGTCGATCCGAAGTATTTTGAAAAAGGCAAAGACGCCGTTATTTCCATCCGTTCAGGAACGAAAGTATCTCCTTTCGATCAAGAGTCAGAAGAGAACAGAGATGACTTTTACGTTAAGAATGTCCGCCTTGTTCTAAAAGATGGAACCGTTATTTACGATCCGAAATTCAAAAATCCCGAACAAGAGCTGGCGGTAGGAGATGGTTCATCCGCCACCCCGGTGATTGATTTCTCCTTTGAAGTCCCGGATGACAAATTTACAGCGAAAGCCTATCAATGGGACACAACGAAAGTGAAAGAAGGAGAGCACACCATTGAAGCAGTCAACGGTTCGGACAAAGCTGCCGCGGATGTAATAGTGGACAACAGCGGTCCGGTCATTACGCCTTCACTGAAGGATGGAGAGAATTATCAAGGTCCTTTCACAATCAATGCGGAAGCAGAAGATCCTTTATCCGGCGTTGATCAAGTAACAGCTGAGCTGGACGGCAAGGAAATTACTTTGCCGCTGGATACATCGTCTGCCCAGCTGGCCCCAGGGGAGCATAAGCTCAAGGTGACAGCCGTTGACCAGGTCGGAAATGAATCATCCGAAACTGTGACATTCACCGTTCCGGAAGAAAAGCCGCATCAGCCGACAGCGATCACGCCGAAGGATGGAGCGACCAATGTATCCGCCTCTGCGAAGCTGAAAGTCAAGGTATCTGATCCGACAAAGGATGATCTGGATGTGGCCTTTATGAAAGGCTACCAATACAAAGCCAATGAAGAGCAGCATATTGCGATTTTCCAAAACAACGCCGATCGTGAGCCTCCAAAAGAACTGAAACCGGCTGGCGAAACGAAGGTGATAGACACTGATAAGCTAGCAAAGGCTGATCAGCAGTATGTCACGACGAAATCAAAGGACAAGTTCCCTTATCACCGCTTTGAAGTGACTGTGGATGAGGAAGTGGACGAGAACGACGAAATAGAGCTTAATTGGGAAGGAAAGTCACTCATTGGACGCAAAGTCTCCATGTATGTGTGGAACTATAAAGCTGATAAATGGGAACTGACCGAATGGAAGGTGGCGGAAGACGACAAGAACTTTACACTGCGCGGTTCTGTCAAAGGCGCCGACTATGCGAAGGATCAAAAAGTGCAAGTGATGGTGCAGGACGAATTGGCATCCACCACGCAATTTGATTATTCCTTTATTTGGATGTCCGATACGCAATATTACGCTGAAAGCTATCCGCATATTTTTAAGCGCATGACCAAGTGGGCGGTAGAGCAGAAAGAGGCTTTGAAGATTAAATATTTATTCCATACCGGTGATCTTGTTGATGAGGCGGATCAGGATTATCAATGGAAGCACGCCGATGAATATATGGGCTACTTGGATAAGGGAAATATCCCGTACGGCGTCTTGGCGGGCAACCATGATGTCGGCCATAAAACAGGCGATTATAACCAATATGGGAAATACTTCGGAGCAGACCGCTTTCAAGACAAGGACTATTATGGAGAATCCTATAAAAACAACCGCGGGCACTATGATCTCATCAGCGCGAACGGCAATGATTTTATCATGCTGTATATGGGCTGGGGAGTCAATGATGAGGACATTGCCTGGATCAATGAGGTGCTCGCTAAATATCCGGAAAGAAAAGCGATTTTAAACTTTCACGAGTACTTGCTTGTGTCCGGAAACCGCAGTCCGATTGGCGATAAAGTATACAATCAAGTCGTCCTGCCTAATAAAAACATCATTGCTGTTTTATCCGGCCATTATCATGACAGTGAAACATTAGTGGATGAAATAGATGACAACAAGGACGGCAAGCCAGACAGAAAAGTATATCAAATGCTGGCTGATTACCAAGGCGGTCCGGAAGGCGGTCAAGGCTTCTTGCGCATTATGCAAGTGAACCCGGTGGAGAACAAGATCTATATGAAGACCTACTCTCCGTATCTGGATCAATATAATTATTACGATGCGAAGGAATATCCGGGCAAGGACGAGTTTGTGATTGAAACAGACTTAACGCCGAAGGAAAAGGTCGTCGCAACTGATCGATTTGAAGCCAATGTCTACACGGATGAAAAAATTGGCGAGCAAAAGGGTGTGAAAGATCAGCAAACGCCTGAAGTGACTTGGAACGATCTTAAAAGCAATAAAGAACACGGCTGGTACGTCACCGTCAAGGATAAGCATCAAGGGGAGACCCGCTCGGATGTTTGGACTTTCGTAACGAAGGACAAAGTATCAAGCGGCAACAGCAGTGATCATCATGGAGGCGGCACGACGAAGCCTGCCGAACCATCGCTGCCGAACGATTCGGGGAAAGTCATCGAGATTAAAGAAGAGAATATTGAGCGCGGTCCGAAGCAATGGACGATGGATATGACGAAGGAGGAAGCGGAGCGCCTGCAGTTTAAGCTGCCAAAAGCACTGCTGGCAAAAGCAGCCGCAAGCAAGCAGCCGCTGAATGTGCGTCTATCCGGAGGAGTGGAATTCACATTAACCGCTGCCCATCTTGCTTATTTGGAGTCGCAAGCGGAAGATGCGGTGAAGATAGAAGCAGCGCAGAAGAAAGCGGATGATTCAGGAAATGCTGCCGCCCAATTCCGTTCAGCTGTTGTCGACCTAGCTATTTCAGCGGACAATCAGAAGGAGCTGACCCTTCCGGAGCCCGTGCAATTGAAGCTGAAGGTGAATGGCCCAATTCAAGCGGAACAAACAACAGGCGCTTATTACAATGAACGGCAGAAGAAATGGGAGTACGCTGGCGGCTATTTGCAAGGTGAGCATTGGATCATCCCGGCGAGACACCTATCGGCTTTCACCGTGCTGTCGAACAATAAGCAGTTTAAGGACACGAAAAGCCACTGGGCTCAAGCTGAAATTCATTCGCTTGCTTCTAAATTAGTGACAAGCGGGAAAACAGAGGAATTATTCGCGCCGGAACAAAAGCTGACCCGGGCAGAGTTTGCCGTTCTGCTAGTAAGAGCGATGCAAATCCCGACGAAAGAATATGAAGGCATCTTTAAGGACGTGCCTGCGAAAAAGGATTGGGCCGCTGCGCAGATTGAAGCAGCATACCGCGCCGGCATCGTCCTTGGGAAAGAAGGGGAACGCTTTGATCCCGACGCCAACATTACACGCGAGCAAATGGCGGCGATGATCGTCCGCGCCATCCATCATCAAAAGCCGGGAATGCTGGATTCCCTGCCGCTCGACTCAGCTTTCAAAGACGAGCGCCGCATCAACAGCTACGCCAAGAAAGCAGTGAAACAAGCGGCCAAGCTCGGCATCATCCAAGGGCGCAAAAGCGGAAAATTCGATCCGAAACACGAAACAACAAGAGCTGAAACAGCCGTTATGCTGTATCGCATGTTAAACAAGCTGACAGAAGAATGACAGCTTAAGCCAGCGAGGGAGTTCCTGCTCCCTCGCTTATTTATATTGAACCATTTCGGCAAAGCTGAAAGAAGCGTTTATCCTGCGTGCAATAGGCTTTTCGTCCCCTGCATGTCCGATTTGTTCGGGGCTGCGCGATGCAGCGGGGAAGGAAAGAAGATCCCAGTCCGCTTTCTAACGAACAGCACCTCCCAGCACGAAGACTGGGAGGTGTGGAGTTAGGCAGTTTTTTTGCGTTTTGAAAGAAATTTTTTGATGATCGGGTAGATCACAGGGCCGTATTTCACGGCCAGCTTAAAAAGCGATTTGAGTTTGCTTGGACCTTTCATCTCTTTCCCACCTTTATATTCTGCTATTGTTGTTTTTCCCGAAATGGCGGCAGAATAAACGGCAAATTGCCGCAGAGATTGCGGATTCCTGTTATAATTAGAAGCAATTCGGGGAAATTGGTTACTAAATATAAAAGAAAGAAGGATTTCACATATATGTCTCATTTACAAGCTGGAACTGTGAGAACGCTAGAGGTGAAGAATGAAACGCCATATGTATAAGTTATCAACGCCAGTGCCCCCAGCCTACAAAGTATTGGTTATCCATCATCTGCCTTCCCTATTTTATACTGCTTCGTTAGCTCAAAAAGCGATTGCTCGGATCTACTCCTATCATCCTTTAGTGAGGTTTATATCACATGTCCGCTCCTGTTAGGTCCATTTTTTCCAGAAACCTATCATTAAAAATGGGACAGGCACCTGCACGTCATTTCATGCCCCATTTATACGATAAAAGCAATTTGGCAAGTAAAGTTGCCTATGAAAAAGTAATCAACAGTAGAAAATAAAATGAAATTATCTAAATTAAAGTAAAATCAAAAAGCCTGGGAGTCCAGGCTTTTTTACTCACGGCAACATTCGCTTATGTTCTGTAGCTAAGGTATAGGAGCGGTATAGGCTTTCGTTCTTATCATTTGATGCCCCTTGAATGAGCTTCATTTCATCAACAGTTAATTCTTTCAGAGATGAGTGGTTGTGTGCATTTTGGCCCCGCAATTTTTTTCGTCTCGATTGAAAAAACAATTTCATTTTTTGATTCCTCCTCACACTAATGACTTTTAATTAGTTGACCAAATGTTAATCGCTTATCGGTTTTGAGAATGCCTTTCGGGTAGATTTTCGCTGCTAATAAGGAGAAGAGTGCGATGCTCACTAGCATGGACCCGATCGACAGCACAATTTCTAACGGTGAAACCACCTCGTTTACGATTCTAACCATTAAACTAATGGGAGCTGTAAATGGAATATACGATGTGATTTTCGCTGTTAATCCTTCTGGATGATCTATAACAAAGATCATTTCTACTAATAAACTTGCCATTAAAATAATGGTAATCGGTAATGTACTACTGGATAACTCTTCTGGCCGACTTGCCATCGATCCAATGACCGCAAAGAGTGCTGCGTAAATAAAGTAGCCAAGGATAAAGATTAGTAAAAAGTAAAGGGTATAAGAAACAGTCAGCATATTCATCAATGTATCGGCAATACTGCCTTCTTTAATTTTGAAAATTTCCATTCTCGCCATCATGATCGTACTGGCGAAGAATATGAACAGCTGTGTCAAGCTTGCTAGACCGATACCGAGGATTTTTCCAAACATCATCGGAACTGGAGAGATTTTTGTAATCATGACTTCCATCACCCTCGATGATTTCTCTGATGTGATCGCTGTTGCCACATTATTTCCATAGGTGGTAATGGCCAAGAACATTATACTGATTAATAAATAAATCATAAGAAATGAATGGGTGTCTGTATCCCTTAATGGCTGCATTGTTGGTTCAATTTGAACCGAAAGCATATTTGCTACGTCCTGATCTATATTTTTCTCAGTAATAATTTGTTGGAAGTGAAAATTTTGCACAAAAGCTTTCATATTTTGAACAAGTAAAGGATCATCCTTTTCCATATAATAATCTAATTGGATGGATGATGGATTCGCTCCATTCTTTAAAACAAACAATCCATCAAGTTTGTTATTAATAATCTTTTCTTTATAACTTTCAACATTCGAGCTATCGCCCAGTTTAAAGAGATGATCTGATGGGAAGGTATCCAATTGTTGCTGACTCATTTGGAAATCATCATTCGTAATTAAAACAAAATTTCCAGCTTCCTCTTTGTCTGAGAATTTCTCCATTATACTTGGGAGAGCTAAGATGAAAGCTCCAATGAAAATCAACACAATGGTTATCCATACATACGGCTTAGATCGTATAGCTTGAAGATAGGTCTGTTGCAGTATGATCCCAAAGCTTCTCATATTTTCGCCCCCGTTTTTTCGATGAATATTTGATGTAGGCTAGGCTCCCTTAGGTAAAGGCTTCGTACTCCATATAGTTGATCAATTTCCTGTATAAGCTTCAGAGGTGCCTGATCTTTCGTCAGTTTAATGGAGTAGCCCTGGTTATTTCGTTTGTATCGATAATCTTTCTGGGCTAAAACTGGCTCTAGATCTTCATCAGACTGTACATCTAAATAACGATATCCATAGCTTTTTTTGATTTCAGATAAGGATCCTGACAATACCTTGATTCCGTTTTTCATGATGCATATTTCTTCGCAGAAGGTCTCAACACTATCCATTTGATGACTGCAAAATATGATTGTTTTTCGCTTCTTTATTAGGTCCTTGACTACATCCTTTAGCATTTCAGCGTTTACAGGGTCTAAGCCACTGAATGGTTCATCTAAAATGATGAAATCCGGATCATGGATTAAGCAGCTAATTAGCTGAACCTTCTGTTGATTTCCCTTCGATAGTTCTTCTGTTTTCTTTTTAACATAAGGGGTCATTTCCAATCTTTCTAACCAGTTCAATGCCTGTTTTTTCGCAATTTTTGAAGGAATACCCTCTAATCTAGCTAGAAATACCAATTGTTCTACGACATTCATCTTTGGATAAAGGCCTCTTTCCTCGGGAAGATAGCCGATCAATAACTCTTTTTTGGACAATGGACGCCCATTCCAGAGAATAGAGCCACTATCCGGCTTAATAATATCTAGAATCATTCGAATGGTTGTGGTTTTTCCAGCCCCATTTCGTCCAAGCATTCCCAAAATATTTCCTTCTTCAAGTTTAATATTTAAATTATTCACAGCTTGATAATTTCCAAATGATTTATTTAATCCTTGGATTTCAAAGGCCATTTTATACATCCTTTCTTAGTTCTTAATGAAGTAAATAATTGCGGCACCTATCAGCACACCTAAAGCTGTCATTAATAAAGATTTCATTTTCATTTTGTTTTCCTCCGTTATCGTTTATTTACAAGATCTAAAGAGTTTTTAGCATTTACAATTCCATTTCCTAATTGTCTTGTGGTTCCGTTTCCTTGAACAGTTCCGCCATAAAGGTATCTTTTAATTACATGTGGAGATGGCTTTTTCCCATATTTCTCTTGATATTCAGCTATGATTAGGACTGCTGTAGCTGAAACTTTAGGTACTGCTAAGCTTGTGCCAATCATAAATTCATAACCATGTGCAAATCCCATGTATTGACTAAGTTCGGATTGCGGTAGTGTAGTAGGATGAGTTGTGATCGTCATATATTCCAATTCTACTTTCTGTTGATCTGCAAAGTTTGGTCCATAGTCTCCAGCCGGAGCTGCAATATCAACATTGGTTCCATAATTAGAATAGTAGGCTAGTTGATCATTCAGATTGGTTGCGGATACAGTAACTACATTCGGTAATCCACCAGGCATATGAAGCTGAAGATCGTTTTTCAATCCCATTTGTTCAGCAAGTTTCTTAGGGGTTGTTAAGTCATATCCATCTGTACCAGATGAAGCTACTAGCAAGCTTCCTTTTTTATTGGCATAATCAATGGCACGCATATAGGAAAGATAGGTTGCACGGTCTTCCTTATTTTTTAGCGACTTGTACGTTCCTAAGCTTAGGTTAATGATGTCCATATCATCGTTGGCAGCATCAATAATGCCTTTAATGATCCAGCTGGAGTCAGCGGAATATCCTTGAAATACCTTGTATGGGACAATGCCGACCTCTGGAGATACCCCTGTAATATTTCCATTAGCTGCTATCGATCCGGCTGCCATCGTTCCATGACCAATTTCATCTACCATGGAGGAAACGCCTGGGACAAGGGATTTTCCTGGACTGATGATATTGTGTTTAAGGTCTGGGTGATGAATATCTACCCCACTATCAACGATTCCAATTTTTATATTGTGATTTTACTTACTAACATCATATCTTGATAACAGCAAGTATTAACCGCCAACCAAACAGGGAAAACCGCAATATTTGTTTGTTAAAACACTCAAAAAACTGCAGTTTCCGACCAGGAGTATTTGGATAAAAAGCAGCAAATAAAGGTCTTATAGGTACCCATATTCTTAGGAATTACTTTACAAAAAACTTTAAAGGGAAAATAATCCTAATGTCGAAATATATAAAATAAGGGATTTTTCTTCCAATTTATGCGGTTGAACTGAAGGAACCATAATAAGATCGAGGATGGATTAAAAGGGGAGATGGTTTTATTTCTGAACTTGTAAATTCTTTAAGAAGTTGTGTGCTTGATTGACTCCACTCTTGAATATTTGGATTTGCTATTAATAGTTCAACGATTTCCATAACCATCATTTATCGCACCTTTCATATTTTATGATTTCATTATAATGGATAACTTGGGTGTAATTACCGAAAACGAGTTTGTAATGACCGCAAAGTATATTTGTAATTTTTTGGAAGGAACACAAGAAGGCATGGTTATAAAAATTAGAAGAGTCATGGCTATTTTTATCTTCATTGTATATATAGCCTTACACACGTATTTGATTGCACAGATGGTACGTCCCTTTAGTGGAGTAACAATATCCATAGATCAACACCAAAATTTTATTGTTGAGCATATCAACAAGAATGGTTGGGTGAACAATACAGATATTAAAAAGGGAGATATTATTAAAAAGATTGATGGGAAGGAATTAAAAGGGACTGGTGTTCAGAATACGCTTAAATATGCTGATGATTTAACAGTTGAACATAATGATAAAGTAATCCGCTTCATGGCACCGGATAAAAAGGTTTCAGATTTTTTGCAGGAACTCTATATACCAGGTGTTTTTTCAATCCTAACGTTGCTTTTATCGGTTTTAATTTTTCAGAAAAAAAATGCAACAGCTAACTTTATGCTAGGTTTTATGATGTTAGCATCTCTCAGCTTTTTATCATCAAATGCAACGCATAGGGATTTTGTTGCTGATCTCATTTTAATCTTTTCTTTTCAACTTGGAGCACTTAGCTTTTTTTGCTTTGTATATTCGACCTTTTTGGAGAAGGGGTTTATTCAAAAAAAGCCCAAAGTTATGTTAACAATCAATATCATCCTTGCTATTCTAATTATTTTGCTCAATTTATATAGCTTGATTATTAAGGAATTATCAGGTTTATTTACGGACAATTTAATGCTGATCTACTTTTCTTTTAATATCGTTTATTCCATTGGACTTTTAATTTATATATACATAAAAAAGCGGGATTCTTTACATGAACCTTTTCTAAAATGGATGTTAGTAATTCCAACTGTTGCGTTTGTTCCTTTTATTTTTTTCATGCCATTCCTTATATAATAGGACTGCCATATTTACCAGATGATGTGGCAGCTTTGTTTCTTTTTGCCATTCCAATAGGTTATTCTTATTTGATCTTAACAAAGCAGCTGTTGGATATTAATTTTATTTTGAATCGGATTCGATATTATACCGTTTTATCCTTGATACCAACGATTATTATTTCTTTCGTGGTCAGTGGAACGGTCAATCATGAGAGTAATGTATATAGCCGTTTTCTACAGAATTTTTTCTTAATACTTACGTTAAATATTATCTTTTTACTGCTGAAGGAAAAGGTTGATTATTCTTTTCGAAATCAACTCTTCAGGGATAAAACAAATTTAACCCAAAACATTGAACAGTTTACCCAAAAATTATCTGCCGTTATGAAGGAAGAGGAATTAGATAGACTTTTAGTGAAAGAAGTAGTCTCTGTTTTAAATCCCTCAATCATTACCTTTGTTGAATATGATTCGGAAACGTCCCAATATACTACAAGGGTAGTTCACGGTGATAATGATCAGTTTACCCTTCGTAAACATCAAGAATGGCTAATTCAAAGCGATACGAATGGGGATTTAATGGAACTTAAAGATTCACTTGGAATCCGGCTTTATCATAAGGATCAAAAAATGATCTATGTTTGGATAGGCCATAAAAGGAACCAAACAAGCTTTAATATCAATGAAAAAACTTGGATGATTACTATCGTAAAATATGTTCGCCTTGTTTACGAGAACTTACATGCTGTTAATAACTTAATCCAGTCATTGCAAAAGCCGAACATTGGGGATCACCCTGCATCTGTTTCATTATCGCGATTTTTATTTCAATTGGCTGAAAGAGAACGAAGACGGTTGGCTTCAGATTTGCATGATTCCGCCTTGCAGGATCAGATTGTTTGGTATCGAAAATTGGAAAATGTAATTCAAGAAAATCAAGACATCCCAAGTGATGTACAAGAGCAATTAGTAAAAATCAAAAATGGGATGGTTGATGTTATTAAACAAATTCGCAGTACTTGTAATGAATTAAGACCCAACCTCTTATTAGAGGGTGGACTTATTAAATCATTGAACGAATTATTTTCCCAGATCCAAATGCGAGTTAAATATCATCTTGATTATCAGTTTGATAATATTTCAGTTACATTTGAGGATTATAATACAACATTATCAATCTATCGCGTCTTTCAAGAACTCCTTAATAACGCTGATAAACATTCGGAAGCTACCCGTGTATCCGTCAGTATGTGGGAAGATGATCAAACGATTTTTATTGACTACCGTGATAATGGGAAAGGGTTTGATATAAAATCACCACCTACTAAAAAGAATCATATGGGATTATCTGGTTTAAAAGAGCGGATCCTCAGCTTAAATGGGAAAGTGGAGTTTATCACTAGCAAGGGGAAAGGCTTACAAGTTTATATTACAATACCGAGGTGATAAAGTTGACACGCGTTTTAATTGTAGATGACCACCAATTGGTGGGTGAAGGAACGAAGAATATGATTGAGCAGGAAAAAGAGTTTGATGTTACCTATCTTATGTCTATTGATGACGTTATCAATATGAGCCGAGAAAAGCCTTTTGATGTTTACTTATTAGATATGAATATGCCTGATTGCTCTGGACTTGAGTTGGCCCCAAAGATTTTTAAATTTCATAAAGATGCAAAAATCATTCTTTATACAGGGTTTGATTATACTTCTCAATTTAATTTATTAATTGACTCCGGGGTCAGTGGAATTATTAGTAAATCTGCTTCTAAACAGGAACTTTTGATGGCTATACAAGCTGTATTACATGGGTACACGCTTATTCCTATATCATTATTAAGTCAATTAAGACTTTCGGATGTTACGATTCAAACAACAAACTCCAACAAAAAGAAACCAGCAAATATTTCTGTTACTCAAAAAGAGGTGGAGATACTTGAAGGTATTTCAAAAGGAAGAGGGAATAAAGAAATTGCTGAAGAATTGTTTATGAGTGTCCGTGCAGTTGAATATAATTTAACGAAAATCTACAAGAAATTTAAAGTCAACTCCCGATCAGAAGCCTTAGCCGAGGCGGTGCGGATGGGAATTATTAATGTGAATCTATGAGATAAAGGGGACTTATGAGACAGCCCGCTTAAAAGCTTTATAAAAGGAGTATGAGACAAGCGAAAAAAGCGCAAGCAAAAGTCTGCGATTGATAATCATAAAAGCACCAACAACGACCACGGCTTTACCGGCGGTGTTGAATACTTTAAAGCGGATGAAAAATGATGAACCAAGAAACATTGCGAATATCAACTGAAATGAAGATTGAACAATGGCGGCAGAATAAACGGCAAATTGCCGCAGAGATTGCGGATTCCTGTTATAATTAGAAGCAATTCGGGGAAATTGGTTACTAAATATAAAAGAAAGAAGGATTTCACATATATGTCTCATTTACAAGCTGGAACTGTGAGAACGCTAGAGGTTAAGAATGAAGCGCCGTTTGGCTGGTTTTTGACCGATGGAGAAGAAACGGTTCTTTTGCATCATTCGCAAATAACAGAGGAGTTCGATCCGGATGAGCCGGCGGAGGTGTTTTTGTTCCAAGATCATCAAGGCCGCCTTGCTGCTACGATGGTGAAGCCGATGATTACGCTGGGGCAGTACGGATGGGTGGAAGTCGTTGGCGTGGAAGAAAAGCTGGGCGTATTCGTATCGATCGGCATCACGAAAGATATTCTTGTGTCCGAGGATGACTTGCCGTTTCTGTATTCGGTGCGCCCGATTGTTGGCGACAGATTGTATTGTACGTTGAAGCTCGACCGCCGCGGCCGCCTGTTTGCTAAACCGGCGACAGAAGAAGTGATGCAGGAGCAGTTTACGAAAGCGACGAAAAAAGATTATAACAAAGATGTTACCGGGATTGTGTATCGCGCTGCCAAAGCGGGCACTTTTGTGATCACGGCAGAAGGCTATCGCGGCTTTGTCCATTATTCGCAGCGGCAAGAAGAGCCGCGCCTTGGACAAAAAGTCGATGGCCGGATTATTGACGTCAAAGAGGATGGATCCGTCAACATTTCACTTCTCGGCCGCCGCCATGAAGTACAGAAGGACGATGCAGAAGAAATTTATGAATATCTCGTCCATCGCGGCGGCTCCATGCCTTATGGCGATAAGAGCTTTCCGGAAGAAATTCAAAAGCGCTTTGGTTTAAGCAAGGGCGCTTTCAAACGCGCGCTCGGCAAGCTGATGAAAGAAAAAAGAGTCTACCAAGAAGATGGCTGGACGCATATTGTGAAAGAATAGAAAGAGGCTGGAACAAAAGGTTTTCAGCTAATCAAAAAGCCGAACTATTATCCGCAGCTCTAATCGGGAGCTTCGTAATAGTTCGGTTTTAATGTTCTTCATGTTTTTAGTAACATACAATGATTCGGCTGTCATGACAGCAAATTGAGTTGCGTCGCAGCCCCTGCTTATTCATAGTCGTTGGAAATTTTCAGCTTATCAATGATGGTAAAGAACAGGCTGAGCAGGATGGCAATGACGGTGGCTAACGCCATGCCTTTTAGCTGCAGGCTTCCGATTGTCAGCGTCGCGCCGCTCAATCCAATCACCAGCACGACCGTTGTTAAAATCATGTTCGTTGGCTTGGAGTAATCCACTTTCGATTCCACGAGCATGCGCAAGCCAGAAACGGCAATGACTCCGAACAGCAGCAGGGAAATTCCGCCCATCACCGCTGTTGGAATCGTCGAGATTAAAGCCGCAAGCTTTCCGGAGAAGGAAAGAATAATGGCCATTACAGCAGCGCCGCCGATGACCCATGTGGAATAGACTTTGGTCATCGCGAGCACGCCGATGTTCTCTCCGTAAGTCGTATTCGGTGTTGAGCCGACGAATCCGGAAATGACAGTGGAAATCCCATTGCCGAATAAGGAGACGCCAAGACCGGGCCTTTTCATTAAATCGCGCTCGACAATCTTCTCGGTCACGACTAAATGGCTAATATGTTCAGCTATCACAACGAGAGCGGCGGGAATGATAATCGCCATGCTGGAAATGTCGAACTCCGGCGCGTAGAAGTCAGGCAAGGCGAACCATTGGGCTTCACGGACAGGCTGAAAGTCCACAAGACCGTAAAAAAAGGCGATCACATAGCCGGATATAATTCCAATTAAAATCGGGATGATTTTCAAAAATCCTCTGAACATCACATTGCCGACTAGTGTAATGCCAAGCGTCAGCAGGGAAACGGTAATCGTATCCGCATCGGGTGTCCAGGGCTTTCCGGGTTCAGGATTCACAAGCCCCGCCATGCCGCTGGCCACGGGCACGAGTTCGAGGCCGATGACAGCGACGATAGCTCCCATCGCGGCCGGAGGAAAGACGACGTCAATCCATCTCGTTCCCGCCACTTTAATGATCCAGGCAATGAGAATAAAGAGGATGCCGACAGCAATGAATCCGCCAAGAGCGGCGTTGTACCCTTTATCCGCCATGACGGCCGTTACGGGAGAAATGAAGGCGAAGCTGGAACCGAGATAAGCGGGGATTTGTCCTTTACAAAGCACAATGTAAAGGAGTGTACCGATGCCGTTCATCAATAAAATCGTCGCTGGATTGATCCCGAACAGAATCGGCACGAGCACTGTGGAGCCAAACATAGCGAATAAATGCTGCAAGCTAAGCGGCACAAGTGCCAGCGCCGGCGGGCGTTCATCAACTTGATAAGTGCGCATAGTAACTCTCCTTTTTCTTATTGAACACAAATTGTAGCTATTATACAGCATTATTATACAGCTTTCTATATGAATAGACGCATTTCTTAAAAAATAATGCGCTTATTGCAGCATGAAAAAGCAGCTGACTATTCACAGTCAGCTGCTTGAACGTCAGCTTGCTTTTCTTTTGTCTTCCTTACTGGCTTTGCTGTTGAAATAATGCTGGGTCTCTTTCACAATGACCTTGTACAGGAAGAGAATACCGATTAAGTTAGGGATCATCATTAAAGCGTTGGCCATATCAGCGAAGGCCCAAACGGTAGTAAGACTGGCAACGGCTCCGATCCCTGTCGCCGTAACATAGATAAAGCGGTAAGCTGTAATGTACTTTAATCCGGCCAAATATTCAAAGCATTTTTCCCCGTACATGTACCAGCCGACAATGGTGGAAAATCCAAAGAAAATAACGGATAAAGAAACGATCCATTCCCCGGCAGCGCCGAGTGCCGATCCGAAAGCCGCGGTCGTTAAGGCGCCGCCTTCGAGGTTCGGGTCATGAGCGACTCCGGAAATCATTCCGCCGGTCGGATCCCAAAAGCCTGTCATCAGCAGGACAAGCCCCGTCATCGTACAGACGACAATCGTCACGATAAATGTACCGGTCATCGCAACGAGTGCTTGTTTTACGGGATGATCGGCCCTGGCGTTTCCGGCGATAAGCGCCGCTGTTCCCAGACCTGCTTCATTCGAGAAAATCCCTTTAGACACTCCGTTGCGGATCGCTTCTGCCACGACAATTCCCGTAAATCCGCCCGCGGCGGCAACGGGCTGGAAGGCGTGGTGGAAAATCAATTGAAAAGCAGGAAGGATCTGATCATAATGAATTCCGATAATCAGCAGCGAGCCGCCGATATAAAGAAAAGCCATGATCGGAACAAAAAAGCCGGCAACGGTGCTAATTCGCTGAATGCCGCCAAAAATAATCAAAGCCGTTAAAACGACAAGCACTATGCCGGTCACCCAATCGTTAATATGAAAGCTTTTGGTCATAACATCAGAAATCGTGTTGGACTGAACGCTATTTCCGATTCCTAGAGCGGCGAATGCGCCAAACAAGGCAAATAGCACCGCCAGCCATTTCCATTTCCTCCCTAATCCTCGTTCAATATAATACATTGGCCCGCCGGAATATTCCCCCTTGCTGTTTTTAACCCTGTATTTCATCGCCAGCAGCGCTTCAGCATACTTTGTTGCCATTCCCAGCAGCCCCACGATCCACATCCAGAAAATCGCTCCTGGTCCCCCTAGTGTAATCGCAGTTGCCACTCCGGCGATATTCCCGTTTCCAATCGTAGCCGCAAGGGCGGTCATTAACGCTTTAAAGTTACTGACATCTCCCTCCGCCTGGGCATCCTCTGCCTGCTCCTTTGAGAAAGCCAGCTTAAAGGCGTAGAGAAGCCTGCGAAATTGCAGCCCTCTGAGGAGCAAAGTGAGAAATAAGCCGGTGCCGACTAGGAGAATGAGACTGGGCGTTCCCCATAGCACCCCGTTGACCTTTTCCAAAATTTCTAGCATGTTCAATCCCCCTTGTTTCATTCATCTTTTTCTTTGCCGCATAATTCGCGGATTAGGCAGAAAAAGAGCATAACCCCCATCTTTGAAAGCGTTTTCACTAGCCTTCAAATCTATTTTAACATTTTGAAAAGACTGTACAATTGTTGAAAAATTTAAAAGGATTAAAAGTATTTTGTCGAAAATCACAACTTGATGTCTTATATTATATCAAAATATCAAAAAATCGCTATGAAAATACAAAAGTTTTAATATTGAGAATTTTCCACCTTTTTAAAGCTATTATTCAAACGGACAGCTTTGCACTTGACCACCTTTAAACGCGAACAAAAAACATAATAAACAAAAAAATGTTCGTGAATAACAAATTCCCATTATGGCGGTTATGTAAGCGTTACCAACATTGTGAACCCCCATTTCATCTGCTTCGTTCCTCTTGATTATGATGTATTTATACTTTATAATTCGAATAATATTAAAGTATAAATTTTCTGATATCCAATTATAACGAATGAGGGTGTTGACATGAAAAGAGTGTATAATTTTTCAGCGGGTCCTTCTATGCTGCCGCTGCCGGTGCTGGAAAAAGCTCAAAAGGAACTGGTGAATTATTCGGATTCAGGTATGTCCGTTATGGAGTTAAGCCATCGTTCGCAATTATTTACGGAGATTATTACCGAAGCGGAGCAGCTGCTTAGAGAATTAATGAACATTCCTGACAACTACAAGGTCTTATTTGTACAAGGAGGAGCCTCGCAGCAATTTGCAATGGTGCCGCTGAACCTGATGGGCAAAAACAAAAAAGCGGATTATGTCAATACGGGTTCATGGTCTAAGAAAGCCATTAAAGAGGCGAAGAAATTCGGGGAGGTGCGGGTGATTGCTTCATCGGAAGAAGAAAGCTTCACGTTCATCCCGAAAATCGACAGTAGCCTGATCAGCCCGGATGCCGATTATGTGCATATTACAACGAACAATACGATTGAAGGGACAGCCTACTCTGACATTCCGGATACAGGAAATATCCCTCTCGTTGCGGATATGTCTTCCAACATTTTGTCGGAAGAGATCGATGTCTCCCAATTCGGCTTAATTTACGCAGGAGCGCAAAAAAACATCGGGCCTGCCGGCTTAACGGTCGTGATTATTCGAGAAGATTTAATCGGCCGAACTTCTGAAAACTGTCCGACGATGCTTGATTACAAGACTCATAGTGAAGGACGATCTTTATATAACACACCGCCAACCTATGGAATTTATATGGCAAAGCTTGTCTTTGAATGGCTGAAAGAGCTCGGCGGCCTGAAAGAGATCGAGAAAATAAACCGCAAAAAAGCGGACATTTTATACCGTTATTTAGAAGAATCAGAGATGTTTACTTCACCGGTAAGAAAAGACAGCCGTTCGATTATGAACATTCCGTTTGTTTCCCCGTCTGCTGAATTAGATGCCGCATTCGTGAAGGAAGCAAAAGAGGCGGGGCTGGAGACATTAAAAGGCCACCGTTCTGTCGGCGGCATGCGCGCTAGTATCTATAATGCGATGCCCGTAGAAGGGGTGCAAGCGCTCGTCGCCTTCATGAGAGAATTCGAAAAAAATCATCAATAAAAAAGGGAGAATGAACCAGTGTATACGATTAAAACATTAAACAATATTGCCCAATGCGGATTGAATGTTTTTGACCAAGACCGCTACACCATTGATAATGATAGCGACCATCCTGATGCGATCGTGCTGCGAAGCTTTAACTTACATAACGTGGAGATTTCTGAAAACACAAAAGCCATTGCGCGTGCGGGAGCTGGTGTGAATAACATCCCGGTAAGCGCATGCACCGAGCGGGGAATCGTTGTTTTCAATACTCCCGGAGCGAATGCCAATGCCGTGAAAGAACTGGTGCTGACAACGCTGATGGCTTCTTCCCGCAATTTATTTGCCGGTGTGCAATGGACGAGAACGCTTGAAGGACAAGGCGACCAAGTGCCTAAGCTTGTGGAAGCGGGCAAAAAGAAATTTGTCGGTAAGGAAATCAAAGGCAAGACATTAGGGGTTATCGGTTTGGGAGCGATTGGAGCGCTCGTGGCTAATGATGCGCTCAATCTCGATATGGATGTCATCGGCTTCGATCCGTTTATCTCCGTGGACACCGCTTGGAAGCTTTCCCGCAATGTCAAGCGCGCGCTAACATTGGAAGAGCTGTTTGCCAACAGTGACTATATTACGGTGCATGTACCGCTGACGGATGGAACGAAAGGAATGTTTAATGAGGATGCCTTTGCGCTCATGAAGCAGGGCGTTCACATTTTGAATTTCTCACGCGGTGAGCTTGTTAATGAGCAGGACATGGCCGCAGCGATTGAAAAAGGAATTGTGGCTAAATATATTACCGACTTCCCGAATGATCATGTGCTGAAAATGAAAAATGTCGTGCCGATTCCTCATCTTGGCGCATCAACGAAAGAATCGGAAGAAAATTGCGCAATCATGGCTTCTCGCCAAGTGAAAGAGTTTTTGGAAACAGGGAATATTAAAAACTCTGTTAACTTGCCCAATGCTTCTCTTCCTTACACAGGAAGACGCCGCGTAACGGCTTACCATAAAAATGTGCCAAACATGGTTGGACAAATTACAGCCGCCTTGTCTGATTATCATCTAAATATTGCAGACATGGTCAACAGAAGCCGCGGCGACTACGCCTACACGATGATCGATATCGAGAATCAAGTAAACGGCGATGTCATACCAGGTTTGTTGGAAAAAATCAACCAAATTGAAGGTGTTGTCACCGTACGCGTGATTTAATGCTCTAGAAAGCAGCAGAGAAAAAGGATTTTATCGATCTGATTTTCTGCTGCTTTTTTATTGATTGTTCGAAAAAAATTCATAAATTGTTAAGTATTTCTTAAAAAGTGAAACTTTTTACCCTTTTATCCGTTATGATGGATGATGACAAATTGTTAGTAGGGGGAATCATTAATATGGTTAAAAGTTGGAAACGTGGATTAGCGATCGGGGTTTCAGCTATTATGGCCTTTCCGGCAGCCGCACTTGCCGCCGATCAGCCTATTCACAGTGAAGAGGTCAAAGTGTTTCAGAAGGCAGCCAAGTCGGCTTCCATTACAGCAGGAGAGAAAGAGAGAAAGCTGGAGGCTTATAAAGCGAATAAAGAAATGAACCGATTAGCCGACGCTCAGACGCTTGTTATCAAGTATAAGAAGCCTATTGCGAAAAGCATACATAAGAAAGCGGGCGTAAAGCTTGTTCGCTCCTTGCCGCAATTGGGATACGATGTGGTTTATATCCCGAAAAAAGCAAAAGCCAGCGATGTGTTAAAGGTGTACCGCAAACAAAAAGAAGTCGTTTCTATTACCCCAAGCATTAAGTACAAGCAGTTTGCCGCAGTTAAAGGCGACCCTAAGAAATCTAAAATGTACCATTTGCCAATGCTGAATGTGGATAAGGCATTGCCGCAGGCGGGCAAACATCAGGTAACGGTCGCTGTTGTCGACGGCGGTGTTGATTATAAGCATCCGGATTTGAAGGGGCAGTTGCTGCCGCCATATAATGCAGCGGATCCTGCGCGAACACCGGTTCGTGATCTGCATGGTACGCATGTAGCGGGGATCATTGGAGCGAAAGCGGATAACGGCATTGGCGGCCATGGAGTGAATCCTAAAGCCAAGATCTTGCCTGTTGATGTATTCAACGGTGATCTTGCAGCCAACGACTTTACGATTGCGGAAGGGATTCTTTACGCTATTTCTAAAAAAGCGAATGTCATTAACCTTAGCCTCGGCGGACCGGCTTCTTCTCCAGTTGTAGCGGAAGCGATTGAAAAAGCGATTGATGCTGGTATCGTTGTCGTTGCGGCAGCAGGAAATGAGAGAACGGATACCTATTCTTATCCGGCGGCTTATCCGGGCGTCATTAGCGTAGGGAATATTAACCGCCATAAAAAGCTTTCGGACAGCTCGAATTACGGAGCTTCCGTCGATGTGGTAGCTCCTGGAGAGGATATTTATAACACAGGCTATGAACAGGGAAAAGGGTCTACTTTTTCTCTATTGACTGGAACGTCCATGGCTTCTCCAATGGTTGCTGGGGCGGCTTCCCTATTAAAATCCAAATATCCGAACTTAACATCCTATGATGTGGAGAATATTCTTGAAAGAACCGCGACCGACCTCGGTCCGAAAGGCTATGATTTAACATTTGCTAACGGGCTGGTTAATCCGCTGAATGCGCTGAAATTCGACCCGAAAAAGCTGCCCAAAAAGCCTGTCTATACAGGGGATGAACTGATCAAATCAGCGAAAGCATTAACCAAAGAGAAAAATACGCTGCAAGGCAGCATCAAGTCGCCGGGAGAAATGCATTGGTATAAGATTCCTTTAAATGAAAAGGAACATGTCCAAACAGTTCTATCAGCGAGTCAATCTTATGATTATGGCATGGAATTTTATTTTATCCCTGAAGGGGCAGAAGCGGAAGAAGGCACGTTAATGGAGTGGGACAAAGGACGAGCCGGCAAACAGGAAGGGTATCTATACACAGCGGAAGAAAAAGGCACGCTGGTTATTGGCATTAAGGATGTCAATGGCAGCTACGATGCTTCCGGAAAATCCAGCTATACCTTTAAAGCCGATAAATATACCGATTTGAAAGCAGATCAAGCCACTCAGGAAAATCCAGTGAACATTACCTCTCTGCCATTTATTAAAGAGGACTTTACTGTATTTTCAGAAGAAGAAGGTACCCCGGATTACGATTATTTCACTTTATCGGTTGATCAGCCAAAAGTTCTCTCGATTTCACTGTCTGATCTGCCAGGAGTCAATACATCCATCAGCGTATCGATGTCTGCTGATGGGGAAGAAGTGGTTTCTGCCGATGATAACGGCCTGAATGATGGGGAAGTCCTTTCATTTAAAGCTGTCCCAGGCGTGAAATATGAAGTGGCGGTAACTAATGAAGTGATCTCTGAGGATATGTCAATGGATTCCATTCTGTCGTTACTAGGCATGGGGGAAGATGCTATGGAGCTCAGCTCTTATGATTCATCGGCCTACCCATACCAATTGAAAGTGGAAGAAAAGCAGCTACCTGAAGATGAAGACGGGCTGCCATTTACAGAAGATCTAGAAGCAAGCCTGCAAGAGGGAGATATTGATCCGCAAGAGTACGCAGATGAAAAAGCAGCGGAGAAAATTGATCATACATTGGAAGAAGAGTCCGCAGAAGAAGAGCTTGAGGAAGAGGATATGACGAAGGATATCTTAGCCCATGCGCTTCCTTATACACTCGGAAACGATAAGCAAGGTTATTTCCAAGTGGAGGGAGATGAGGATTATTATAAATTCACGCCTTCTGCCGATGGAATCTATGATATCCAGGTTAAGAAGGGCTCCAGTATGACTCCGACAGCCTCGATTCTAGAGTATGATAAGGAGAGCGAATCCCTTATTCCGATTATCGAGGAAGCAGATACGATAAGCGCGATACTGGGCGAGCTGTTAGGCATGCAACAGAATGCGACGAACGCGGCGCTGAACGCCGGAAAAACATATATTCTGAAATTGGAAAACTCATCCTATGATTTGTCAGCCGATCCGTACACGATCCAAACAGCCAAAGTGGCCGATTTGCCGAAAGAAATAGATGAGGACGAGAATAATCCAGAACAGGCGCTAAGCATCAAGCAAGGCAAATCGTATCATAATTTCTTTATTCGTCCGGGAGATACGGATCACTATTATTTCAAAAACGGGGCAGGAACGGATATTTACCGTCTCATGATCCGGTCGCCTAAGCCGACTGCGGAACAAGCAAAAGTTCCTTATAATTTGCGCACGCCGATCGTATTTAGCGGTCAGCTGATTGAAGACACGAACGGAGATAAGGTGCTAGATGAGGAAGAAAAGCTAAAAGCAGTTCCTTTTGGTCCGAATCTTATGGAAATGTCATTTGATACAAAAGTGGATCTTTCCTTCAAAGCCAAGAAGAATGCCGGTTATTTCTTAATGGTCAGCCCGTTCACGTCCATGTCTCCGAATGTACAGCCATACGAAGTGAAGCTGGCCAAAATGTTCGGGAACGTAAAGGATGGAGACGGTAAAGTTGTCCAGCATGTGCCGGCGAAGCCGATCAGTTTAAAGAAAATGCGCGGCGGTTTAGGAATCAATGGCTATATGAATGCTGAGGTGCCATTTGGTGATGTGGATCATTTCGTTTTAAACGTAGCGAAGGATAAGCAGTACGCCATGAATTTGCAGATGGAACAAGGTCTCGATGGCAAAATCGAGATTTATAACGCGAAAGGCAAGCTCGTACAAAGCTTCGATCAATATGGAAGCGGGGATGAGGAGCTGGCCGTCCTTCATTTGAAAAAAGGCCGATACTTTATCGAAATTAGCGAAACACAAGGCCGCGCTTCGGCTCAGCCTTACCAATTAACAATAAAATAAAGAATGTGAAAACAGGCGATCCATCTGGGAGGATCGCCTGTTTTGTATTGAGAGGCGCTTATGACAGCACGCCCATTAAAATAAATTTGATTTTTTCTTTTTTGGAGAGCTGCTGCAAGTCTTTCTTAGCCAGCTTCTCTTGCTGAATCGGTGTAATAAACGAAGCATGCTCCGCCAATAGCTTGTCCGGGTTGGTGACGATCTTCTCACCGGCCGCTAAGCCGCTTTGAATTTCCTGCACATCCTTGACGAGCAGTCCGGGCGTTACGCTTCTCTTTTCAATATCGCCTTTCGTATTTAGCACGTAAACGTACGAACGCTTTCCGCTTGTTTCCACGCTGGATTTCGGCACCGTGACCGCTTGCAGCGCTTCCTTCGTGACAACCGTTACATTTGCTTTCATGCCGGGAAGCAGCTGGCTAAGCTCCTCTTCAAAGCCGTTTTGCTCAAGCTGAGCGGTAAATGGATATAAGCTTTTGCGCTTGACGGACGGTTCCTCTTCAGGAAATTCGTGAATATCCGTAATAGATCCGTTGAACGCCGGCGGAAATGGATCGACCGCTGCGTGAATCTTCAAGCCTTCTGTTACTTTTTTCATTTGCTTTTCATCAAACACACCTTGAATAGCCGGGTTGCGCGAACGGATGGAGATCAGCGGATTGTTCAGGTTTTGATCGATCGACTTTACGAAGCCTTCCACTTCGCTTTTAACGATCAAATTACTTTTGCTGGATTCATACTCCGCAATCAGCTTGTCATATTTGCGCAGCTCCTCTTCCAGCTTGAATTTTTCGGTTTCCTGATCGATTATTTCATTTTCTGTCGTCACCCGCGCGTCTTTATTCCGCTCTTCTTTCTTATCCTTGGCGTCTTTGCTGTCCTCCCGCTCCAACTCAGACAGTATGCTTTGAAGCTGAGAAATTTGCTTATTCATTAATTGAATTTGCTGCTGGGTTTTGGACTTTTCTGCTTCCAGCTCCATGACCTTCTGCTCAAGATCTGAAGATGAATACTCAAAGAGAGGCGTACCGGGCGATACGGGCTGGCCTTCCTTCACCAGGAACTTTTGAAAGGTGCCTTGCTCTTTATTGAAGTACACAGGGTATTCTTCTGCCGGAGTGATGACTCCTGTCGTGCGAAAGGATTCCACCACATCTTGATTGGAGGCTGTTTTCCAGCTGGTGATGGGCTGAGTCCGCTCAACCTTACTGTCTTCTTTATATGTTAAATAAAGGTTGCCGGCTATAAATGCAGCGCTCGCCGCCAGCAACATATTTCGATTCAATCGTTTCATTGCTCGTTCCCGCCTCCCTATTTATGAAAATAATCTTTCGATATGTATTGAGGTAAATAGGGCTGAAAAGACCCAGAAGAAGATCGTAATCGTCATAATTAATAGGAAAACGAACCGCGGTTCTCTCTCGGTTGCCCCTTTTAAAAATTGATATTGCAGTATGATGGCCCAAATCCGAAAGATAGAGATACTGCTAAAGAAGCTGATGATCAGCTGTTTATCTGTTGCCTGCTGCACAAGCACGCCTAAAGAAAAAGGAGAGGATTCTCTCGGGATAGCAAAATACCAATTAAGCAGCATCACTAGGCACATCTCTATTAAATAAATCAAAAATACGATAGACTGCAAGGCAAGTACCTTGCGAAAATCCACTTCTAAGAAGGTCCAGAATAATAGAGCCGGAATGAAAATAAACAGCAAAGGATAGAGAAGACCCCAAATCGAAGCGCCGATTGCAAAGAGCATCTTCTGCCATTCATGGGCTGTTTGATTGACATCAGCTAAGTAGGCTGAAACAGATTCTCCTTGAATTCCCAGAAAGCTGCTGAGAAAAGAAAGAACCACACTAAAGATCACCAAAGCAGCCATGCGAGGCCATAAACCCCGGATTTGTTCTGCGCGACTTAAAGAATAAAAGTTGTCTCTTGGACGGAACAGCCCTTTAATCAGCTGCATTTGATAAATCATCACAAAATCCTCCAATAAATAGTATAAAATGACATCATCCCTTATTATATACAACAGGGGGACTACATACCATTATAAACTAATAGGCGGGAATAAAAAAATAGATTTACCTCTTTCTTCACCGCTTTGCGGCGGGGTTCATTCAGCTGTATCCGCCGCTTGCAGAAAGGGCGGCTTGTGAATCTTCTTAAGCTAGCGGTCTATTATATTCAGAAAATTATATCCTTTGAAATATTTGTGTAAAGAAATGAACATGTCCATGTAATATGATCGTTATATTCACGTGGTAGAATGAGACTCGTGTTACAAATTAAGGAGGTCTATTACCCGTGAAAAAAGCGATCATGTCTTTCATGATTTTTCTGTTAGTGTTTAGCGCATCGGTTGCTGAAGCCGCATCGTCAACCTACACAGTAAAACGTGGAGACACATTATGGAGCATTGCAAGGGCACATAAGACAACTGTGAATCAACTGAAACAATGGAATAACTTAAAGTCTAATAATATAGCAATCGGCAAGAAATTAATCGTTTCAAAATCAGCTGTACGCAAGGCGAAGCCGGCAGCATCCGGCAAGAAAGTCGTGAAAGAGCTGAGTGTCAGATCGACGGCATACACTGCTTCATGCCGCGGATGCTCAGGTATTACAGCAACAGGCATCAATTTAAAGAAAAATCCGAAGGCGAAAGTCATTGCGGTTGATCCGAAGGTCATTCCATTAGGAACGAAAGTCTATGTAGAAGGATATGGCGAGGCGGTGGCCGGTGATAAGGGCGGAGCGATTAAGGGAAATAAGATTGACGTGTTCTTCCCTACTAAAAAACAAGCTTACCGCTGGGGTGTCCGCACGGTTAAAGTGAAAGTTCTAAAATAAAATAGTACTGGATCAAAAGAAATCCGTTATGTCAGCGGATTTCTTTTTTTTATCCTATTCTCATCAAAGATGGAGGGGGAACCGGAAGTCTCATTGGCCAGTCATTCACCTGTATCCCTGATTCACTCGGGCACGAGCTGTTTGAGAACATACTTTATATGAATCTATGAAAAAGGCGGCAGCTGCGGCTCGTCTGCTGAAATCAGACAGCTGCAATTAAGGGAATTGACTGATTTATTTCATCTTGGTTACAAAATAAGCGCATCCTCCTATCTGTAATACTTTCGTTATATTCTCGCACCAAAGCGTAATGACTTCTTAAAATCATTACATGGAAAACCGTGGTACAATGAATTTCGTCAGCGGATAACGCAGGTTATTCAGCTGTTTAAATAAATCCAACTTACAATCAATTCACTCATTAGTTGTTTGTTTATTGCCACGGGACAATTTTTTATAAAAAGATTCTCGCAGGCGGTTATTTCTTGTTTCTCTTTCAATTTAGTATGTAGGAAATGACCGCGTGTCAGAACGATCAGGAGGTTTTTCTATTATGAAAAAACAAATTATCGCACTTGCAGCTACTACAGTAATCGGCGGAGGATTATTCGGCACAGCCGCTTCCGCACAATCATATACAGTACAGAGCGGAGATACACTTTGGGGAATTTCTCAGAAACATAATACGACTGTTCAGCAACTAAAAAACTGGAATAAGCTATCATCTGATCTTATTTTTCCTAATCAAACATTAGAGGTTGGCGGTTCAACTGCTGCTCCAGCACCTTCTAATAATGGAACATACACAGTAAAACCGGGAGACACATTAGGCAAAATCGCTCGTGCTCATGGCATTTCTGTCAGTAAGCTTCAAGCTCTGAATGGATTGTCTTCTCACATGATCTATCCGGGAGACCAATTAGCCGTATCTGGAAACGTTCAAGTGAAGAGCCAGCCTGCTCAAAAAGCAGCTGCTCCAGCTCAAGCTCAAGCTCCAGCACCGGTGCAAAAGCAGCAAGCAGCATCTCAAGCGCCTGTTCAAAAAGCTCAAGCTACAGCACCGGCTCAAGGAAAAACAATGACCGTGACAGCAACAGCGTACACAGCACAATGTAACGGCTGCTCTGGCGTTACTGCTACAGGAATTAATTTAAATGCGAACCGCAATGCAAAAGTGATCGCTGTGGATCCTAACGTGATTCCGCTAGGCTCAAAAGTATACGTTGAAGGTTACGGTACAGCAATCGCAGGAGATACTGGCGGTGCGATTAAAGGCAACAGAATCGACCTTCACGTGCCAACTAAATCCCAAGCAAACAGCTGGGGTGTCCGCACAGTAAACATTACGATTTTAGACTAATTAAAAGTCTGTCTATGCCTCTCAGCCGAGCGTCAGCTGAGAGGCTTTTAAATGTAGGATAGTGGAGGGGAATCTCAGTCCATGAGAAAAAAGCCAAGAATGCTGGAAAATCAGCGTTCTTGGCTTTTATACTTTGCTGGATGTTGATCATTCAGCCCCTTGTAATGCCTGCTGCACGGTGGCGGCGAGGGCTTCCACGCCGAGTTGGATGGCTCGTTTATCAAATGTCATATCCGGATGGTGCAATCCGGGTTTTAAATCGGCGCCGATGCCCATCATGGAGGCTTTTAAATGAGGCCGCTCGATGGTGTAGAAGTGAAAATCATCGCTGCCGGATGTGGTGAGCGGCGGCGCGAGCCGGTCTTTGCCTGCAGCTTGGATGATGCCTTGGCGCAGGTATTCTTCCGCTTCCGGTGACACTTCCGCTCCGGGCGTCACATCGATCCAATCATAGGCGATGTTCACTTGAAGAAGCTGGGCCAACCCGTCCAGCTTCTTTTCCACTTCCTTTTGCATGTCCAGTAAAACGGAATTTTTTTGCGCACGGACATCCAATCCAAATTTGCCAGTACCGGGAATGATGTTTAAGCTTTGGCCGCCCGCTTCCATGTACGTCATTTTCACGGAGTAGGATTCAAACGGCGGGAACTTGATCCACTTCAGCTGTTCGTTGATGGCCGAGAGCACATCAATCGCGTTCACCGTCTGATGCGGACGGGCGCCGTGGGCATCGTGGCCGGCAATGCTCCCCTTTAGAAAAGCGACGGCGCCGTGATGAATGGCCGGCGTCATTTTACCGAAAGGCAGCTCTTCCGCCGGGCGTAAATGAATGCCGAACAAGTAATCCACATCATCGACGACTCCTTTTTTGACCATTTTCAAGGCGCCGCCTCCGGTTTCTTCTGCTGGCTGAAAAATAAAGCGCACGGTTCCTTTTTTCACATGATCCTTTAAAGAAAAAATCGTGCCGATGACAATGGCCATATGGGCATCGTGGCCGCATGAGTGATTCGCCTGATAGGTGCCGTTTACCTCCTGCCACAGAGCATCAATGTCGGCGCGAACGGCAATAACGGGCTGGCCGCTCCCCACTTCGGCGACAAGGCCTGTGCAGTCGTCAAAGGTGTAGCAAGCAATGCCTTCTGATCTCAGTATATCCGCGATATAAGCTGTCGTATTGGTTTCTTTCCAGCTGATTTCCGCATGGGTGTGCAAGTAATGAAAAATGTCTAGCAGGCGGCGATCCAGCCTGAGGTTGGTGTTATCCAAGACGCATCCTCCTTAGTGAACTTCTGCATGAATGACCGTTAATTCCTGCAGTGTTTCTTCGTTGATGATCAGTCCCAGTCCAGGCTTTTCATTCAAGTGGACAAAAGGCACTTCGTAATGCAGATCTCCAATATCCTGGCTGAACAAGAGCGGGCCGGTTAATTCTGTGCTTGTGATATTTTTTCTGGAAATGGCGGTATGATAACCAGCGGCGGAACCGATGGACGATTCCACCATCGAGCCGATCTGACAATCGATTCCGGCGTACTCCGCCGCTTTGGCAATATGAATCGCTGGAAAAATGCCGCCGGATTTCATCAGCTTAATATTGATTTTATCCACCGCTTCTTTTTTGATCATGTCGATCAGCTGCTCGCCTGTTTGAATGGATTCATCCGCCATGATCGGAATGGTCGATTGCCGCTTTAATTGAGCAAGACCGTCGATATCGCCAAGGCGGATCGGCTGCTCGATCCAGGAAAGATGGAAGCGCTCCAGCTGCTTCATCGCTTGAATGGCGGTCGAATAGCTGTGCCAGCCCAGGTTGGCATCGACGCGAATGGGCACCTCGCCGCCGACGGCTTCCCGCACCGCTTGAATGCGCTTAACGTCCAGGCGGTAATCCGAGCCGACCTTCAGCTTAAGCGATTGAAAGCCGGAGGCTATCGCTTCGCGCGCTTTTTCCGCCATCGCTTCAGGTTCATCAATGCTCAAAACCTTTGGATAAGTCAGCTCTGTATGTGCCCGTCCGCCAATTAAGTCATAGACTGGCAGATCGGATGCTTTGCCCATTAAGTCGTAGCAAGCGATATCAATTGCCGCTTTGGCTGCTGGATTCGCTGTAATTGTTTGATTCATCATATGATGAATTTCTTCAATTTGAAAAGGATTTTTCCCCATAACCTTTGGCAAAAGCACATGCCGCAAGATTTCTATCGTGCCGAAGAAGCTTTCTCCCGTTACATGTTCATCGGGAACAGCCTCTCCCCAACCGGTGATTCCGTTGTCCGTTTCCAATTTCACAATGATCGACGGCATGTAGTGAAAAGTGGCATACGATATGACAAACGGTGATTGAAGCGGCAAATGAACACCGCGTATTTCTGCTTTTACAATCTTCATTTGTTCGTCCTCTCCCTTATGATCTATGCATCATCTTTAGTATAAGGGAAAAAGAAGCTTTTAAAAGCTGAAAGTTTCAGTTAGTTTGCCGCTTGTGATTCGTAGCGCCTTTTCATGAACAGGCTTAAGAATACCGCAGGAACAATGACAACCGCCATTCCAAGAAAGGCCAGTCCTGGACTTTCTTTATACAAATAGCCGCCGGCAAAGGTCAGGACTGCCGTGCTGAGTCCCATGCCGAGTGAAGCGTATATACCTTGGGCAGCGGGAATTTCCTGCGTGGAAAATTCTTGGTATAACAGGCGGATAAACGCATAATGCGCCAGACCGAATGTTAAGGAGTGTAGCAGCTGTGTAAACAGGTATATCCATACATTTGGGAACAGGAATAAAAGCGTCCAGCGAATAATGGAGGCGATGGCCGCACCGAGAAACATGGAAGAGATTCGCACATTCTTCATCATGGTATCCGCTTTCGCGAAAAAGATAATTTCCGCCAGTACAGCCACGTTCAATATGACGCCGCTCCATGTATTGCTGACACCTAAATGCTGCAAATAAATAAAGCCGTAACTGTTGTAAGCCGCATGTGACCCTTGGATTAGAATGCAGATCACCATGGCTGTGATGAAGCGCTTAGATTTCAGCAGGGATCTTAGCGGCATCTCGGCTGACTCTGTCTTTGTTTTCAAAGAATCCGGCGTATAGTAAAAGGCGGCAATTACCATGAGAACGCAGCCGGCGAACATGGCATATATGATAGAAGCTTCTCCGTAATAGGCCGTGACAGCCCCTAGGACCAGCAAGCTAACGGTATAGCCAAGCGATCCCCATAAGCGGCTCTTTCCATAATCAATGTGATCGCTATGCATCATAATCGAGCCGATGCTTTCGGTCATCGGCATCATAAGCGGGTAGACAAGACTAAATATCGACATGGCGATAATCATGGCATAAAAAGAGTCAAATGGGATAAATAAATAAAGGAGCCCCAGACTACATACTGCTATGAGCTTGATGAGTGTGCCGATCGGGAATTTATGGCTTAAAGAAGGAAAGATGAAGAATGTCGAAAAGGAACGCACGAGCAGACCAGCTGCGATGACCGTGCTGGCGGACTCTACTGTTAGCCCTTTCTCAGAAATCAGCCAAGCGGTCCAGTAGGGCATGAAAATTCCCCATGTAAAGAAAAAAGTGAAAAAATTTAAGGACAACCAAGATTGCGCTTTTTGCATGAATGAAAACCTCACAAGTTAAATTTATACAGTGTCTAGATAAAAGAAGTGCTTCGATCCTTCATTATAGCGAAATACCGGATCACTGTCATGAGAAGAATCAAACGCTTGAAAAAAAACAGCTGCCATTATGCTATGATAATGGTCGTAAGCTATGAATCCATCAATGGGGACAATTACATAAAGACAGGGCGCTTGATGCCCATCCAGCGCTTCTTTACTGCCAGGAGAGGAGGGAGTTTGTCTCAATGAGTTTCATGGCAACCAAAGAAAGAGCGAGAGAAAAATATTCCACGAAAGATAAAGCATTTTGGCGAATGATGGGGTCGCTCGTTTGCGCTTCCATGATTACCTATGCCAATTTGTATTTTGTTCAGCCGGTCATGCCGATGTTCGTGCGCGACTTTGCCATTTCATCGGCTGAAGCGAGCTTGTCGCTTTCGCTGTCAGTGCTTGCATTAATGGCGGGCTTATTAGTATTTGGGCTGTATTCCGACCGGATCGGCCGCAGGAGGATTATGGACATCGGCTTAGTCTGTTCGATCATTCCGATTGGGCTGATGCCGCTGTTGCCTTCCTTTGCTTCCCTGCTTGTATTAAGAATGATTCAAGGCTTCTTTCTAGCGGCCATTCCGGCAGCGGCGATTGCCTATGTATCGGAAGAAGTCGAGCGCAAAAGTGTGGGTTTAGGCATTATGCTCTATATTGCCTCGAATGGATTAGGCGGCATGCTTGGGCGGGTCTTCATCGGCTATTTAGCAGATGAAGCCGGCTGGCATGCAGCGCTGTACAGCTTGCTCGCAGCGGAGACGGTTTTATTCATCTGCTATATCTGGTGGATTTCTCCTTCACGCTTTTTTAAGCCGAGCCAAAGAACGCTGAAGGAGGATATTCGGGGCATGGTTCGGCATATGCGCGATGTGCGCCTGCTTCCGCTGTTTTTATCAGGAATCATGCTGCAAATCGCCTTTACCGGCGTCTGGACGTACATGCCGTTTTATTTGCATGGCGAGCCGTTTGGCTGGTCACTCAAGACCATTTCCTTTATTTATTTAGCGTATATTGCCGGGATCGTCGGTTCGGCACTTGCCGGCAAGCTTTCGCAGTTTTTTGCAAAAACTAGAATATTGACGGTAGGGTCGCTGTTCTTTATCGGCGGGGCGGTAATGACGCTGTCTCCGTCGGGTGTGTGGATTGTCATCGGTTTGGTGATCACCTGTTTGGGATTTTTCGTTGTCCATTCCTTAATGACAGCGATCGTCAATGAGCGGGCCACTCATCATAAAGGGGGAGCTTCGAGCTTTTATTTATTCAGCTACTATTTAGGTGTAGCCATCGGCGGCACCTTGACGGCCTTTATTTGGGAGGCTATTGGCTGGATTGGCGTTGCTCTGCTTAGTCTGATGCTAATTCCATCCATACTTTGGATTCGGCTCTCAGGAAAAAAAGCCGAAAATTGAAACCTTTTGTTTTCCTGCACGTAAGAATAAGAAAAAAGGAGAGAGATTACATGACCACTGTAATGAAATGGATCACCGGCGGCCTGGAAGCCATACTGGCGATCCCTTTGGTTGGAGGTTCGATCGTTATCGGGAATTTATGGATGCCGCTTGGAATTATGGCCGTCCTGCATATTATAACCTTGCTTCTTTCCATTAAATCAGGAAGAAGCAGCCTCGGCAGCATTTTCGGCATCATCACCTCTTTGATCGCCTGGATTCCGTTTCTTGGCTGGGCGATGCATGTCGTCACCGCTTTTATTCTTATTTTCGATGCCTTTCGGGACAATTAATGGAAAACAGTGCTCCATTTCGGGGCGCTTTTTTTATGCAGCTGTTCGCCCGTATTTTGCAAAATAAACCCGTATTTTTGCAGAAACCGCCCGCTAATTAAAGCAGGCAGACCGCGAATCGTGTCGAGCGAAAAAAGTATAAAGAAAAGCAGCGGCAAAGTTCTGGTATAATAAAGCGAATCTGACTATTGGAGGGAGAGCATGCGCAAACTGTTATATCTTGCTGGATTCGTCCTTTTAGTATGGAGTCTGGCTGCCTGCAACCGGACGCCGGAGCCGAAAGAGAGACTTCAGGAATATGTGAAGCTGTGGAACGAGCAGAAATTTGATCAGATGTATAAAAAGTACTTGTCTGAAGACGTTAAGGAACGAGTGAAAAAAGAAGAATACGCTGATCGTTATCAAACCATTTATGATGATTTGGAAATAGAGAATCTCAAGGTTTCCCTCGCGGAACCGAAAGAACAGCCGGAGCAGCAAGAAAAGCGTGCTGAATTTCCGGTGAAAGTGGAAATGGATACATCAGCTGGCCCGATCCGTTTTGAAAAGAAAGCCGTGCTCAAACGGGAGGAGACAGAAAAAGGAGAGAATTGGTTTGTCGATTGGGATGCTTCGTATATTTTTCCTGAGATGGAGGAAGGGGATAAGATTTGGCTGGAAACGCTGGAAGGAACGCGCGGCCAGATCTTTGACCGTCATGGGAATTCTTTAGCGATAAATGGCAATGGCTATCGCGCCGGAGTTAAGGCAGGTGAGATCAATCACCAGCCGGCTGTCAAGAAGCGGCTGGCAGAGCTTCTCGGCATCACGCCAGACTTCATCGACGAGCAGCTGCAGCAGAGCTGGGTCCAGCCCGGTTATTTCGTCCCGCTGAAGACATTGTCGCGCGATCAGCGGGAAAAGATCGCTCAAGTTCAAGAGATACCTGAAGCGACCTTAGAGGAGATTCAGATTCGGGAGTATCCCTATAAAGAAGCGCTTGGTCATTTAACCGGCTATATTGGCCGCATTACCGGGGAAGAGCTGAAGAAGCTAAAAAGAAAAGGCTACAGCGCCGAAGATCAGATCGGCAAGCGCGGCCTGGAACAGCTGCTGGAGGAGCAGCTGAGAGAAGAGGACGGAAAACGGATATGGATCGAGAAGGAGAAAGCTGAGCCGGTGATGCTCGCTGAGACCCCTGCAAAGAACGGAAAAGATGTTAAAGTCGCTATTGATGCTGAATTGCAAAAGATCATTTACCAGCAATTACAGGGAGCGCCGGGAACAGCGGCGGCCGTTGAACCGAAAACAGGGGAAGTGCTGGCGCTGGCCAGCTCTCCGGCATTTGATCCGAACGAGTTTGTGCTCGGTGTCTCATCCAGCCGTTACCAGCAATTAGAGAGCGATCCGAAAAAGCCGCTTCTCAACCGCTTTGCGGCCACCTATTCACCAGGTTCAACGATTAAGCCGCTAACCGCTGCAATCGCCTTAAAGGCAAAAGTGATCGAACCGGAACAAACGCGCGACATTCAAGGGCTGCGCTGGCAGAAGGATGCTTCTTGGGGGAATTACCGCGTCACCCGGGTGAAAGACATTGGCCATCCGGTTTCTTTACAGGATGCGCTCGTTCACTCGGATAATATTTACTTTGCCCAAACCGCTTTAGAATTGGGAGGAGAACAGCTGGCGAATGGAATGAAAGCATTCGGATTTGGGGAAAAGCTGCCATTTGCCTATCCGATTCGCTCTTCGCAAATTTCCAACAGCGGCACATTAGAGGAAGAGCTGCTGCTCAGCGATACGGGCTACGGACAGGGGGAGGTTCTTTCGAGCATGCTTCATCTCGCTTCGGCATACAGCGCCATCGTCAACAACGGCACTATGATGAAGCCGCAGCTATCTGCGGGAAAAAAGCCCGAAGTGTGGAAGAAAGATCTCATGTCTCCTGCTGATGCCAAAACCCTTCAGCGCGATCTTCGGCTTGTTGTTCAAAAAGGAACAGCCCAAACCGCAGACACGCCGGGACTGGCGCTTGCCGGCAAGACGGGAACAGCTGAATTGAAGAAAACTCAAGGAACGAAAGGAAAAGAAAATGGCTTGTTTGTGGCCTACGATCAGAACAGTCCTGCTTTTGTACTGGCATTCATGATTGAAGGAGTGAACGGCCAGGGAGGAACCCGCGCTTCCTTAGAAGCAGTCCAGCGCACATTTAGCGAATGGCGCAAAGCTCAATAACTGCTGAAGGCCGTCTTATACAGGCGGTCTTCTTTTGTGCAGAAACAGTCAGAAATCGCTAAAACTTTCTGAGAAATAGCCGATAGTAAGGGTAAAAAAGTGGGCTTTTTATGTCACATTAAAGGAGAGTTGAGATGAAAAAAACTCTGTTTACCTTATCGACAGCAGCCGTGATATCAGCCGGGGCTGCCGCAGGAGCAGAAGCGGCCGAAAATCACGTCGTCAAGCCGGGAGAAACGTTAGAAAGCATCGCCAAGGAATATCAGACCCGCGCAGATGTGATCAAAAGCTTAAATCAGCTTGAGAGTGATCAAGTGCGTGTCAATCAGACACTGCGAATCGGGGAAGAGCAGGAAGCACCTCCTCCTGCCGCGAGTTCATGGCACACGGTAAAAGCAGGGGAGACGCTGTATGCTATTGCCAAGCTTTATCAAATGGAGGTCGGGCAGCTGAAAGAGCTGAATCGCTTATCCAGCGAGACGCTTCAGATTGGCCAGAAGCTGGCGGTTGTGAACGAAGCGCGGGTATCTCCCGCTCCAAGCCGGACGCCTGCTGCTGGGGCGCCCGCTAAGCAGGCGTCCATTTATCATGAACAAGCGGCAAGCGCCTCAGCCGCTGGAGTCTATACCGTTCGCAGCGGCGACACTCTATTTAGCATTGCCAAAAGACATCGAATGAGCGTTTCCCAGTTGCAAGCATTGAACCACTTGAATAATTACAATATTTATCCTGGTCAGAAGCTGAAAGTTCGCGGCACAGCGGCTGTGAAACAAAGTCCGAGCCGAGCGGCGGTTTCAGCGAAAACGTACGTGGTTCAAAGCGGTGATTCGCTGAGCGCGATTGCGAGAGCTTACCATACCACAGTTACTCAATTGCAAAAGCTTAATGGGCTGAATTCTCATTTTATTTATGCCGGACAAAAGCTGAAAGTCAGCGGAAAGCCATCTCCCGTGACGCCGCCTGCAGCAAAGCGCTCGCCGGTGAGGCCAGCCCCTTCTGCTGCTTATATGGTGAAGGGAGGCGACTCGTTAAGCAAAATCGCCAGCTTGCATCGTCTGAGCGTAGCGAAGCTAAAGCAATTAAACGGTTTAACCTCCGATTTGATTTTTCCGGGCCAAAAGCTGAGAGTAGGAGGGAAACCCGCGGCTAAACCCCCGGCTCCTTCCAGAAAACCGGCTCCTAAGCCATCCGCTCGTTCGGGCATGTATATCGTGCAAAGCGGCGATTCGTTAAGCAAAATCGCCAGCCGATATAACATGAGCGTGACAAAGCTGAAGCAGCTGAACGGTTTGCGGTCCGATCTGATTGTTGCCGGCCAAAAGCTCAAAGTGAGCGGTCAAACGAGAGGCAACGCACCAGCACCGGCAAAGCCAGCTCCAAAGCCGGCTGCGCCATCCGTACATACATATGCGGTAAAGAGCGGGGATACACTGGGGGCAATCGCCAGCCGTTACCGGTTAAGCGTGGCAGAGCTGAAACAGCTGAATGGATTGCGGTCCGATTTGATTTATGTGGGTCAGAAGCTGAAGGTCCGCGGCACCGCCAGCCCATCTCCGAAGTCATCCGTGACGCCGCCGAGCCAAGCGCCTTCGTCTTTCTCGGTTTCGCGTTTATTAGCGGAAGCGAAGAAGCATATGGGGACTCCTTACGTTTGGGGAGGCAGTAAGCCGAGCGGCTTTGATTGCAGCGGTTTTATTTATTACGTCTTTAACCAGACAGGCAAGAAAATTCCGCGGACGAACACGGATGGCTATTACAGCCGCTCCTATTACGTGAACAAACCGCAGCCGGGCGATTTGGTCTTTTTTGTCAATACATACAAGAGGGGCATTTCTCACATGGGGATCTATATTGGCGGCAACCAATTCATTCAAGCAAGCTCCTCTCACGGAATTACCATTACCAGCTTGGATAATTCGTATTTCAAGCAGCGCTTTGACAGTTTCAAAAGGTTCTATTAACCGCAGTTATCTGCTCATTCTCTATCCTGCGCGCAGGAATAGGGTATTCAATGAAAATATTTATTGTGAAAATGAGTGGATATGATACAATAAAGGTATAGTTTTCCGTTTTGTAAGTTATCGATGATAGAGTGGCACGGTTGGTGATGGCCAGGAAGCATTT